>DAIMZF010000008.1:16542-52836 GCA_036734085.1 Aggregatilineales bacterium
CCGTCCGTCTGTTTGCTGTATTAGCGTCTGCGTGATAGACTAACAAACATTATTCATACCCAAAAAAATTGGCTGTCTCATGACGATTTTTTTCACGCACGCTCAGCACGCTCAGCTTAACGGCCTGCATAACAATCCACACGCTCATGATGTGCAACATCTCATCGGGCAGATGTCCGCGTTGCATACCGCGCTCTATTCTCGGCTCACGGAATACCGTCTGAACTTGTTCCCCAACCCGGAATCGCGCACAGGGGTTACGCTTCAATCCCTCACGACGCCGCTTCCGGTGGACGCCATCAGCATCATCTACACACGCAACCGCGCACAGGCCGCCGCCGTAGAAAACCTGATGGGGCGCGATGCCGCCGGAGTCTCGGAGGCTGTCCGCACGCATCATCACCCGGTAATTGAGGTGCGTCTGTCGCCGGAGCATCTGGCGGTGGAATTCGTCCTGCCGCCGACGGCATGGTTCGACCAGCAGAACCTCATCGGCAAGCTGACTTTTAAGCAACACCGCGACGAGCTATACCGCTTACTGCAACGCCTGAATTCCCAACACCCGACGCACGACGCTATGCTGGGCTTCTGGAGTGGGTTAGGGCCGGATGACCTGCACATTACCCTGAGCAAACTTCCCCCCAAAATGCTTTTGTATGAATTTCTTGACACTTTTTCCGCCGGGCGGGACTGGCTTCGTTTGGGGTACTGGTACGAGCCGGAAGCCGCGCCTGTGCAAGCCGGAGCGTTGCAGGACACTATTTTTGAGCATATCCAGGCTTTGCATAGCGTGTATCACTTCATCGCGTGGACGAGTGACAACAACTTCCAGAGCTTTTATAACCCAACAAAGCCCAAACCTTAACCTAACTTTGCTCAAGATTTTTTAATTTTTGTGGGATAGGCGTCGTTTGACGAATGGTTAAAATCCCTTTATATTGTTAGAATAAATTCATAAAACAAGGTCCTTCTCATGCCAGTCGCCGCACCACCCACACCCCAAACCATCGAAATCTTAATCACTGGCCTCCCTGAAGCAGGAAAATCAACATTCGTAGAGACCATCAGTACACGCACCCGCAACGCACAGGGCTGGTATTGCGGCGATGTGCATGTGGATGAAACACTCGCGCTCAAATTTTTAGAGCCACCCGGCCTGCGCCAGTTCGATTTTATGTGGTTGCGTGAACTCATCGAGCATGTGCAAGTGCCCGGCTTTATTGTGATATGTGATAGCACCCGCCCGGAATACTTCGGCGCGGTGGTGGCTTTGCTGGAAACCATCCACTACAACCATCCTGATACGCCCTGTATTCTCGTGACCAACAAGCAGGATGATTCCAGTGCATGGTCTGCGGAGGACATCCGGCTAGGGCTGGGCATCCCGGATTTTATCGAAGTTGTGCCGTGCCGCGCCCAAAGCCGCGCCGATGTTAAACGGATTGTGGTGCAGATGCTATACAAAATTTTAGGTTAATCCGTGCCCATGCCTAACGGATTAACCTAAGTTATATTTTGGCTGGTTCAGCCGTAAATTACTTTTTGAACGACTTCATAAGCAGACTCAAATTATTTTTACACAACGGAAAAAAACGCCGACATGAACGACCCGCACATCCTGACAATTGATGTTGGCACACAGAGCGTGCGCGCAATTATTTTTGACCTCAACGGCGATATTGTCGCAAAATCCCAAGTCCCTATCGAGGCGTACTATTCCGACTATCCCGGCTGGGCGGAGCAGGATGTCAGCGTGTTTTGGAGCGCCATCGGCCAGGCGTGCCGCCGCTTGTGGGGGATGGACGCCGTGCTTAAGGAGCGAATGGCGTGTGTGGTGCTGACCACCCAGCGCGGCACAGTGGTGAACGTGGATGCGACTGGCGAGCCGTTGCGCCCGGCGATAAGCTGGCTAGACCAACGCCGCGCCGACCAAATTCCCCCACTCAGCAAAAAGTGGCGGCTGTTATTCTGGCTGGCGCGTGCCCGGCAGACCGTGCGCTTTGTGCAGGAAAACGCGGAAGTCAACTGGATGGCACAGCATCAACCGGGCATCCTCAAACAGAGTCATAAGGTGTTGCTCTTAAGCGGCTACCTCATCCATAAGCTATGCGGGCGTTATGTGGATACTGTCTCCGCGCAGGTGGGCTATGTGCCCATCGACCAACGCAAACAAGCTTGGGCGTCTGGCGGGCATTGGGCATGGGAAGCGTTCGCCATCCAGCCGGAGCAATTGCCGGAGCTTGTGCCGTCAGGGGCGCGCATGGGGAGCATCACCGCGCAGGCCGCCAACCATACTGGCATCCCGGTAGGCTTGCCACTCATCGCGGGCGGTGCGGATAAAGCGTGCGAGATTTTAGGGAGTGGGTGTATTCAGCCGCATCTCGGCGCGTTGAGCTACGGTACAACCGCCACCATCAACGCCACCTATCCGCGTTATAAAGAGGTTATCCCGCTTATCCCGCCGTATGCCGCCGCCGTGCCCGGATACTTCAGCCTGGAAGTGCAGATTTTTCGGGGATATTGGATGGTAAGCTGGTTTAAGCTGGAATTTGGTGAGCGCGAACGGCGCATCGCGGCGGAACGCGACATCGCGCCGGAAGCCCTGCTGGATGACCTTATCCGCGATATTGCACCCGGTAGTGATGGCCTGGTGTTACAGCCCTACTGGACGCCGGGTGTCCGTGTGCCCGGCCCGGAGGCACGCGGCGCGATTATCGGCTTTAGCGACATCCACACCCGCGCCCACATCTACCGCGCCATTCTGGAAGGGATCGCGTATGCCCTGCGCGAAGCCACCGAGCGCATCGTCAAGCGGACGGGCGTGCCTATTACGGAATTGCGCGTGAGTGGGGGCGGTTCGCAGAGTGATACAGCCATGCAACTGACGGCGGACATTTTTAATCTGCCTGCAGTGCGTCCGCACACCTACGAGACAAGCGGGCTGGGCGCGGCGATCAACGGTGCGGTAGGCATGGGATTCTACCGGGATTACGACAGCGCGGTGGCCGCGATGGTGCGCGTGGGCGATGTCTTCCAGCCGAACGCGGCCACGCACGCGATATATGAGGCGTTGTATCAAAACGTGTACCGCAGGATGTACCGTCGCTTGCGCCCACTTTATAAAGCGATGATGGATTGAGTCCTGCCTGACATGCCCCACACACACACTTAATCCTTTACAAGCCTGCTGGTTGCCATCAAAATAGCTTGATGATAAACACATCCTTGACCCCCCAAACCAATATCTTAACGCCTGTAAAAATCGGGCATTTGACGATTGACCCGCCGCTTTTCCTCGCGCCTATGGCCGGACAGACCAACCATGCCTTCCGTATGTTGTGCCGCGAATCCGGCGATTGTGGTATGGTCTGCACGGAGTTAATCAGTTCGCACGCGCTCCAGTACAAAAGCTCGCGTCATAAAACGCTGGAGATGTTCGACTGGCGTCCGGCGCAGGAAAGCCCGTTCGCGGTGCAATTATTCGGCAATGACCCGGTGATGATGGCCGACGCCGCCCAGCTTGTTGTGGAGTATGGCGCGGATGTTGTGGACATTAATATGGGGTGCTGGGTGCCCAAAGTGGCGAAGAAGGCTGGTGCAGGCGCGGCGCTTCTGCGGGATGTCGGCACGGCGACGGCGGTCGTGCAGGCGGTGGTGAACGCGGTCAATGTGCCTGTGACGGTCAAAATTCGTAATGGTTGGGAGCCGTCCAACCCTACCTGTGTGCCCTTCGCCCGTGCCGCAGAGGATTGCGGCGTGCAGGCTATCGCCATCCATGCCCGCTTCGCCACGCAAGGCCACAACGGGGAAGCCGACTGGTTATGGATTAAGCGCGTGAAAGAGGCTGTGCAACACATCCCGATTATTGGCAACGGGGACATCTGGACAGGCGCGGATGCCATCCGCATGATGACGCTAACTGGGTGCGATGGCGTGATGGTAGGACGTGCGGCGATGGGCAATCCCTGGGTCTTCCGCAATATTGCCCACGAAATCCTCACGGGGGAGCGCCTGCCCGCGCCGACCCCGCATGAGATTGGCACGACGGCGATTAAGCAGGCACGGCTGACGCTGGCAACGACGCATTACGAGCCGATTAAAGCCATCCGCGAGTTGCGCGGCCAATTGCTGAAGTATGTGGCGGGTCTGCACGATGCGACAACCCTTCGCGACCGCATTAATCAAGCGGAGTCGTTGGCCGATATTGAAGCCGCCTTCGCGCCCTTGCTGAAAGCATAGACCAAACCAATATGGCGATAGCACCTTGCCTGTAATTGGTCTATTCTTTGTAGAAACTATCGCATCATCCAAAGAAAGAAACACGCAATGCTTAACCGCTTAAAACAGGCCGACCCGCGCCTGATTACGATTCTGTTGATTGTTTTTGTGCAATTCGTCGGCGCGTCGATGGCGCTTCCCATCCTGCCGCTTTTAGCCCAGCGCGAATTTGAACTGACGCCGCAATCCATCACACCGCTTATTGCTTCTTTCTTCGCGGCGCAGTTTGTCGCCGGGCCGTTCATCGGCTGGCTGAGTGACCGCTATGGGCGTGTGCCGGTGCTGGTCGTCAGCCAGGTGGGGACGGTGATTAGCTTTATCATGCTGGTCTTTGCCGCCAGTGTGCCGATGCTCTACGCTTCACGCATCCTGGATGGCATCACGGGGGGGAATGTGATTGTGGCGCAAGCATACATCACCGATATTTCCTCCCGCGAGCGCCGCACGCAAGCACTCGGCGCGTTGTTCGCCGCGTTTGGGGTCGGCTTTATTCTTGGCCCGGCGTTGGGCGGCATTTTGTCGTCGTTCTTTGGCCCACGCATCCCGTTTTTGTTCGCGGCGTTGGCTTCCGCGTTGGTCGTCTGGCTGACCATTCGCAACCTGAACGAAACACTCACGCCGGAGCAACGTGTGATTAATCGGGCAGGCGGGCGGGTGAGCCTGTCGCCGATGAGCGTGATTACTAATCTGCCTCTGGTCACGATTTTACTCATCGGCTTTGTGATTCAGATTGGGCTGGGCATGTTGCAGGCGACATTCTCACTTTTTGGTGAGAACGTGCTTTTTGTCAATGACAGTCAGCGTGTGACGGACTTAGGCATCGGGTTGTTGCTGTCGTCGGTGGGGGTCGGGCAGGTCTTCACCCAGCTATTTCTCCTGCGGCGGATGGTGGCGCGCTTTGGCGAAGGCTGGCTGGTGGTATTTGGCAATGTGACGCGGGTCATATCGCTGTATCTGCTGGCGATGGTTACGATCCCGATATTGGGCGCGCCACCGCTTTTGATGTTCGCGGTGGGCAGTGGTTTACTGTTGCCTTCGTTGCAGACGATGCTGACCTATACCGTTGATGACCGTTATCGGGGGAGCGCGTTGGGGTTGTTCCAGTCATTTGCCAGCCTAGCGACGATTTTCTCCACATTTTACGGTGGGCGCATCTTCGAGCAAGACCCACGCTTGCCCTTCCTCATTGGCGCGGGTCTGAACTTTGTGGCTATCGTGCCGACTATCTGGCTGGTGTGGTGGTTGCGCGGCCAAAAAAACACTAAGCCACCGGAACCGGAGCCTGTCCCGGCGACGGACTGAGCATCGGTTTACACCAGTAGTTTAATCGGACTCAATAAGGCCGCAATGGGGGGCGTATCCGCAGGCAGTCCTTCGCTGATGAGCGCCCCAACCGCCTCTAAAAATGCGTGTGGCTGAATGCGGTGTTCCCATCCACTGAGTTTAAAAATGTACGGGTGGATGGTTTCGCCGGGATTTTCCACCTCCTGGTGCAGTTCTTCGTGCAGTTTTTCGCCGGGACGCATCCCGACAAACTCAATATGAATATCCACATAGGGGCGCAACCCACGCAGGCGAATCATGCGCTCCGCGATGTCTAAAATCCGCACGGTTTCGCCCATGCGTAGCAGGAAGATTTCATCGCCCTGCGTAATGCACGCGGCATGGATGACTAAATTCACCGCTTCGGAGATGCTCATAAAATAGCGCGTCATATGCGGGTCGGTCACGGTGATTGGGCCACCCTTATTAATCTGCTTGTTGAACGTGGGCACAACACTCCCGCGACTGCCTAACACATTGCCAAAGCGCACCGCCGCGAAGTAGGTGCTGTGGTCTTCCATGTTGGCGTAGGCATGGATGATATACTCGCACAGGCGTTTGCTTGCGCCCATCACGCTGGATGGATTGACGGCTTTATCGGTGGAAACCATCACAAAACGCTCGATGTGGTGTGCGTGCGATAGGCTCGCCATGTTCAGCGTACCGCCTACATTGACGTGTAGCGCCTGGTGCGGGTAGGCTTCCAGCAGGGGCACATGCTTATAGGCCGCCGTGTGGAAGACAATTTGCGGCTGGTATTGGTCGAACACCTGTCTGAGTGTGGGCTTGTGCGTGACATCACACAACACATGCGCGATGTTCAACGTGGGATACTGGGCTTTAAGCGCGATGAATAAATCGTGCAGGCCGCTTTCGTTGTTATCCAACAGGATGAGCAATGTCGGGTCGTAGGTCGCCATCTGCCGGGTGAGTTCCGAACCGATAGAGCCAGCCGCGCCCGTAATCAGCACGCGCTTATGGGTGACTGCGTTTAAATCCACTGATGAATGGCGTTCTATAATACTGCGCCCGATGAGGTCTTCCGGTTCAACATCACGGATAGGGGCGGCAATTGCGTTTTCGTTGAGCAAAGCCAGCATATCCGGCACAACTTTAATGCGGGCGGTGGTCTGCTCGCAGTAACTCAGGATATCGCGGAAGTCGCGCCCGTCAATCTTATGAATGGCGACGATGATAAGGTCAATGTTGTGTTCTTGCGCGACAGCAGGAATCTGGGTGCGATCACCATAGACGGGCAACCCTTCGATGAGCAGGCGGTGCTTCTGGATGTCGTCATCAATGAAGCCCGCAACCTGATAGTTCACCTCTTTTCTGAAGCGATGCTGAAGCCGCCATGCTAACGTTTCGCCGGATTCACCTGCGCCGACAATCAGCACACGGGTGGCGGCGGGCGGCGGGAACTTGTAGAAGAACACAGCCAAAACACGCCAGTTTAGCCCACTGGCGAGGCGCGAACGGTAGCGAATAGCGACAATGCCAGTCAGAGAGAGCGTATGCGCCGCAATCAACACACTGAAGGGCATGGGCTGGGGCGTGACTATCAAATTTATAACCAGCATCACGATTGTCGATATGCCCACAGCAGCCACCAGAGATAGCACGCTGTAGCCGCTGGTTTGTTGCCACACACGATGATAAGCGCGGAAGTAGTAGAGCAGGCTTATCGTCAGCAGGATAGCCGCACCGACAAAGAAGAGTTTATCCCGGTCAAATGGAATGGATGACTCGCGCACGGAAAGCATCAGTGGGTACGTGATAGCGATGATGACCGTGTCGAAAGTCGCAAGGGGTAGCGTGCGGCGTAATCGTTGTAGAAAACGTTCGGCAAGACTGATTTGTGATGAAGGGTTCACCATATTTTTTGACCATTTTGCAAGATACCCCACGTTCGCGGGATATTTTGCAAATAGTAATGTCCGTCCTGTTTAAACTATAGCTAAGATTGTTAGAGACAATATCATGGCGGGTGTGTTATGTCAACGTCACGCCGACGGGCGTCCCTGATGGCGTCCCTGATGGCGTCCCTGATGGTGTCCCGATGGGCGTCCTTGATAGGGGTTAAGCATCGCGCAAGCTGATGCTGAGGTATTGCACGCGCACATCCGGCTCTAGCTCCATGATGTGTGAGTTGGTAAAGCCGATGCGCCGATAAAGTGCCAGCGCACCGATGTTTGCCATCTCCGCGCCGATTTCTACACGCTCTACATGCGTATCCCGTGCGACGCGCAACAGATAGTGAATTAAGGCTGTGCCAATGCCTTGCCTGCGGAGTGGCTCCGTGACGATTAAATCGCTGATTTCCGCCGTGCGTAGCCAAACGGTGAGTTGTCCGTAAGCGTGCGGCAAATCATCCGCGCCAACGGCCACAAGGCCAACCCCGCGCCCACTGAGCGCAATCTGCCGTGCCCGCCCGATGAGGTCGGCAACCCATCGGCGCTCGTTCTGCTGAAAGCACAGCCGATGCAGTGGCTCGACATCATGCAAGCGGACAGGGCGGAACTTAAACGGGGTCGCCTGCGGTGGAGTCATTGGTCAGCCTTCGTCCAGCCAGCGCAGAACATAGCGCCCGCGTGTGGATTGGGATGTGGCGCTGTAGAGATAGGTCACGTCATCCACCATGATTAAATCCGCATGGCCGATGCCCCAATTAAACGCGACATCCATGATAATCGGGTTATCGGGGAATTTCTCCCACTCGGAATCTAACGCTGTGGCGCGTGCCAGCCCCAGCGCGAACTGTGTATCCATGCCGCGTTCCAGTTCATCCGGCCCGCGTACCCCTTCATAGGTCATGTAGTAATAATCCCCAACGCGCACGACATCTGCGGAACTGATATAACGGAAATCGAAATAAGGGTTCGCGTCGGCGTCGCGGGCATCCGGCGGGCCGTATTCCGGCGCGCCTCTAAAGAGCGGGTCAGTGTCGCACAGGGTCAGGCTATCAAGCGGCGCATGACGATTCCCCTTGTAACAGCGCATATTGCCCGGTGCAGACCCCGCCCCGACGAACACATACAGCATATCATCCTCGATATACAGTCCGGGCGGCGCACCGACTAAACAATCATGGACTTCGCCGCGTATGTTGGGGTGTGCGCCGATGCGTTCAATATCGCTACACGGCGCAAAGCTGGACGGCCATGTGCCGCCGGGTGTCGTCAGGTATGACCAGTCGCCCCAGTTGATGCCATCCTGCGAACGGCGGAGGATGGTCTGCGCGTGCCATTCATAGGCCAGATACACGCTATCTTCCGTGAAGAACACACGCGGGTATTGTTGCGCCGCTTCGCGTGTGCCGTAGGTCGTATTGCCGTGATGGTCGCGGTCATCCTCACACGGGCAGGCGGCACACGGTATTAAACACACCTGCGATGTGAGCGCGAAGTTCTGGCCGGAATCCGTGCTTTGCCATAAGGTTAAGCAACCGGGAAACGCGACTGGTTGCCCGCACTGGTCAATAATCCCGGCGGATTGATCGCTGGCGTGCAGGTAAGACCAGTAAATGCCATCCCCCCGATACACCGTATCACTCTCGCCGACAGGCAAGCCCACGTCGTAAATATCCAGTACCCACTCGGCGCGGCCTTCCCAAAAATCTTCTAAGGTAGGCGGAGGGGGTATGTCGCCGCTATCCGCCTGTGCTTGGGTGAAGTACGGAAAAACCAGAAATAAAACGAGCAGGGATAAACGGCGTATCATCGTGTGAATTGCTCCTGAATCTCCGCGACGGCTTGCGCGGCCTCTACATTAAAGTTGTACATCGCACCTTTGCCTGTGTAGAACACCCCCACCAGATACAAGCCGGGATAACCCGCGATTTGCCGCTTGCCTGTGTCCTGCCGGTGTGGGTGTCCCTCTAAGCGCATCGGCCAGCCCTGGTTATCCCGTGCGACGGGTTCGTGGAAGTATTCATCAATCACCGCCTTATAGCCTGTGCCCATGATGACTGCATCCACAACCACCCGTGAACCATCCTGTAATTCAATATCCTGCGGGTAAAAACGCACCGGAGCGTCCACCGGGCGCACATGGCCGGACTTCACCACGTCGATAAGCTCGTGGCCGCGTGTGCCACCTGCCGCGCTACTGGCTTCCTCTGTTAAGGGCGTCTTGATGCCGATGCGCTCTAAACCTTCAAATCTACGGGCATTCACCCGTTGGAGGATGGCGTCTGCTACACGATGCGGCAGACGTTCACACAGGATAATCCATAAATGTTTGGGCAAGCCGTAGGGATAGCGTGGCCGAAGCATGACGCCCGTCCGTTGAGCAAGTAATACCGGATGCACCACGCCCTCAGCGCGGCCTAGCTCGGTGGCGATGTCTACACCGCTTGGGCCATTGCCAACAACCATTACACGGCATCCGTTAAACTCTGCCGCGCCCAGATAATCCTGCGCGTGCAAAATCCGCCCGCAGAATGTTTCCATGCCGGGTATGTGCGGCACGTAAGGGCGGTTAAAGCGGCCTGTCGCGCTGATGACCGCCGGATACCACGCGCTCCCGTCGCTGGTTTCCACCTGCCAGCCGCCGCGCTCTGGATAGATGCGATAGACTGTGACGCCTAGCTGGATGTTCAAGCGATGCTCATGCACATAATCCACCAGATAGCGGTGGTATTGCTTGGCAGTCGGGAAAAGCCCATAATTTAGCGGGAATCGTTTGCCGGGCAGATGCGAAAAAAAGCGCGTTGTGTTCAGCCGGAGCGAAGGATAAAGGCTGTTCCATGTATTGGCGATTTGTTGCGCCTGGTCAATCACCTGGTAGCGGATGCCCGCTTGCTGAAGGTAATAGGCGCTGGCAATCCCGGCTGGCCCGGCTCCGATGACGAGGACATCAACCGTCATGGGGTGGTTTATCTTTCTCTAGTCGGCGTTTGGTTACCTCTAGCTTACACCAGCAGGGCGCTTGTGAAAATGATTACATAGGGGATTCTTAGAGTGGGGGTAGCTGACGCAAGGCGGGGACAGGGCTGGGGCAAGATATGTCTTGCCCCAGAGATTATCTATGCTGTTATTTAGCGGATGCGTGTTCCAGCCGTTGCTGGAACCCATACCGGGTCACAACTGCCCAGGAACAGCCCATACCAGGACACATCATCAATTAGCGTTTCGCGGCTGATGATGTACTCGTCAAAGCCATCACGCCCGGCATCGTTGAAGACTTCCAGCGGTGCGCCATTGGCTAAACGGATGATGTCCCCGCCGGGTGATTGATAGCCGACAGTGGACTGGGTAATCCGTAACATCCCACGATTTGCTGGCTGACCGCAATCTCCACCTGCTGTGCCCGGTTGCCCGATATATTCAACATCAGGGAAGCCGAAAGAGCCAGACCAGTTTTGATAACTGCACCCTGTATCACCAATATTAAAGATTAGGCTGGGATAGCCGGGTATGCCGAAGGTTGTCGCGGCGATAGATGCAGTCGGGAAGGTGCTTAACACCGTTGCCCATGTGGAATTTGCTGGTAAGCCGCCACCACTCCAACGCGCTTCTGTCAGTGGATTATGGCTTCTGATGCCAGTGGTGTTGCCACCTGGCGCAAAATCAATGCGGGTATCGTTCGCGCCGTCACCCGTTGTATCTATGTAAAGGTTGATGTAGATGAATGATGCGCTATCGCCCGCCACTGTCACGGTGTAATCATAGCTTAGGTTCAGCACATTTGCTAACGGTGTGCCATTAATGGCGGGGTCACCCAGAATTAACTTTGACTGGCAACTGGGAATGGTGGTTGTAATCTGGTTGGCTGTCACAACAGGGACTGCGGCTACACCGGCGCCGGTGGTAAAGGGTGCTACAACCCACGTTGTAAAATTCGCCTGTGCGGGTAAGGTCAGCAGGAGGAGTAGCCCGATAACTGGAATTAGTTTTGTTATACGTCTCACGTTTATAATTACCTTTCAATGATGTAATTTGATAATTGTCTGGAAAGCTTCAAGAGACTTTAGCATATATTATGAAATGTGTCTGTAAAATTACGTTTATAAAATTCCGAAAAAAATGTTATATACATAAAATCAAAAAAGACTTCCCTCAAAGTGAGAGAAATCTATACGTTTTTGGGTTTTAAATCACATAAACTTAACCTGTAATAGACGCGCCTGTGCGAATGAGAATCGTTAGCACCACCGCATACAGCGTGATGCTGATGCCTGCCGCTACAGCAAGACGTGTGATGTGCATATTCACCAGCTTGGCTGTTACTGCCATCAACCAGACGCCCACCCAGGGGGTAAGCACCAGCACGAAGCCCACCCCATATTTGTTGATGCGGTCTTTGGTCTTATCGTTCACGCGGCCTTCCAGCCAGCGCCCGAAGCGCGAGGGCTGGATGAAGCTATCATAGCCGTAGTGGATGACCAACACTGGCAAAAAGTTCCCCAATACCGCCCACAATATCACAGAAACGTCGTCCAGCCCGGTAGCAAGCCCCGCCGGGATAGCCACATAAATTTCCGCTAACGGGAAGAATCCCATAAACCAGGTACTAAACGCCTTAGCGAAATATTCCATTGTCACCTACTTGTTTATCACAAAGATTCGTTGTCAATCAAACCGAGTAGCCGCGCCTGGAGCGCCCCGCGCAGGCTATCGTCAAAAGTGTTAAAGCCGAACATCTGCGCGTACCAGTAGCCATCCGTCGCCGTGATGACCAGATACGCCAGGTCTGGCGGCAGGCCGTCCGCTATGGCGCGTTGTGACCAGATGTCGTAACGTGCGCGCACAGGCGCGATTAACGCACTGTTGTTCACAATCGCCGCCAGTTGAGAAGCAACAATCGCAATATCGGCGGGTTGCTCCTGGAAGGTCGCCACCACAAATGCCCTAAGCCAGGCGTGCGGGCGACTATCCCCCGCGCTGATGGCTTCCACTTGAGCATCAAAGGAATCGAGATAGTGCGCCAGCATCGCGGCGATGAGCGCATCTTTTGATGGAAAATGGTAGAGTAGACCGCCTTTGCTCACGTTGGCCTGGTGCGCGACGGCATCGAGTGTGAATTGCCCCGCGCCTTGCTCCGTGATGACCTGAACGCCTGCCTCGATAATGGTGTGTTGGGTTAGTTGGCTTTTATTTGACATAAAAAAACTATACCGTCCAGACGGTATAGTGTCAAGATTGTCTTATGCGATGTTTATGTTTAATCCGGTTGTGCCGCCGGGTATTTGACATTTCTGCCGTTTAAGATGTGCCTTCACTTAGACCGCCGTTAGAAATTTAAATTGTTTTGACTCTTTTACGCAGTTTTGGTGTAATCTAAGAATTGACAGCACCCCGCGAAGGGGCTAAAATGAGCGTCAGATTTAAGGGCCTATAGCTCAGTTGGGAGAGCGCTTCAATGGCATTGAAGAGGTCATGAGTTCGAGTCTCATTAGGTCCACACCTGCACCCCTTCGGCTTCGCTGTCGAGGGGGTTTTGTATTTTGTGGTTAGTGAGGTAAGGAAGGATGAACCAGCGTGACTAAACGTGACCCTAAAAGCCCACTAGATGACATCATCGCAGGCGGACGCCGACTGTTAGACGAGATTAACCGTTTATTGAACCCCCAACAGCATGACCAACCCGCACCTGTGCCGGTTCCCGTGCGCCCGGAACGCCCACGTTATGACGACCGACGTTAAAGGCCGACACTAAAAACCAACGTTAAAGCGCATCGTCGCGGCGTAACCCGAGTGTGTGCGTAGTGGTCGCGTACACTAAGCGTCATGTAAGCATGGGATATTTCGCGTATTATAAACTCATATTTAGATGCCGACTGTTGCTACAGTCTGCCATCTTACGATTAAATAATCCGAAATGTGAACGACTATGACGACTCCTTACCGCGCCATCGCCGCGCTGATGTTTTTATGTTTTATCATCACCCTCAACACCACGCAGATTAGCGCCCAGACCGACGATGACCTGCAAGATAGCTTTGGCCTGCGCGAACTTGTGTGGGATGGGCAAAGTCGCCTGACCGCGCTCATCCTGGGGCTAGACCGTCGCCCGGCGGAAGGCAACCGCATCCTGACGCGCACCGACGTAATTATCATCGCCAGTATTTACCCGGCGCAGGGGACAATCAGCCTGTTGCATGTGCCGCGTGATGTGTTTATGAACATCCCCGATACCAGCGACTTTGTGCAGGTGAATACGCTTTTGCAAGATGGCGAAAGAATCATGGAAGGCTACGGGCCGTACTGGGTGGCGGATGTGTTGCAGTACAACCTGGGCATTTATATTGACCGCTACCTGATGGTGGACTTTAACGCCTTCATCAACATTGTGGATGCGATGGGCGGCATTACCATCACGACGGGCTACCCGATTTCTGATACCAGCTTCCCGGATATGAATTACGGTTATGACCCGTTCATCCTGCCAGCAGGCACACACCAGATGAACGGCTACAACGCGCTTCGGTTCGCCCGGACGCGCCACCAGGACAATGACTATGTGCGCGGAGAGCGTCAAATCCAGGTACTTGAAGCGGTTATCCAGCGTTTGCAGGAACCGGGTGTCCTGCCCCGACTGGCGCTGGAAGGGCCGAACCTGCTCCGTACATTGAACCGTAACGTATACACCGATATTCTTTTAGAGGATGCGCTGACGCTAGCCCGTTATGCGATTCTCATTCCGCCGGAAAATATTCTATCCAGCACGTTAGAACGTGAATACACGATGGATACGATTGTTGACAGGCGGCGTGTGGTTGTGCCGAACCCCAATAGCGTGCATCGGTTGATGCTGACTGTGTTCGGCCCGGATTATGACGTGATTCCTTAATTGTTGGCGCTATTGTGCAAGCCTGCGCGTAGGTTTTGCGCCTGCCGAGAAAGCGATTGCCCGGCCTGGAGCAAAGACGAATTCACATCGCGGGGGCTGGCACTCTCTCGTGCGGCTTTTATCTGCTGGCCGACCTGCTGAATGTTGCCAGAATACCAACGGATTGCCAGCAAGCCCAACGCCCGCGCCGTGAAGTAATTCACGGCAAAGCCGATAAACATTCCAAAACCCGGTATGAGCTTGGCGAACGCTTTTTCGCCAACGGTCAGCAACGCCCGCCGCAGGGCTAAATTGCTGAAGCGTTCGCTCTGCTGTAGGATTAACTGCTGGCTGATTTTATCCACTTGCACTGTTAACGCGCCGCCATTCCGTAAGCCGAAAATCTCGTTAATGTCCAGCACTTTGGGCACCTGGCCGGGATTTTCCAGTTCATACGCCCACGCGACGAGATGTAAGGTGGTGGCCTGTATGCGAGCAGTCGTGATGACATCAAGCGGCAGGCCGATGGGCAACGTGAACGCGCCACCGACACTCGTCACCGCGCCGACCACGCCTGCCCGTAATGCCTGCCGTTGCACCACCCGCCCGACCAGCTTTCGTGTGCTGGTGGTTGGGTCTTCTTCGCGCAGGGCGATAAATTGCGCTATCAGGCGTTTTTCGCTGGGGGCGATTAATTGCATCAGCCAATAGCCGCCGCGCAGACCTGCATAAACGATGCCCATTGTGATGACCGTCGGAATGATGCAACAAGCGATGAGCATAAATTGCAACGTATCATTCGTCATGGGTCATCCCCCTTATTTATGGCTTCTCGTCAAAGCGTGTGCCGAGTGCGCGGGGCGGGTCGGAGCGTAGAAAGGAGCGCAAGCGGCGCTGAAGCGGGCGCGGCAACACACGCAGAAGTCGCTCGATGCTCCCACTACTGACCAGTAACAGCGTGAGAATCATCAGCGTCCAGGGCAGGCCGTTGAGCAATACAAAATTAAACTGGATGCTCTCCCCGAACAGGACAAGGCCGTTGGTCTGGATGTCCGATGAAATCGCCCGCAATACTGCGAACAGATATGCCCCAAATAATACACGGAATGGATGCCATCCGCCAAAAATCACAATCGCCAGTGCAATCCAGCCATCGCCTAGCATCGCAGGTGGGTTCGACAGGCCGGGCTTGACGTTCAGCGAATAGGCCGCGCCTGCCAGCCCGACCAGCGCACCGCCAACGAACGTATACCAGTAGCGCAGGCGGTTGACCTGTATGCCCCGTGCGAACGCCGCTTCCGGGCGTTCCCCGATGGCGCGATGTGCCATGCCGCCTCGCGTGCGGAACAGCCAGAACCACGTCACGAAGACCAGAATATAACTGAAATAGACAATCACATCCTGCTGGAATAACACACGCCCCACGATGGGCAAATCCGCCAACAGAGGCACGTTCAGCCGGTCGATTTTGGGGCCAGCGATGCGCGTGTACCCTTGACTCAGAAACCGGGCTAAATCTGTGCAGAGTAAGGTCAGCACAAAGCCGACAGCGACTTGATCCTGCCGGAGCTTAATGCTGGAAAATGCGATTAAGAGCGCGACCAGTGCGCCGGTCATCATCGCGCCGCCGATGCCCAACCACACATCACCGGTCACAAACGCGATGATAAACCCACTCATGGCGGAAAGCGCCAGACTGCCATCCAGCGATAGGTTAATCACGCCAGCGCGTTCTGTGATGGTCTCGCCCATGCTGGCAATCACAAGCGGAGTCGCGTTAACGACCACGCTCCGCAGGGTATTGAGGAATGCGTCTTCCATTAGGGCGTTGCCTCCGTTGGTGGTGGGGGTGTTTCCGGGATGATTGTGTCTGTGGTAGGTGTGGGAGCTTCATCCGGCGGCGCGGGTTTGGCATCCCGCCGGAAGTAAGTATCGCGCACGCCATTGCCCAATAGCATCAGCAATACGAGCGTATCCTGTAGCACGTTGGCGAGTGATGAATCCAGTTGTAGCGAGATGCGTAAGCGCGTACTGCCGGATAAAATAGCGGCAAAAACAAACGTGATGACAGGCACCCACAGCGCCCGCACGGAGACCAGCAGAACCACCAGCAAGCCTAAAAAGCCAATCCCGCCGGATGAAAGCGGGCGCAGGCTGTTAAATGTGAATAGCACACGGTACGACCCGGCAATCCCGGCCAGCGCCCCACAGACCAAAAACGCGCTCAACGAGACGCGCTCCGTGCGGACACCCAGCAACAGCGCGGAACGGGCATTCTTGCCGACGGCCTTCAGGTTCAGCCCCCAGCGCGTGCGGTTGAACCACACCACCGCCACAAATGCCACCGCCACAAGACCTAAGGCAAAGATGCTGAACGGCATATCCGCAGAATATTGCGGGTACAACGTCTGCGGCGGGAAGGGCTGTGTGCCCTGTGCGCTCCCGCCGATGGGCGGTTGCCAGGGGCCACTAATCAGGTAGATGGTGAGGACGTTGGCGAGTGCGTTGAGCGCGACACCGCCGAAAATCTCGTTGATGCCTAGCTTAATCCGCAAAAAGCCGACCAGCGCCGCCCACAACGTGCCGCCTAGCATCGCCAGCAGGACGCCACCCCCCAACAACAGAAAAGCCGGGTAATCCGCCGCGTTGAGGCTGTCATTCTGCAAAAACAGCATGGGGATAAAGCTGGCAAAGATAGCGCCCATCGTGATCTGGCCTTCAATGCCGATGTTCCATAAGCCAGCGCGGAACGTAACCACCAACCCCAGACTCGCTAAAGTGAGCACGATGAAAAAATTCAGCACACCCGCCGTCGAGCGACTGTTGCGGAATGCACCCTCCCACGTCAGGCGGGCGACTTCCAACGGGTCACGGCCTACCGCCAGAATCAACAAGGCTGAGATTGCCAGCGAAATCAAAATGGGCGCGATGAAAAACGCCACTTGCACGAGTCCGTCCCTCAGGCGGGACTGTGCCGGTTCCGGCAGGGTGTTAGTCTCGGTCAAATTTGCCTCCGATGAGATGCCCCAGCGCGTCAACGTCTGTTCGATGCGCGTCTGTAATCTCGTGGACGCGCCCGGCGTAAAAGACTAAAATCCGGTCACTGTAGGTCAATATCTCGTCTAGCTCCGGTGAACTGAAAATAATGGTTGTGCCGTGTTCGCGCCGGGCGAGCAGTTGCTCCCATATCCATTGGGCGGATTCCACGTCAAGGCCGCGTGTGGGTTGTTCCAGCACCAGCACGGCGGGGGCGGGGGGCAACAGCGCCATCAACACCCGTTGCTGGTTGCCGCCGGAAAGTTGCTCGATATTATCGCCCGTGCGCCCGCGAATATTGTAATGCTCAATCTGGGCTTGCATATGGGTGCGTGCGCCGCGCCAATCCACCCGCAAGCCGTTATCCAGCATCAGCGCGGTGTGTTCGGCCAGCGTCATCCCGGCGATTAACCCTTCCTCAAGTCGTCCGGCGGCGGCGAACAACACGCCGGATTCCATATAACGGCGATACGGACGGCCTGTTAAATCCTGCTGGCCTAAGCGGATTTTGCCGCCCTGTACACGATGCAACCCCGCACAGGCACGCATAAATAATTCCTGCCCGCTCCCTTCCAGCCCAGCCAGCCCGATGACTTCGCCGGCGCGGGCATGGAGCGTTAAGCCGTGCATGTGCAGGCGGCCATCGGTCAGGCTTAAGCCCTCCACGCGGAAGGCGGAAGCGCCCAATGGCACGCGCTCCCGTTTGGGGGGCGCAATCTCCGCGCCGAACATCAGCTTGACGAGTTCCTTCGGGGTAGCGGGCATGGCCTTCTGCCCGACCAGCCGCCCGGCACGTAACACGACCACCTCATCACACAGCGCGATAACATCCTCTAATTTGTGTGATACCAGCAGAACAGTCATGCGTTCGTGCGTGGCTAAAGCGCGCAGGGCGCTGAACAACGCGCTTTTTTGTTGTTCGGAAATGCCGGTGGTGGGTTCGTCTAAAATCAACGTTCGCACGCCCAACGCCAGCAGACGCACAATTTCCAGTTGTTGGCGTTGCGCCACGCTCAAACGCTCCACAGGGGCGTCCGGGTCTAGCTCGAAGCCGAAGCGGGCGTTAGCCTCCATGATTTGCCGCCGGGCGGCGCGCCAATCCGGGAAAAAGCGGGACAGGCGCATCTGGAAAGCGAAGTTTTCCAGCACGGTAAACGCGCCCACATCCAACGGGTCTTGCTGGAGCATCCCGACACCATACTGAATCGCGGTGCGCGGGTTGTCGTACTGCACGTCCACGCCATCCAGCACGATGACGCCACTATCGGCGGGTTGGTAGCCGGAAAGAATCTTCATCAGGGTGGACTTGCCCGCGCCGTTTTCCCCTAAAACGCCGATGATGCGGCCTTCTTCAAAGGTCAGGGTGATGTCATTATTGGCGTGTATTGTGCCGAAGCGCTTGTGAATATGCTGTAGCTCAATCTTCATGATAGGCGTCTTTTTAAGCTGTGCCGAACGTTAAGCCCATCGCGTTCAGCCATTGGCGATACGCGATAGCGGTACGGTCGGAGCGCAGATGAAGCTCCTGCTGTAAATCCAACGGCAAAAGCTCCGGGCGCTGAGATTCTACAATCGGCACATCCTGATAGGCGATTTCATCCTGAAAGGCGCGGAGTTCCGCCTCTGTTTTGTCGTCGGAATCGGTCATCAGCATCCACATCCACGCGGAGCTATCCAGCGTGTCGTGCGGCGTGACCATCAGCAACAGCGCGAAGCCTGGCCCGTCGCTGTCTTTACGCAGGTAGGCCACCATCGGGCGGAACACCTGATAGGTGTAATTCACCTCTTTGGCGATGCCTGTGCCGTCCGGGTTGGGCTGGAAGATGGTAATATCGCGGGCGGTGATGCCGCCCTCATCAGTGGTCACGGGGTAATCCGGGATGTGGGGGCGCTCCTGCACGCCGAGAATGTTCTCGTGGACAAACGGGAAGTGCGCGACATCCAGAAAGTTTTCCACAATGCGCGGGGCGGCGGCCTTAAAGTGATACGCGCCACACAACACCCGGCGGTATGTCTCGTCCAGCCATTCCGGGAAGGGCGGCAACGGGTAACGCGGCTCACCCAGGCACACCCACACAAAATCAAAATGCACACACGCCCGGTACACCGTGACGACGGCTTTTGTCGGCGGGGTTTGGTCGGGGTGGGCGGGCATCTGCACGCATCGCCCGCTTGCATCATACGTCCAGCCGTGATACGGGCACATCAACGTTGCGCCATCGCGGATTTGCCCCAATGAGAGCTTTGTGCCGCGATGCACACACAAATCCTTCCATGCCAGCACATCACCGTGTACTGTGCGCCATAGCACAATGTCTTCACCCAACAGCCGCACGGCGATAACGCCGCGTTGTTCCAGGTCGCGCAAAGGGGCGACAGCCAGCCAATCATGGGTCAGGATGGGGTCTTGTATCATGGTGGGTTTGCGTCCTCATCTGGTGGTTAAACAAACGGGCACGACGGCAGAACCAGCCGCCGTGCCTGTTTTTAAGCGGGGGTTGGTTAATTAGTTGCTTGCGCCCGTCATGCCTTGTAGCAGTTGACCCAGCGCCCAGATATCCAGCAGGGCGACGGCTTCACCTTCTGCGGCAAGTTCCGTGCCATCTTGCAGGAATAACGGCCCTTCCCACAGGAATAAGGTGTCTTCGGCGGCGTCGCTGTTCTCAAACTCGGCAATTTCCGCCGCGAAGACGTCCAGTTGTTCCAGCACGCCTTCCGGCAGACCTGCACCGTGCAGATACCCAATTACAGAGGTGTCTTCGCCGGTGTAATAGCCAGTCTCATCGACTTCATCCCAACCCGGTGCGATCCAATCCCAGGATTGTTCCCATGTGCCATCGGCCACAGCCAACGCGACATCCAGGTATGCCGGGCCCCAGTTGTAATAGGCCACGCCCAAGCAGGCTTCCGGCGCTTCGCTACAGCCGCCCGCGTTACCGTAGGGGATGGCGAATGCGCGTTGGCCTTCGCTGGTGCGTTGCCCAGCCACGACTAAGGCTTCGGTGGTGTCGATGCCAGAGATGATGACATCCGCCCCTTGATTAAAGAATTCGTTGGCGACTTCTGTCGGGTCGAGTGTGACGCCGGGAATATTGAACCAGAAGCCAATCCATGTGACGGTGAACGCGATGTCGTCCGGGTCGCCGCCCACGTAATTTTCGTAGCAATAACGCGCCCCCAAGTAGGAGGACACAGCCAAACGGCGGGTTTCGTCGTTAATCAACGCGCCCAAGTAGCCAATGCGCCCGGATTCGGTGGATAGCGCGGCGGCGCACCCGGCAATGGCGCGGGGGGCTTCCATAATGCCGTTGAAGTTACCCACATTAGACGGCGCACCGTCCAGCACATTGCTCCCGGTGATGTTGATGAACACAACATCCGGGAAGGCTTCCGCGACGACGTTGGTATCTTCCTCAAAGGCGTCGGATGTGGTGAAGATGAGTTCCGCGCCGAAGTCTACCATCTCGGTGACGACTTCTAGCAGGGTTGTTTCTGGGGCATCGGCGGGGTTCAGGCTCTCGAAGACCAGCTTGACCGCGCCGTCAAAATTGGCTTCGACGTACTCCGCCGCCTCGAAATGCGACTGACTCCAGCCTCGATCGTTGGCCGGGCCAACCAGAATAACGCCGAACACGAATTCGTCCTGTGCCCGTGTCGTGCCCATAAAGGTAGACATCATCGCTACCAGCAAGCCGAACAATACCAATCTACGCATGATAGTTCCCTCCATAATGTAATGGGTTAAAGCAAGCGGAAAGCCGCGCTCAAGGCTATCAAAACACCTTGCACGCCACTTACCGCAAAGTTTAGATAACCAGCCCCCGACGGGCTAGATGTAAAATACACCAATAAATTATAAAGCCCGTTGTAAGATATGCCTTATTTTTTGCTGGATTTGGGTGTTAACGGCCTAAATCCTTGCTTTGCGCCACCAATGCCTCAAAGCACGCCATCAGCTTTTGGGTATTTGCACCCGGCTTGCCATCGCGGATGAGTAAATCATCCACGCGGGTGACGGGCATGACCTGCTTACTGCTGGATGTGATAAAGACTTCATCCGCACGGTACAGCATGTCTACCGTCATCGGCGCAACATTAACCGGAAATAACGGCGCGGCTAAATCCAGCACCATATCCCGCGTGATGCCGCGCAGGACGCCCGCAAGGGGGGGCGTCAGTAGCACGCCTTCCGCAAAAGCGAAAATGTTGGTGGTTGTGCCTTCGTAGACGTACCCGGCTTTATCCAGATAAATGGCTTCCATCGCGTCCGCACGGCGCGCTTTTTTCATCGCAATCATCGCGGCAATATAATTCAAACATTTGACGCCGGGCAGGTAGCGCGGTTCGTCCACCGTGATGACCTTGATTCCGTCGCGGTATTTTTCCGGTGGATAGGTGCTGACCGCCGTCACGCTGACGACCAGACGCGGTTGGCCGACAGGCGTTAGCGAATCCACGCCGTCCCCCGCCGTTAAAAGGATACGGATGTTACATTCCACATGGGTACTGCGGCGCACGGCTTCTTCCACAACGGCGATGATGGCCTCCGGCGTGTGCTGAGATACATCAAGGTCGATAGACTGTGCGGACTCAAATAAGCGGGCGACGTGTTCGCGCAGGTGCCAGGGGCGCTTGTGGTATGTGCGTGTGAAGTCGAACACGCCATAACCGCGCAAAAGACCTAAATCCGTGACGGGCAGGTGGGCGGCCTGGCCGGAAGAATACACGCCATCGACATAAAAGACATCGCTCATGGTTGCCTCTGTGGGTTAGGGTGTGTTCGGGTCATCAACGTTTTTCTGTTGTGATTTTTGATAATGTGATGATTGTTCCAGCACGTTGGGGTCGAGTGGTTTGGTGGGTGCTTCGGAGGGGTCGTTGTTTTGCGTCTTGGGCCAGACGATTTGTTGTGTATCCAATGGGCTTAGGGGGCGTGTCTGCCCGGTGCGATGCCGCCGGATGATATTCTGCCGGACGATGTTCAACGCTTCCCGCGAAACAGGCGTGTCAATTTTGCGGAGTGCGGAATACACCGCCCGCCGTACCGCCTGGTTGGGGTCGCTTAAGCATCGCAGGAGTGGCTCCAGCGCCCAGTCTGCCCGGAGTTCGCCTAAGATGGTGGCCGCCTTGCGCCGGATATGCGAATTGTGATGCCGCAACGCGCCCAATAAGGAGACTTCAACGGGGGCGCTTGCCATCTTCAGCAGGGCTTCGGCGGCGGCCAACCGCGCCTTGATGGGCGTCTGGCGGCGGTTGAAGATAATCACCAGTGTTTCCACGGCGGGCATCATGCCACGTTCCGCCGCAAGTTGGGCGGCTTGCACGATGCGTTTGACATCATCGGAGCGTAAATCGTTGATGATAGCCTGTGTTTGCTCATCAATGCCGGTCTTGGGCAAGGGTACGTCACGCTGTCCGCGCCCGGCCTGCGCTTCTTCCGCTTGCAGGGCGTGTAGCGCGGCGCGTAGGTGGGCTTTGGTGTCTTCGTCGGCCTCTGCACGGAGCGCGGCTTTAAGCGGCGTGACGGCCTCCAGCGCACCCAACGCCAAAAGCGAAGCCGCCGCCCGTTTACGGATGATGGCGTCGTCATCTCTTAGTGCGCGGATTAGCCCGCGCACGTTCCATTGAGCTTGCAAGCGCCAGATGTCCGGCTTAAAGTCGTTGCTCATGCGTTCGTCTTCTTGACCGTGATTATGGTTATTTGTGTATTCTGCTTACAACCAAATTATAACGAGAGATTCCATGCCCTGCGAATCGAATCGGCCTATGGTTTTAACGGTCTGCCCATGCATCCTGCGTTGGGTCGCTTTTTTCTAGCAGAAGCCGCCCCAAAAAACGCGGATTAGCGACCTGCAATTGCTCCATGACGCTCATTTGCAGATGCTCGAACAACGCGGCGCGGCTGTCCTCATCATCATAATCCCCATAGCGGATGCCCCGCGCTAACGTCTGGTTGCGCTCCGCTAAGGCCGTTTTAAGCGCATCAAGGCGCGGCGGCAGGGGGGAATCGACATTTTCTAAGGTGTTCAGCCGTTGCCATTCGGCGGCGGCGTGGTCTGCGCCGTGTTCTAGCTCGCGCTCCGCGATGCGTAACACGTTGATGGCGACCAATGTTTGAAAATACAGTTTGCGGTCTGCGCGGACGGCGGGGATAACGTTGGCCTCAAAGTGTGCGCGTGCCGCGTCGATGAGTTGCTCCAGGGTGGGATGGTCGTACATGCTGTTAAACTCCAAAATTTATTTTTAGATGACAGGGCACGATGTATCGTGCTCCTACGGGAGAAATACGGTTCTGCTGTGCGACATCAGTTTGATGACTGACGCCGTGCAAAGTGGTTTAATCCGTGACGACCACCCGCGTTAACCCCGCGCCTGCTGGCAACTGCACACCGACCGCACCACCCGGTAACGGGGCGTCCAGCGTGGCCGTGAGCAACAGTACATCACCGGAACTTGCGTTGAAGTCTGTACCGCGCACGGTAACGACGATGCTTAAGGTGCTTTGTGGGGGCGTGTTGGGCAATTGCACCGCCTGCACCGGGACTAAGACTTCTCCCAGCAGGCCATCCCCCGCGATTAACTGTGTCGGGTTAAACCGATACAATCCGCTCGTGGTCAACCGTGCGCCGTTGTAAGTCAGGCGGAGGGTGAGGCCGTCGCGTTCCGTCGGCACGTTGACCAGCACGTAATAATCCGCGAAGACATCCGGCAGGGGGGATATTTCCACCGTGAACGTATAATCGCTGAAGGTGTTAATCTGTGTGAGCAACCACGCGCCACTGCGGTTAGCGCGGATGCTTCCGTCACCCGTTAGCGTCCAGTCCGCCGCCTCCCCGAAGCGCCATTGTGTGCCGCTTAGACCAATGGCGAAGTTTTCCTCAAATAGCGGGCGGCCTTCCAGCGTGGGCGGTGTATCGGTGGTGTTTAGCTGGCCCGGTGCGGACTGGGTAGCGAAGCCCAACGCAATCGCGGTTGCGTCCCGGTTGAGTGCGGCCTGTGTGCCGCGATAGTTCAATTCTACGCGGGTGGCTTCCTGCGCGAAGGCCACCTGTGTGCTTTGATATTCCAGCGCGGCGGCAGTGCCTTGTTGGGCGTTGCTGACCGCGATTGAGGTCTCGGTAGCGATAAAATCCTGTGCGGATTGTGTCTCGCGTTGGTCAACGAGGGTGCTACGCGCATCCAGCGCGGCGGCGGTATTGCCGATGTCAAACTCACGGTCACTGATGGCAATTGCCGTGCCGCCTAACGCGACTCCGGTCAGGTCGAAGGTGTCGGCGGTCTGCGTGGCATCGCTGAAGCCCTGTAAGCCCAGCGTATCCGGCTGATACATCACCAGATAGACCACCAACCCCAACAGCCCGATGAGCAATAAGGCCACCGCCCACAGCGCACGCTCAATCCATCGGCGCGGGTTACGGACGGGGGCTGTACCGCGTTTTGACGATTTTTGTGAGTTGGGTTGTTCTGGCAAAAGCGGCGGCCTGCGTTCCGGCGGTTTGGGATAGTTGCTCATAGTGCCATCACCTGTTCGTATACCTTGAGTGTGGATTGGGCGGTCTTGCGCCAATTATAGCGCGTGGCCTGCGCCAACCCCTGATTAACCATCGTATCGTGTAACGAAGGCTGAAGCAACAGCGCAATCAACGCCCCGGCCAATGCACGCGCATCCTCCACTAAAAATGCGCCATCGCCCAGTAGTTCTTCGTTGACCGGGATTTGTGACGCGACAACGGGTGTACCGCTTGCCATCGCTTCTAACACCGTCAGGCCGAAGCCCTCATATTCGCTGGGCGCGGCGTAAACATCTGCTAGGCGATAAAGTGCGGGTTTGTCGGCTTCGTCCACGTAGCCAATCCACTGGATGTAATCGGTAATCTTCAGTTGTTCCGCATAACGGCGCATATCCGGGAAGACGGGCTTTGACCAATCCGGCTCTTTGCCCGCCAGCACCAACGGGATGTTATCCCCCTCCGCCTGACCGACGTAAGTATACGCCAGCAAAAGCTGATGCACCGCTTTACGCACATCGTACCCGCCCATATACAACACGAATTTATCCGGCAAATTGTACTTAGCGCGGATTTCTTCGTCGTGTTCCGCGCCCATGTGCGGATGATAACGCGCATCAACGCCCAGATAAGTCGCGGTGATGCGCTCCGCCGGTACGTTGAGATACTGCACAATATCGGCTTTGGCGGCTTCGCTGAGCGTGATAATGTGGGCACTGCCGCCACTCGCGGCGCGGACGAGCGCGGTATATAACCGCCCGCCGAAGCCCGGCGCGTATTCCGGGTAGAGCAAGGGGGCGACATCCAGCACGGAAGTTACAAGCCGGGCGGGGGAACTGAGCGGCGGCCCCCAATAGGGCACATGGGCAATATCCGCGCCGACACGCGCCACCATACGCGGGAACGTGCGTTGTTCAAACCATACTTTGCCGATTTTGCCTGTGCCGCCTGTGGTTGTGATGATGTTAATGTCTTCCGGCAAGTCGTCTGGATTCGGACAATCTGGTGGCAGAACAAGCGTGATATTTAAATCTGGGCTGATGCGGCGCAGACCATGTAATAAACGCCGGATGTACTGCCCACTGCCGACATGCGGCTTATTCCAGAACCAACCATTTAACGCAATGTGCATCATGTGCGACGTTTCTCACTCAGGTGATTGATTGAACATCAGGACTCATACCCAATATAACAGACTGCACCCTAAATTTCACGATAAAACGGCGGGCAAGCCCCTGCGAAGTTTACCCCTGTACGAAATGTATGACGTTCTTCACTGGCTGGATTAAGCATTGTGAGCCACGATAAAGCTAAACCGTCTTGGCAAAAACAGGCAGATGGGACGATTTTGTCACGATTCTGGCACGTTGCATCCTTACCATGTGGAATGAGTGTCTAATTTTCCAGAGGGGAAAAACATCATGAAACGAATCTCAATGCTGTTCCTTATTGGGCTGTTGCTCGGGGTAACGCCAGTACTGGCGCAAGGCTTACAGGCAACCATCATCGAATATGGCGAAACCCTGCGCGGTACTATCACGGATAGCAGGCCAGCCGTGTACTATTCCTTTAGTGGTAGCGAAGGCGATGTGGTGACAATCACCATGATTGCCGACGACGAAAGCCAACTGGATACCTATTTGTATTTATATACCGCCAATGATGGCGGGCGCGAGATTGGCGAATTGGTTGAATTTAACGACGATGCCGCCGACTTGAGCGTAGGGAATTTTAATTCTCAGTTGCTGGATGTTGTCTTGCCGGACGACGGCCTGTATTTGATTGAAGCCACCCGCTTTCAGGGTCAGGGCAATTATACGCTAACGCTAGAAGTCGCGGGGGGGAGTAGTGCTTCCAGCGCGGGGGATGGCCTTAGCTACGGGCAAAGTGTACGCGGCTATGTGGATGGCGATGACCGCGAAGTGCAGTATACATTTATCGGCACGGCGGGTGATTTAGTCACCATCACGATGATTGCTGATGACATCGACCAACTGGATACTTATTTGTATCTCTATGCCGCCGATGGTGTGACGGAACTCATCCGCAACGACGACGCCACCGATAGCTCTTTGGGGCGTTATAATTCCCAGATTGTGGATTTTGAACTGCCCACAACCGGACAATATGTGATTGGCGCGTCGCGCTTTAGCGGCGGCGGGGACTTCACACTGACGTTAGAATCGGACAGTGTCGGTGTTACCGATGTGGCGCTGACAGAGGTGCGGCAATGGGCGGCCAGCGCATCGGGGTCATCCCAGTTTGGCACGGATGGCTGGAGTTTTGGTCAGGCGACGGGTGAACCGAACACCGCGACCTGCGGCGACATCCGCACTGCCTGGGCGTCTTCTTCCCGCGTTGGGCAGGATTTCCTCATCCTGGACTATGCACAGTCGGTCATCCCCACCCAGATTAACATTTATCAGACGTATAATCCCGGCGCGATCATCAGCGTGGAAGTTGAAAGCATCACGACTTCGCAAAATGTCTCGTTGCCCAACAGCGCCGACCCGGTAGGCAATACGCCGTGTCCCGGTGTGTTCACGCTGGATGTAACCGAGATAGACTTCCCGGTGGATCGTGTCATCATCTACGTAGACCAAACGCTGACCAATGGCTGGAACGAGATTGACGCGGTGGAACTGGTCGGGCTGGGCGAAGGCGGCGCACCGATGGCGGGTGAGTTGCTGTTTGATGTGCCTGCGGGCTGGTATATCGCGGAAGAAACCGCGCTGGAGTATGTCCTTGCTAGCTCCGAAGCACTGTACGAGTCCCTTAGCTCCGACACGTTTACATCCCTACAGCCGGGTGAGCAGATTATCCTCATTTACCCGTATGAAGCCTTCGCCTTTGACCTGGTGGATGTCCTCAACGAAGTGAAGGACTTATTAGCCGGGCCAACCACCAGCTACGGCGATATTTTGAATGCGCGACTGGGCGAGAACCTCTATGCGCGGACGACTGTCGAGGAAGACGGGCTAGAGGGGTATCTGTATGTGCTGTACCTGGAAGATACCTTGTTCGTCCTGCAATCGCTGGCCGGTGATTTAACCGCAGGGCAGGCTATCATGGATAGTCTGGTGGCTTCCATGAGTTTTGCATCCGCCCCTGCGAGCGGCGATACACCGAGCGGCGGTACGCCGGGCGGCAACACCCTGTCACTGGCGGGTGTGACGGTTGATGTGCCGGATGGCTGGGTGAGTTCTATAAACTTTGAAAACGCCTACCTGGCAAGCGACGCCGCGACGCTCAGCGTGATTGAGGACGGCGGCTTCGGCACGATTGCTGATGGTCAAATGGGGATTACGTTGCTGGCATTAAGCAATGACAGCTTGCCGGAACTCGGAATCACGGTGACGACTGTGGAAGGTGCGCTGGCGGCCTTCAATGAGCTTATCGGCTCTACGGGTGAGGTGCTGACTTACGACGCCGCGCCCTTCCGCGCCGCCATTAGCTTTGTACAGGGCGGGTTTGCCCCACCGGGAGGTGTGCTTATTGCCACTGTTTACCCGGAAGGCTTCATGCTGTGGGGGGTTCAGGTCGGGGATGGTGATGATTACATCGACTTTGAAGATAGGGTGTTTGAGGTCATCGGGAGCGCACGCTTCGAGTAAGCACAGCCTGAACCACTGAATATCGAATCTTCGGGGGCATAGCCACATCAGACTATGCCCCTTTTGCGTTGGCAGATTGGGGGTCACTTCATGTACAATTAAGCCAGAGCAACAATCCACAGGTAGCAATAACGAAAGGCACAGGATGAACGCAGGACACCCCAATCCGCGTTTGCCGGATGAACCCCAATCGCACGAACCTCCGGCTTCAGTGGTGTTTATGGAGATGATGCGCCGTGCCGCTTCGGAACAAGCCCCGCCAGAGCCAGAGGAAGCCGCGCCAGCCGAAGAAGAACAAGCCCCCGCGCAAGGCATCCCGCCTGCCCGCATGAGCGATGATGAACGCCGTCGGCAGGCCGCCATCGAAGCGGAGCGCCTGCGCCGTGTGCAACGCCGCCAGAAACAGCGCCGCCAGAAACGCGCCGGGATGCTGGGCGGGGTGGTGTTTAGCTGGTTTATCGTGGTGGTGGCGGGCGGCCTGATTGCTACAATTTTGAGCTGGGGCACATCACCGGATTCACTATCGCCGCAGTTGCGCTCCGAGATGGGGCGCATCACCGCACAGCAAAATAACACCTTTGGTCAGGTCGGCATGGTCGGTGCGGAAATCCCGACGGCCATCCCAACCCCCAACTATGACATACGCATCGGCATTGTGTCCGGCCATATGGGGCCAGAAAACGATCCCGGTGCGATCTGCCCGGATAGGTTGACTGAGTCGGAGATAAACTTTGCCGTCGCTAACCTGGTGTGGTCACAACTGCGGGCGCGGGGGTACGAAGTCGATTTACTGGAAGAATATGATCGCCGTCTGGAAGGCTACCGCGCTAATCTGCTGGTGTCGATACACGCCAACGACTGCCGCCCGTATGCGGGGGGAGCGTCCGGCTTTTTGGTCGGCCAGTCGGAAACCCGCCCGCGTGATGGTGAAGATGCTCGCCTGGTGGAATGTGTGGGCGTGGCTTATGAACGCGCTACGAACCTGGAACGCCGCTATACATTCACGCCAGATATGGACGGCTACCACGTCTTTAACCGCATCAACCCGTCCACGCCGAGCGTCATCATCGAGATGGGCTTTATGCTGGCTGACCGTGAAATCCTGACGGAGCGCCCGGAATTGCTGGCGTCGGCCATCATCACCGGCGTTGAGTGCTTTCTGCGGAATGAACCACCGCCGCCATTAGAGCCAGAGCCAGAATCACAAACACCAGTACAAGAAGATAGTCCACCACTGGAAGAAGTCGAGTTGGAGACAGCAGGGTAAAAACAATGGAGCAGAAAGAACTCCTCATGTATTCGCGCACGTCCGGCTGTCCGTTTATGACATTAGCCAAGCGTGTGCTGGAAGATTATCATGTGCCATACCGCGAGATATTCATTGACCGTGACACCGATGCGATGAACCATGTGCTGAAGTGGACGGGCTTCCGGTCTGTGCCGACACTGGTTGTGGCGCGACTCGGCGAAGATATGCCCTTCAGCGATTACAATACGCTGGAAGCTGGCGCTAGCCCGCGTGGGATTGACAGAGGGCCAATGATTACCGAACCGAACGTTACCCAATTGATTGCATGGCTAAACAAACATGGCTTCATCACAGACACAACGGAGCAACAACCATGAATGAGACTCAAATTACGGTGAAGGGCTTGGGCGTGCATTATTACACAGGTGGCACGCCACAAAAGCCGCCTATCCTGCTATTGCATGGCTACCTGGGCGATGCGTGGACGCACTGGCACGAAGTCATCCCGGCTTTGCAGGAGGAATATTTTATTGTCGCGCCGGATTTACCGGGCTATGGTCAGTCGGATAAGCTCAAGGCGCTGACGATGCCCAACCTCATCCAATGGTGTATCGACTTTTTAGACGCGGTGAACATCAACGATGCGGCGGTTATCGGCAGTTCATTCGGCGGCGGCTTATTAGCCCGCCTGCTGGCAGTGGAACATTCCGGGCGCATCCCGGCGGTGATTCTGGTGAACGGCGGTGTTATCCCGGCGGTGCCAGCTATCGCCCGCACGTTGGCCGCGCTCCCGGTGATTGGTGGGCTGTTGTACGGGCGCATCGGCGCGAGTCAGGTCAAGCGCACCGCATTGGCGGAATTATTTGAAGACGAGAGCCTTTTAACAGATGCGTTTGTGGCACGGGTGCAAGCCCAAAAGCAGGCTGTTGTACAGTATATGCGCGCCTTTACGCTGATGCCCAAGCCAGAGAAGCGTAACCCCCCCGTGCCGATTTTGCTGATATGGGGCGAAGAAGACCACATCACGCCGCGTGTCATCGCGGAGGGGATGAACCAGCATATGCCGGGTAGCCAACTTCAGCTTATCTCTGGAGCGCGGCATTTGCCGCATGTGGAAGCCAGCGACGTATTTGTGTGGCAGGTCAAACAATTTTTAAACCAAATCGCCCGCTAGCAAATGCCACCCTGCATCAAGGGCACAAATCCCCCTGTGCCCTTGATGTTTTTTAAAGGTTATAGATAGCCATGTGTGGCATACCACGCTACGGTATCCCGCAGGCTTTCCACCATGTCAATCTGCGGTTCGCCCAATGCTGACCATGCCTTGCCAGAATCAAAATAAACATACTGTGCGCCTAGCCGGGCTTGTGCGGAATCAATCACGGTTGGTAAGTTGAACTTACGCGCTAAATCAATGGCGTTCGCGGTGAGGTTGGCGGCAAAGCGCGGAACCTTCAGGCGGGGGCGGCGGACGCCGACGACTTCCGCAATCATGTTAAACCATGTCTGGTAATCGTAGTTGGCCGTGCCCAGTAAATAGCGTTCGCCCGTTTGACCTGCTTCTGCGGCGCGGACGTGCCAGCGTGCCACGTCGCGCACATCCGTGACGCAGATTCCGCCGGGTGTGACGGGTGCGAACATGCCAAATTTTTTGATTTGCAAGACAAAATCGCCGGAAATCATGTTCAGGTCGCCCGGCCCCATAATCACCGCCGGGTTCATCGTGACGACATCCTGCCCGGCTTCTACCGCTTCCTTGACGACGGCTTCCGCCAACCATTTACTATGCCCATAGGGGAATTGATGCGGAAGCATATTAAACGGCTCATGCTCATCGGCGGGGCGGTCTTTACGCAGGCCGACGGCGGCGGCGCTACTGGTGAATATCACACGGGCGACGCCCGCAGAATGGGCGGCCTGCAACACATGGCGCGTGCCGTCTACGTTGGCCGTATACATAGCGTCTTTATCCGCCCGCCAATAATCCGCGACGGCGGCCACATGGAATACCCAATCCGCGCCCGCACAAGCGGCACGCAGGGCGTCGGCATCGGTTAAGTCGCCGATGGCCGACTCGAACGGCACGCCGTCCAGCGCGGTTAGCCGGGATGTCTGCCGATGCAGAACGCGCACCGTATGGCCGGATTCAGTCAGGGTACGGGCGATGTGTGACCCCACAAAGCCCGTGCCACCTGTCACCAATGCGTGCGCCATCGCTAGAACTTATCCGGGTAGAGTTCACGGGCGAGTGCTTCTTCTTCCTCAACGAGTGCCGCCACCGCCGCGATACCTTCCTGCCAGAAGTTAGGATCGTTGAGGTCAATGCCGACTTTTGCCATAATCGCGTCGGGATAGTCGCTATTGCCCGCCGTGAGGATGTCCACATACTTGGGCGCGAAGCTGTCGCCTTCGCGTTGATAGATGTTGTACAGCGCCAATACCAGAAGCTCACCAAAGGCGTAAGCGTACACATAGCCCGGCGTGTTGATGAAGTGCGGGATGTACCCCCACCATGCCCGGTAATCATCCGTCAGATGCACGCCATCCTTGAACATCGCGCGCTGGGTTTCAATCCAGATGTCGCCGATTTGCTCCGCGCTGAGTTCGCCCTGTGTGCGGCGGGCGGTGTGCAGGCCGTGTTCAAAGCGGTTCATCGCCACCTGCCGGAACACGGTAGAGAAGGTGTCTTCAATTTTTTGCACCAGCATCGACAGCCGTACTTCCGGGTCAGTCTCCCGTTGCAGTAAATCATGGAAGACCAGCATTTCCGCAAAGGTGGACGCTGTTTCCGCCGTTGTAAGCGGGGTGTATAAATCCGCCATGATGCCACTTTTACCACTGAAGACCATGTGGATGCCGTGCCCAAGCTCGTGCGCCAGCGTCATCACATCCCGCGCTTTACCGGTGTAGTTCATAAAGACGTAAGGGTGTACGGAGGGCGTGACGGGGGAGGCATACGCCCCGCTTTGTTTGTTATCCGCAGGCGCGGCATGAATCCAGTTTTCGTCAAAGAAACGTTTGGCCGCGTCGCCAGCTTCCGCGCTGAAGGCGTAAAAGGCGTTTAGCACAATGTCGCGGGCTTCGTCCCATGTGTAAAACTCGTCGCTTTGTTTGGTGGGGATGGGCGCGTAGCGGTCATATTCGTTTAGCTCATCCAGCCCCAGCAAAACACGCTTCAGGCGATAGTGGCGGGCGACTAGCTCATAATTGCCCGTGACAGCATCAATCAATGCTTCCACCACGCTATCGGCGGATTTGTTGCTCATGTTACGGGAGGATACCCATGTCTCGTAGCCGCGCAGACGGTCATCAATGGCCTTGTTCATCGCCATGACGTTGAAGACGTAGCTGAGGGGCATGAGGTTGTTGTTCAGCGTTTTGGTGACGGCGGCGGCGGCACGTTGCCGCACATCACGCTCTGGGGAAAACGACTTCGACAAAATCTCGGAAAGATTGAGTGATTTACCGTCGAAATCATAGCGCATACTGGTGACGTATTGCCCGAAGAAACGCTCCCATGCCTGGATGCCGACTAAATCTTTTTCGATGATGAGCTTTTCCTGGTCTTCCGGCAGTTGGTGGGGCTTGTTGCGGCGTTCTGCCTCCAGGTGATGGGCATAAGCGGCCAAGACCGGACTTTGCAGAATTTTCTCTGCCTGTTCATCCGGCACGTTGTTCCACTCCAGGCTGAAGAAGACCATTTTCTGCTCAACCTGACTGTAGGCTTCCTGCACAGCCTGTACCAGCATCCCGTTTTGCGGGCTGGCGGTATCTGTGGAGAACACCAGCCACGAATAGCTGGATGCGCGGCTTATCTTATCCAGAATCTTCATTTGTTCTTCGATGGCTTCGCGCAGTTCTTCCGCATCATAAATGGCAATTTTACCGCGATGCTGAAGCGCGAAGGCTTCCGCTTGTTGTTGTACGTCTGCTAAATCCTGCTGTATTTTGGGGTCATCCGCACCGGCATAAAGCGGGGTTAAATCCCACACGACGCTTTCCGCGCCTGTCTTAAGGTCTTCCTGCACTGCATCCGTCATGGAACACACTCCATTTAAACTATTTTAAACAGAATTATCCTAGCAGATGATAGCCAGAGTTGCAATTGCCCTCATCTGATTATCATACGTGACGTGTAGACTTTACTTTGTTTGATTTTTGTACAACAGGAGGGACAACTGATGGCTACTGGATTATCAGAAACAGAGATTTCAACGGTGATGGGCAGTCTGCCGGGTTGGGAATATACCGACGGGGCGATTAGCAAAACGTATGAGTTCCCGCAATATCTGGCGGGTTTGGCCTTTGCCACCGCCGCCGGGACGGTGTGTGAAGGGTTAAACCACCACCCGGATTTAATCATCGGGTATCGCAAGGTGACTGTGCGCCTGACCACCCACGACGCCGGAAACAAAGTGACAGAAAACGACATCGCCGCCGCCAAAGCGATTGAGGCGTTGGGCTACCCCAAGTCCTAGCCGCCGACCGATGCGATTCATTCTTGCTTCCAGTTCGCCCCGACGGCGGGAACTCATCGCGTCGTTGGGGATTCCTTTTGAAGTCATCAAGCCGGATGTAGACGAAAGCCAATATCCAGCAGAGCCGCCGATTGACTACGTGCGTCGGCTGAGTGTCCTCAAGGCGCAGGCCGTCGCGCATAGTCTCTCTCATAGCTCGCAAACGACTATCCTTGCGGCGGATACAGTGGTGATTCTGGCGGCGGACACAATCGGCGTGCAGGATGGCGAGATATTAGGCAAGCCACAGGACGCAGACGCGGCACGGGCGATGCTCCGTCAATTACGCGGGCGAGCGCACATCGTATGTACGGCGTTTACGCTGTTAACCGTCCGCGCAACGGCTGACCCGGTTCTGGTAACGCGCGATGTGCAGACGCTCGTCCATATGCGTGATTACAGCGACGACGAGATAGAGGCTTATATCGCCACAGGCGACCCGTTCGACAAAGCCGGGAGCTATGCCATCCAGCATGAGGGGTTTAAGCCTGTCGCACACATCGACGGTGACTATCATAATGTGGTCGGCCTGCCGTTGGATGCCGTGCGCGAAGCTCTGCAAAAACTGGCAATACTCGGCTAACTTTCCCTGCGCGTCTTACGTATACTTTAGAAAGACGTTGCTAAAAAAAGGGAATGTGAATGCTTAAGCAGAAAAATTTAATCAAGTGGGTAGCGTTTATCGTATGTGCGGCGGCCTTGACTGCATCAGTCGCGGCGCAGGAAGATGACCGCTTCGACTACATCACCGACCCCGACAACGCGGAGACCATCGGCTATGCCTGTTACACCATCGGTGCGGAGGCGGACGGCGTGTTCTTCAACGCGGAAGAACGCTTCCCGCTCGCCTCAACGTTCAAGATTATTGTGCTGGTGGAATACGCCCGACAAGTGGCGGCAGGCCAGCTAGACCCGGCAGAGCGTGTGCCTATCGCCGTGCTGGACGCTTACTATCTGCCCAACACCGACGGCGGCGCTTATGACTATTGGCTGGCGGAGATGGCGACTATTGAAGATGATACCGTGTCTTTGGAGTCGGTGGTGCGCGGCATGATTGAAGTCAGCGTGAACGCCAGCACGGACTATCTGATTGAGCGCCTGAACATCACCGACGGCGTGGACTGGTACGATGAAATTGGAATCACGGATACTGACCAGCCGCGCATCATTTTGGGCGACTTCCTGGCGCTGGTGAACCACGAAACAGGGGTCTTTGATGTGCAGAACACCACAGACGAAGAACAAGCGGAACTTTCCGCATATTTGCTGAATCAATACCTAGATGATGCAGACTGGCGACGGGCCGAACGCGGACGTAGTGGCTTTATCCCGATTGTGACACAACAGGCGTATTTTCAACGGTTTGGCAACTTTGGCACACCGGCGGATTTTGCCCGCTTGATGGCGGCCATTTATGACGATGCTTTCGGCGTAGAGGCCAGCGACATCATGCGGGATGTGTTGGGCTGGCCTGCACGCGCCTTCCCGGAAAGCTGGGCGGCTTTTGAGGCCATCGGCACGAAAGGCGGGAGCTTACCCGGCACGCTGACCGCCGCTTATTATGCGGATGGCGTCGATTCCGCGCCGATGGTGCTGGCCGTGTTCTATCGTCAGCTAGACCCCCGCCAATATATCGAGTGGTTAGGCTCGTTCGAGCATCAATTGTTTGAGATTGACGTGTTAAATACCGGGTGCGATTTGCTCCCGTAAGGCTTATCCGGGAGGGTGAAAAATCATCATAGCCATAAAGTCATCCTCCCGGTGGATGTGCTATGACGCGCTAAGATTCACGAAGAGGTCAACATCTGTTAATCTGCCTTGGGGTGTGTGTATGGCATAATGCCATGAAGTTAACAACCAATGGAGAGGCGTAATTATGGTAGCAGATATGACAGGTTACACCGTGATGGTGACAGGCGCGACCAATGGATTAGGCGCAGTGACCGCCCGCGAACTGGCAAATATGAATGCCCATGTGATTGCAGTCGGGCGCAACG
>DAIMZF010000009.1:0-51930 GCA_036734085.1 Aggregatilineales bacterium
GGCGCACACATAGCACAGGTGTTAAACGCGCTCAATTTAGAGGGTGTACGCTTCCGCCCGCATCAATTCCAGCCGAACGCCAGCAAACATGCGGGTAAACTGTGTGGCGGTGTGCAGGTTCACATCACAGACCCGCGCACGTTTGATGCACTCAATACATGGTTGCATGTGCTGGTCGTGATGCGGCCATATTTTGATTGGCTTCCAGCGCATTTTGACCGACTTATCGGGGATAGCGAAACCCGACATCTGATTGATGCTGGTGAGGCCGTTTCAGTGATTACGGCACGTTGGCACACGTTTGAAGATGCGTTTAAAACACAACGAGAGGCGCATCTGCGATATTAACTCATGAACGACATTGAACAAATCATCACGTCTGCTATGCCGCACATCTTCCCGGCGGCGGCGCTAACCGTCCACGCGAAGGGACAAGTGCTCATCAATCATGCTTGGGGTGATTCCAAGCCGGATTCACTGTTTGACCTTGCATCGCTGACTAAGTTATTCACCGTGACCGCGTTCCTTGTCGTTGCCCGTAACACATCGCTGGAAACCCCCTTAGCGGATATTCTGCCGGAATTTGGAAGCGTTAACCCTCGTAGCATCAACGGTGGGCAAGACCCGCATACTAAAGCCCACCTCAAGACGCCGCCTGATTTTGTCGGTTCATATATCGATCCTTTGGATGTTACGCTCTGGCATTTGTTAACACATACCTCTGGCGTACCTGCATGGCGCGATGTATATAATACTTCCCCTGTGCCACCCCCACCACATCAGCCAGATACTATTCCGCGTGCGGAGCGTTGGCGGCGTGGGTTTGTGCAGATGTGCCGCTATGCGTTTGTGAACGCTGTGGGTGTGCAAGTTATCTACAGTGATATCGGTATGATGCTGTTACAGGAAGTGATTGCTCGGTTGAATAATACGGATTTTGAGACAGCCATCAATCAGCATGTTATTCAACCATTGGGCATAAAACACACCGTTTTTAACCCCGTTAGCACACATGGCATTGACTTGGAGCGTATTATCCCCACAGAATATGATGCTACATGGCGCGAACGCCGTGCATGGGGGGAAGTGCATGACGAAAATGCTTGTGGTTTAGGTGGTGTGGCTGGTCATGCAGGGTTGTTCGGCACGGCGGCGGATGTAGCCGTTTTTGCTCAGGCATGGTTAACGCGGAGCATTTTTGACATCCGCACAGATTTATGGGGGCAAGCGACCACAAAGCAAGCTCAGACAGGGGCGCATGTTCATGGTTTGGGCTGGATGTTGCCTTCCGCAGTGGATTCCAGCGCAGGTGATTTGATGAGTCGTACAGCCTTTGGTCATACTGGGTTCACGGGCACATCCCTATGGATCGACCCGGAGCGTGAACTTGTTGTCTCCCTGATGACCAATCGGGTTTATGTTGGGCGCGATAAACCGGGAATTCATGCGGTGAGGCGTGCAGTACATGATGCCATCATACGGAGTATAGGATGAAAATTATTGGCTTGATGTCCGGCACATCTGGCGACGGTATCGACGTGGCGTTGTGTGACATCAACGGCGCACCGCCGAAGCTAACTGCAACGATCCTTAAAGCGTGGACTGTGCCATATGAGCAATCTCTACGACAGGCAATTTTCCATTCGTGTGAAGGCGGCCATGCAGATGACATCTGTCGATTAAATTTTCTGTTAGGAGAGCAATTTTCACAGGCTGTTTTAAGCGGCGTGGATGATCTCGCGCAGATAGACTTAATCGCCTCTCATGGGCAAACCATCTGGCATGATGTTTCTGACGAAAGACGGGTAACATCTACTTTGCAAATTGGCGCGGCAGGCGTCATCGCGGAACGCACAGGGGTGACGACCATAAGTAACTTCCGGGAACGAGATGTTGCTATCGGCGGGCAGGGTGCGCCCCTTACCGCTTATGTGGACTGGCTACTCCTGCGTCACCCGGAAGAATGGCGAGCCGTGCAGAACATCGGCGGGATGGGTAATGTCACATTTTTACCACCATTAAATGACACAGAGTCAGAACTTATCGCGTTTGACACTGGGCCAGGCAACGCGCTGATTGACTCTGCGATGCAGATACTCACAGGCCATATATACGATGCTGATGGTGCTTTAGCCGCCACAGGGACTATCGCTTATGACTGGCTCGATACGCTGTTAGCGCATCCCTATTTCAAACAGCCCCCGCCACGCACTACCGGACGGGAAATATTCGGCACAGGCTACGCCCAAAGCCTTGTTCAGCATGGACTCCAGCTAGACCTGACACATGCAGACATCATCGCCACCATTACCGCTATCACTGCACATAGCATCGCGGCGGCTTATCGAGATTTTGCCCCGCATATGCCGCAATCGGTGGTTATTGGTGGCGGTGGCAGTCATAATCAAACAATCATGGCGATGTTGGACGAGCTATTACATATTCCGGTGATGTCACACGAGGTCATCGGGATGGACAGCGATTTTAAAGAGGCACTGGTCTTTGCTGTTTTGGCATACGAAACGTGGCACAACCGCGTAGGGACATTACCCAGCCAAACCGGAGCGCGGCATGGCTCTGTGTTAGGACAAATCACGCCAGGCGCGAATTTTGTATCCCTCATCAAAAGGACATGGTGCTGATGTGGATGGGCATTGATGGGGGTGGCACTCATCTACGGGCTGTCATTGTGGACGATAATTTGCAGGTTATCGCTACTCAACAAAGTGACGGCGCGAACCCCAATGCGATCGGCCAACAAGCCGCTACAGAAAGAATACAGGCGATTGTGCAGGATGTGTTGCAATCTGCCGGACTCGTTGATGTATCAGGTGTGGGTGTGGGTATCGCTGGCGCATCTGCCCGTCATTCGGCATTATGGTTGCAATCCACTTTGCGCCCGGTTGTGCCGTCGGCGTTTATCGCCCCTAGCTCTGATGAAGAAATTGCGCTGGTGGGTGCGCGTGGTGGCCTCAATGGTGTGGTGCTGATGGCTGGCACAGGGAGCGCCGCCTATGGCATCGGTGCAGATGGGCGTGTCCGCCGGGCAGGTGGGTGGGGGTATGTGCTAGGTGATGAAGGCGCAGGCTATTGGATTGGCTTACAGGCACTTCGTCTGCTGACATTATTCGGTGATGGGCGCTTGCATCCATATAGCCGCCTGCCCCAAGTTATTATGGCGCATATAGGTATTACCAGCGTGGATGAAGTCATTCAGTGGACGTATCAGCACGCAAAACCGGTTGATATTGCCGGATTAGCACAAGTGGTTTTAGCACAGGTTGATGACCCCCATGCTGACCGCATCATCGCAGAAGCCGCTACCCATCTGGCCGCATTAGCAACCTTTGTTTTAACATCGTTGGATTTTTCGCCGGAGGCATTGGTCTTCGCCGGGAGTTTGCTCACATCAAATACTGCGCTATCCCATCGGGTGATGCAAACCTTAGGCTTAAGCCAACCTCCATCTATACGTTACGCGCCTGTGATTGGCGCGGCCTTATTAGCAAAGTTGAGGAGCCATGCTCACGGAACAGCCCAACCCTAAAACCGCCCATATTGACCAGTTAAATACACTGGAAATCGTCCAACTTATCAATTCAGAAGATCAGCTTGTTGCCCATGCAGTTGCGGAAGTTTTACCGCAGGTGGCCCGTGCTGTTGAAGCTATCGCCACCCGCTTGAAGCGTGGAGGGCGCTTGATTTATAGCGGTGCTGGCACAAGTGGCAGGCTGGGTGTGCTGGACGCTGTGGAGTGCATCCCCACATTCAGCGCCCCGCCGGGCATGATTATCGGCCTTATTGCCGGCGGTGATAAAGCCTTGACACAAGCCGTCGAAAATGCGGAAGACAATCAGCAAGCCGGCAAGGATGATTTAGCCGCGCTCAATTTGACGGCAAGCGATGTTGTTGTTGGGATTGCCGCAAGTGGGCGCACACCCTATGTTTTGGGCGCGATAGACTACGCACGACAAATGAGCGCGTTAACGGTGGGCGTATCGTGTAATGTGCCTGCGCCTTTGTTGGATGTTGTGGAAATCCCTATTGGTGTGCCTGTCGGTGCGGAGGTCATCAGTGGTAGTACACGCATGAAGTCCGGCACAGCGCAGAAGATGATTCTTAACATGATTAGCACAGCAGTGATGATCAAAATAGGCAAGGTCTATGGTAATTTGATGGTCGATGTGCAGGTAACTAACGAGAAGTTAGCTCGCCGTGCCCGTCAGTTGGTTATGAAAATCACCGACGTAGATGAACCAACCGCAACCACACTCTTGCAGGAGTCGGGCAATCGGGTTAAAGTGGCGATTGTAATGTTTAAGCAAGGCATCACTGCCAGCCAGGCGCAAGCCGCCCTTGCCGATGTTGATGGTGACTTGCGTCAACTCATTGGCTAATCTACCCACCTGATAGCGCCACCCAACATGATTGAACTGTTGCAAATCTTTGTGGATAACATCGCGCCTATTTTGCTGATTGCTGGCATCGGGTACATCGCAGGCCGACGCTTAAATTTAGAGACGAACGCTATTAGCGCATTAATTTTTAATGTGCTGTCACCCTCACTCGTGTTTTACTCTTTGTACAATAGTAACATCGGGGGTGATGAGGTCATCACGTTGTTTCTGGGCGTTGTCTTTTTGCAATTGTCTATGCTGGTGCTGACCAGCTTTGTGCTATGGTTGCAAACGTCATCTCCCGGCCAGCGCGCCAACGTGTTATTGTCCACAGTATCTATGAACACAGGCAATTATGGCTTATCACTTGTGGCTTTCGCGTTTGGGGATTCAGTTCTCAGCCGTGCGGTAATTATCTTCGTTGCGAATTCTATGATGAACTACACACTAGGCATATATATAGCATCGCATGGTAGCGTTAGTGCGTGGGAAGCGTTGAAGTCCGTTTTGCGTACACCGGCATTATATGCAGTAATTGCCGCCTTCGTATTGCGTGCCCTCAATATGGAAATACCGCTTATCTTGTCGCGCTCAGTGAAAACGTTGTCGGATGCGGCAATCCCGATGTTGCTCATTTTACTTGGCTTACAGTTGGCACGTTACCAACCTGTGCCGCGTGCGGTCAACTTATTATCAACGGGCGTTGGTCTGCGTTTGTTCATCAGCCCATTGATTGCCCTTCTGCTGACCATGCTCCTGACATTGACAGGTGAAGCCCGCATCGCATTCATCATTCAGGCCAGTATGCCCACCGCAGTGATTACGCTGGTACTGGCGACAGAGTATCACCTAGACCGCAACTTAGCCCTGACGTTCATTTTTATCTCAACACTGTTAAGCCCATTTACGTTATCAGTTCTGGTGGCTTTTTTACGTTAACTTGGCTAACCATATCCAAACGTTTACAATAAGGGTGAAAATGGATTTGTAAGGTAAAGCCCTACATGACGAGAAACGGCATTCCCTATGCAAGGCTAATTGAACAACCCCGCAAGCGTCAGCCAATTAGCCAATTATTTAAAGCAATTATCAGGGATTATTCCGCGCTTTGGCGGGAATTCCGGCTACCGATAGTTTGCTTCCTTGTGGCGACCATCGGGTTAGGGTTGATTTATGGCGAACTCCACGAAATCGCCTACCCGGACGAAGACATTCCAGTGATTGATCGCCCTTATGTGATGCTCCAACTGATGGTACTTGAATCACCGGATTTAACGGTTCCGCGTGAGCCGCATCTTATTTTGTTCTGGTATTTGTTGCCTGTTTTGTTCGTTTATATCGTCGCACAAGGCGCGTCAGATTTTGTGCGCGTGTTTTTTAGCCCAGATGAAAGGCGGAGTGCTTGGATGGAAGCCATTGCTTCGACGTATCGAAACCATGTTATCGTCTTTGGCGCGGGTCATGTTGGCTTGCGCGTGGTGGTGCAGTTAGCGCAGATGGGCTGTGAGGTTATTGTCATTGATAATGACCCGGATGCTGATGTGGACGAAATCCTGCAAAAGCTACGGGTGCCGCTCATCGTTGCGGATGGCCGCACGACAAATGCCCTGGAGCGTGCCGCGTTGCCTCATGCGGCATCTTTTATCGCCTGTACCAGTAATGACCACAATAATCTGGAAGCCATTATGAAAGCCAGAGAGCTAAACCCTAAAATACGCATTATTGCGCGTGTTTGGGATGACCAGTTTGCCAGCCAAATCAAGAAATTTATGAATGTCCAGACTGTTTTAAGCTCTTCGGACATCGCCGCGCCGGTGTTTGCTGGGGCGGCGCTTGGGGTAGAAATTACCCAAACGCTAAATATCAATGGTGTTGATTACAGCATGATTCGTGTTGAAGTGGCGCATGGGTCATTCCTGCAAGGGCAGACCATTGGTGACTTACAACAGAAAGAAAACATTGACGTTGTGCTGTGCGAACACGATAGTGCTGTGGACGTTCAACCTGCTCATAATATCACCGTGCGGGCAGGAGACACATTAGTGGTATTTGCCCGACATACACAAATTTTGAGCATTGTTGCCCGCAATCGTCCTTCTGGCAAACGATAAAAAAGGCGGCACAATGGCCGCCTGCATGGGTTGGTTATTTTTTGCGCTTAGGGAAGCGGCTTAAGATTACGACGGCCTCCGGAACACTTAACTTTTTGCCGAGTGTCACGCCGTCTAATTGTAGCGGCTTGGTGCGTTCCGCCCCCGCGAAGATGCCTAACCGCACCCCTTCCTGAGCGTAATCTTGCTTTAGGTAGACCTGACCTAATTGATAGCCTTCGCTGTCGATACTGCAACTGGTCACAATGCCTACGACACGGCCTTTATCATCCACGATGGGATCGCCTTGATGCGGGGGACGCCCGCGCTTATTTTCTAGTTTAAAGCGCATAATCTCTGCATCACGCTGGCTATTACGCTGAATGTGTGCCGCCTTGCCGATGAAGAAGGGCTTCCACAGCTTAACATAGGTTGCAAAGCCAGCATCGGCAGGGTCTAGCGTGAGCGGCCCCGCTAATTCATGTCCATAAAGCGGTAGTCCGGCCTCTGTCCGCAGACTATCCCGCGAGGCTAAGCCGCAGGGTACAGCGCCTAGTGTCATGAGGCGCTCAAATAATGCGCTTGCCTGTGTTGGATGTACAAATAACTCAAATGCGATACGCTCGCCCGTGTAACCTGTGCGCGAGATAATGAGGTCGAAGCCATCAAGCGTGACATGCGCGACGTTCGCCCATTCCATTGCTTGTATCTTCGCTTTATCCACATCATTAGCGGCCATGTTCAGTAGAATATCACGGCTGGTTGGGCCTTGTAATGCGACATCAACCCGTTGGTCATCACCGGAAGTTGTTGCACGTAAATCGCGCATCTCAAAATCTGTGCGGAGTGTGTGAGCAGGGTAGGCCGCATCAATGCAGACTGCGCCGGATTTTATCGCTGTTAACCATGCCCAGTTTTTATCATTGTTAGACGCATTGACCACGACAAGGAAATGCTCATCTGCCAGACGATAAATCATTAGATCATCTAGTGGCACGCCGTTCACATCGAGGAAGTAAGTGTAGTGGGATGAACCGACCGCTAACCCGATAACGTCATTGGTCGTTACGGCGTCTAAAAATTCTGCCGCGCCTGCACCTTTAAAGTCAAATACACCCATGTGTGTAACGTCGAAAATTCCAGCACGGGTACGCACGGCGAGATGTTCGTCTGTGACTGATGAATACCACACGGGCATGTCGTACCCGGCAAACGGAACCATCTTAGCGCCTAGCTTATTGTGGAGTTTATGCAACTCGGTTGTAAGCAGATTTTCCGACTGCGGGTCTTGCCACGCAAACATAGGTAAGCTGTCACCGTCGAGAATATATTTTTGACCGATGAAATAAGACTTGCCGATGGTGACGGCCTCTGCTTGATCCACCGTTTGCAATTGGGCTTCCCCTGTGATGTAGACCGTCACCGGGCCAGGGAGCCGCGCGGCGGGGTCGTCCGCGTCGGCTAGCACATAACCATCAGACAGTGACCTGAGCCATGTTGCCGCATGACCACCATTTTCATTCAGTGTCAACACATATTCATCATCACGGAGCTTATTTACTGTGCCCAGTGAGATACGTTCACCGTCGGGTTTGTGTAAGGCCGTCGCTTGTGTATCCCCTGTTTGGAGCGATAACACGTCGCTTGTTAGGGCATAATGTAAAAATAGTCCGGCCTGGTTGCCTTTAATATTGAGAGTCAACGGTGTATTATTTGGCTCAATATCTGCATAAGCAAAGTGTGGATAGCCTTCGGCATCAACAGGGGTATCAATGCCCACACTAGCGGCGAGGTCACGCACACGGGTACGGCAATCTTGCAATACCTCAAACGGAACTTTGGCTTTTGCCAACGGACGCCGACGGCCATGTAAGCTATAGGGCTGTGCGGCCAGCAGTAAATCCGCGATGATGTCGCCAAGCGCGTCAATTTCCGCCAAGCCGAATCCCCGTTGGGTAATCCATGGTGTGCCTAGCCGGATGCCGTTAGGCCGTAATGGGCTGGTATCACCCGGTATCGTCTGCCGATTTGCCACTACACCGACAAGGTCAAGCAGGACTGCCGCCGATTCACCACTTAATGATGTGCCATCCGCACCCGTGATGCCTGTCAAATCCACGTTGAACAGATGCGTATTTGTACCACCGTAAGCAATTTTCAGGCCACGCGCGGCCAATTTTTCCGCAAGGCGGACGGCATTCGCCACAGTCTGATGTTGTAATTCACGGAACTTCTCAGTCTTGGCGATTTTGAGCGCCACACACAGCGCCGTCATCTGATTAATATGTGGGCCGCCTTGCTCACCCGGAAACACGCCCCGATCAATTTTAGCGATGAGGTCTTTTCGATGTGTAATAATCATCGCACCGCGTGGCCCGTTGAGTGTTTTGTGTGTCGTAAATGTGACGACATCAGCAATACCAACCGGGCTGGGGTAGGCATCCGCCGCCACCAATCCAGCTACATGTGCGATATCGGCTAGCAGATAAGCACCGACAGAATCTGCGATTTCACGATACTTCGCCCAATCCGCTTGGTATGGGAAGCTACTATAGCCCCCGATAATCATTTTGGGTTTGTGTTCTTGGGCAAGGGCGTACATCTGGTCATAGTCAATTTCACCGTCAGCTGTAATGCCATAGCTGACAATGTTGAAGAACTTACCGCTACGGTTAACCGGGCTACCATGCGTTAGATGTCCCCCTTGTACTAAGTCCATACCCATCACAGTATCACCGACCTGGAGCAAGGCCGTATAAACCGCGTTATTGGCTGGCGCGCCGGAAAGCGGCTGAACGTTCACATAGAGTTGTTCCGGCTTTAGGCTGTTCGCGGCGAAGACTTCCGCCCCACGCCGCCGTGCCAGTTCCTCTACAATGTCGGCATATTCCGCGCCTTTATAATAACGCTCATTGCTCAGGCGGCGGTATTCACTGAGGCGTGCGCCGTAGTCCAGAATGTCTTCTTCGCTCAAATTGCGTGTAGACTCAAGCGGGTAGCCTTCCGCGTAAATATTGTGGAAGGCAGAACTCAAAGCCTCGCGCACGGCTTCTGGCACAGTGCTTTCCGAAGGAACCATAATCAGATAGCGTGCTTGACGGGCGGTTTCGTGACGGATGAGGTCGGCAACATCGGGGTCAATGTCTGCTAATCTGCCTCGTACCAGATAATCGCTAATTGAATCGCGTGTAACCATTTAGTTTTTTTCCTATCGGCCTATTGACGAATACGGCTCAATTTTACATCAAAAAATCAGGTGCTTTGAGGGAAAAGCGCCTGTTGAAAATACCGGGTCAAGATACGTTTTTCAACATCAGGCAAAAAGACTGCCTCCGCCGCATTCAGCATCATTCGTTTGATGTCATCCAGTGTGAATGGCATATGCCCTAGTACCCGTATGATTTCATCTGTCAGCGTGATTCCACTGACGAGCGGGTCATCTGTATTGAGTGTCACTTTAACGCCTGCATCCCACAAAAGCGGTAATTGATGCGACGCAAAATCTGCCACGACGCCGCTATCTACATTGCTACTTGGGCAAACTTCTAGCGGGATTTCTTTCTCGCGTAATACTTCAATGACGCCAGTATCTTCAATCGCACGAATACCGTGACCGATACGGTCAGCGCCGACGAAGCTCACCGCATCCCAGATGCTATGTGCGCCCTCCCATTCCCCTGCATGGAGCGTCACCTTTAGCCCAGCGTCCCGGCCTCTTTGGAAAACGGAACTAAATCGATTCGCAGGGTATCCGGCTTCTACACCTGCTAAATCCAGCCCGACGACGCCGATATGCATGTTGTCGATGGCGGCTTGCGTGACTTCCGCGCCGATTTCGACATCTTCATGACGATTCATGGAAACAATGAGCCGGACATCAATATCATAGTCGCGGGCGGTATCCATCACAGTCTCGCATACCCATTTGACGGCATCATGATAGCTGGATTTTGTGATGTTGCATAAGGCTTTAGGTGTAAAGCGTAGTTCCATATATTTGATGTTATCAATTGCCGCGTCGATGACGGCCTCTGCCGCAATCCGCCGGATGATGCCCGGCGATAGATAAAACTGTCGTAGTGTACGGAACTTGCCCAAGAAATTTTGCCATGTGCGCGGTTCATACGGCATCATCTGCACAAATGGACGGAGTGTTTCCTCCTCATATTCCGGCATTTCGATGTTGAATTCCCGCGCAATTTCAACCAATGTCGAAAGCCGCATAGCGCCTTCTAGGTGGCGATGGAGTTCGATTTTGGGCATGGCCCGTATAGTGTCGTAGATGTCGTTTGCCAAAAGACGAACCCTTATTTAGTTACGCTCCGCTAATAGCCAACTCCAGTAACGCCATGCCGTCACAACACCTAATGTTAACCCAATGGCTGGCGCACCATGATATAACAATAACCATAGAACGCTTTCTGTCAAATCGACCGCTTCTGGTGGTTGCCACAGCCGCACAACCGCGCTGATTGCCACTAACAATGCGCCCAAAAAAAAGCCCACATAGTAACGTTTGGCACGGGTTACGCGCCCTAATCGGTGGCTTAACAAGCCCATCACGACCAATAAGACACTGATGCCTGCCAACCCCACAACCATTGCCTAAGCTAGTCCGGTATGCTCTTTGTTTTGACGCAGTGCCATCAACCATAACAAGCGCAGGCTTAAAAACGCCGTGATAATTCCACTCAACCCGAACAAGACATCGGCTATAACGTCGCTGGATGCTCCACCCATACTCGCATAACGGACTAATGCCACCCCGAAGATTATCCCAACAATTAAAAATCCGTTGGCGAAGGTGCGCTGACCTGAAAACCGCTCGAAGAAACGCGCAATCAAATAAATGAAAGCGAGTAGCGCCACCAACGGAAACCACAGATAGACTGTCAGAAATTGAGTCATAGTCGTTATTGTTGTTGCCTAAAAATCATGTCTTGGCGAGAACTGCATCGCCTGAATCACTTGATTAATCACCTTTACACGAAAGTTGCGGTCATGACATGCTTCCATAAATCGGTGGATGAGTTCCCGTGTAGGGCTGTCATTTATCAGATAATAGACCGACATATCGGAAACGCGCTCTACCAGCAGGATGTCACTTTCAACTAAAGATTCTAGCTCATGTTCAACCGTCCGCAAATCACGCCCGATGTAGCGGGCGATGTTATCCGCAGTGTCTTTCGCATGAGGTGTATCATGGAAGAAGCGCACCAAATCCCACTTGATGAAGGAATTAACTTTGCTTTGTAATAGTGCCTTGATGCTTTCATCCATGCTTACATTGGTTGGTTTACGGGTTGCACTTGTCATGCTTTGTTGCCTCTTAATCGCATCGCCTTCTGCTTGCATAACAAAACGGGGATAAAGTACTTCCCCGTCCGGGCTGTTTACGTTTTAACGCCTTACTATCCGCTTATTTCACTAGCGGCTTCCGTTTGACGATCCTGCTGATAGTGGCAATGTTTGTATTTTTTGCCACTACCACACCAGCAAGGGTCATTCCGTCCTGGCTTCTTGTTGGCGCGGGCCGGTTCTGGCTTACTGGTTGCCGTCGCTCCGTTCACATCGGGGCGGTGCGCCTGCATCTGCCGCCGTACCGGTTGCCGTTGTACTTGCTGTAACTGTACACGGAAGATGTATTGTATCGCTACTCGGTCAATCTGCTCACGTAAAGCGTTAAACATCATGAACGATTCGCGTTTATATTCCACTAGGGGGTCGCGTTGGGCAATCGCCATTAAGCCGATACCTTCGCGCAGAACATCAAGGTCGGTCAGGTGACGTTGCCAATACATATCTAAAGCGCGCAGGAGCATCTGACGCTCTGCAACCGGCATCAGATCACCCACTTCTGCCGCCTTTGCTTCGTAGGCTCGGGTGGCGGATTCTACGAATATTTCCTCTACACTGTCAGAATCTCTATCGGTGATAGTCTCTACGGTAATTTCTTCCGGGATGGGAAAAACTGTAAACATTTGCCGATAGATGACTTCATAATCCCAGGAGTCGGGATTATCAACAGGCATAAATTCATCGATAACTTCACCGATTGCGGTTTCTAACATCCGCAAGTAACGAGCATGTAAATCTTCCGCGCTGGCTTGCAGAATATCCCGCCGTTGCTTGTAGATAACCTCGCGCTGGCGGTTGACGACATCATCATATTCCAAGACGCGCTTACGTATGTCGAAGTTATGCCCCTCTACACGTACCTGTGCTTGTGTGATGGCACGGGTGATGAGCTTATTATCAATCGGCTCGTCTTCGCCCATATTTGCCCATTCCATGATGGATTTTACCCGGTCACCGCCGAAGCGCTTGACCAGATTATCTTCCAAACTCAGGAAGAAGCGTGTCTCGCCGGGGTCACCTTGCCGTCCAGAACGTCCACGTAGCTGATTGTCAATCCGTCGGGCGTCGTGTCGCTCTGTACCAAGCACATACAAGCCGCCTACGTCCAGAACATGCTTACGGTTTTCCTTCACCTGTATCTTGGCTTCTTCCAGTGCTTCTTGCCATTCCGTTTCATCAACGGAAGTCATATCTATACCGCGCTTGCGTAGTGTTTCGCGGGCGATACCTTCTGGATTGCCACCCAGCAAAATGTCCACACCACGCCCCGCCATGTTGGTAGCGATGGTGACTGCCTCCGGCCTACCAGCCTGCGCGATGATGCCTGCCTCACGTTCATGGTACTTCGCGTTGAGGACTTCGTGCGGGATGTTCGCCCGCTTTAACATTTTACTCAGCCGCTCCGATGTCTCGATGGCAACCGTACCGACAAGTACAGGCTGGCCTTTCTCGTGGCGTTCCTTGATTTCCTGGATGACCGACTTCCACTTGGCCGCCTCTGTGCCATAAATCAGGTCGTTCTGGTCAATACGTGTAATATCGACATTGGTCGGGATGGCGACGACTTCCAGGCTATAAATCTTCTCAAATTCTTCTTGTTCGGTCAGGGCTGTACCGGTCATCCCTGCTAACTTCTTGTACATCCGGAAGAAGTTCTGGAATGTAACGGTAGCGAGCGTCAGGTTTTCCCGGCGTATTTGCACGCCTTCTTTGGCCTCAATCGCCTGGTGTAACCCTTCGGAGAAGCGCCGCCCGTGCATTAAACGCCCGGTGAATTCATCGACGATGACAATCTCACCATTATCGACGATGTATTCTTTGTCTCGCTCATACAATGTCTCTGCCCGCAGGCAGTTGTCCATATAAGGGATCATCTCGCCGTTATCCGGGTGGTAAAGTTGCTCCACGTTCAGCAATTTTTCCACTTTTTCCACGCCTGCTTCAGTCAGGTAGGCCACACGGTCTTTGATGTCTACGACATAATCGCCATCCGGTTCTTCGTCGTCAATGCTATTTTGTGAGCTTGGGCCGAGCTTCTTCACAATGCCTGCGAATAGCTTGTAATAATCCGAAGGTTGGTCAGCCGGGCCGGAGATAATCAACGGGGTACGCGCTTCGTCGATTAAGATGTTGTCCACTTCGTCGATGATTGCGTAGTACAGCCCTTTCGCCCGTTGCGAAAGTTGTGTCTGCTCTAATACCATGTTGTCGCGCAGATAGTCAAAGCCGAACTCGTTGTTCGTGCCATATGTAATATCTGCGGCATAGGCTTCGCGCCGTGTGACTGCGCGCAACCCCTGAAAGCGGTCGTCGTCTACGTCATAATCCGGGTCATACAGGAACGAGCCATCGTCCGGGTTACCTGCGGAATTCTGGATAACGGAAGCCGTCAGCCCTAAACTATGGTAGATTGGCCCCATCGTTTGTAAGCCGTATTTACTTAAGTAGTCATTGGGGGTTACCAAATGCACGCCGCGCCCGGTCAATGCGTTGAGGTAGAGGGGTAACGTGGCGACAAGTGTTTTACCTTCACCCGTCTTCATCTCTGCGATGCGGCCTTCGTGTAGCACGATGCCACCAATCAATTGCACGTCATAAGGCCGAAGTCGGATTGTGCGTTTGGCCGCCTCGCGCACAACGGCGAAGGCTTCTTCCAGGATGTCGTCTAGCGTTTCGCCATTGGCTAGGCGTTGTTTAAATTCTGTCGTCTTGGCGCGGAGTTGCTCGTCGTCAAGTTGTTCTATTGCTGGTTCAAAAGCGTTGATGCGTTGGACACGCTCACGGTATTTTGCCAGTGCCCGTTCTATCGGGTCTCCAACTACCATCCGAACGATGTTTTTAAACATATGTCCTCGTTTTTCTACACCGAATAGCGTCTATCGCATTTACAGAAAGCGATTATAACACATCCACGTAAACACCCCGTTAGATGGATAGGGTAGAATGTGTTACGGAATTAACGTTTAATCATAGCAGAAGGGATAACCAATGCAATACACGAGACTCGGACGCACTGGCCTTAAAGTAAGCCGCCTGTGTCTTGGCACCATGACGTTTGGCTGGTCTGCGGATGAAACCACCTCGCACGCTATTATGGATGCCGCTTTTGATGCTGGAATTAACTTTTTTGACACGGCGGATATTTATTCGCGTTGGGCAGAAGGCAATCCCGGTGGTGTATCGGAGCAGATTATCGGCACATGGCTAAAGACCAAGCCGCGCCATCAAGTGATTGTGGCGACAAAAGCACGCGGGCGCATGTGGGAAGGTGTGACGGGGGAGGGCTTAAGCCGCCATCATATTATGCAAGCGGTGGAAGACAGTTTGCGCCGTCTGGATACCGATTATATTGACTTATATCAGACCCATTCCCCAGACGATGAAACCCCACTAGACGAAACTCTGCGGGCGCTTGATGATCTGGTACGCAGTGGCAAAGTGCGCTATGTGGGTGCGAGTAACTATCCAGCATGGTTAATGATGAAATCTTTATGGGTGAGTGATCTACACAACATCGCTCGTTACGAGACAATTCAGCCGCGTTATAGCCTGTTGAGCCGCACGGACTACGAAAATCAATTGGTCGATGTTTGCCGTGACCAGCAGATTGGTGTAATTCCCTATAGTCCGCTTGCCGCCGGATTTTTGACCGGGAAGTATACCCGTGATAACAAAAAAGCGGACACTACCCGCGCTGATAGTGGCATAGTCGCCAAACTCATTAATGATGAAGGGGCATACAAAGTGCTGGACGCTGTACGCGAATATGCTGAGGGCTACAGTGTGCCGATGGCGCATGTTGCACTAGCATGGATGATGGCAAAGGAAACCATCCATTCACCCATCATCGGCGCACGCACAGTATCCCAATTGCAGGAGGTCATCGGCGCGACTGAGCTTCGGTTAACGCCTGCCGAAGTGCAAAGACTGGATGATTTGAGCGAAGGGTACTAATGCCTAGTCTCGTATCACACCGATGGCGAACGTCAGGGCACACACCGCCCAGCCGATGACCGCCACTGTGGTACTGCCATTCAGATAAAACAGCGTGGACGTAATCAACACACTACCGAAGAACACTGCCCGCGCTGTTGTCTGATTGGCTTTCTCAATCCGGCGCAGTTGTTGGCGATGGGCAACACCTAAGTTCGTTGTTACCCGGATTTCTCCGTTCTTCAGCAGGTCAATCACATCATTGGCTTTGGTCACAGGCGCAAAGGTGCGCCGGATCATCTGCTCGCCAAAGGTGCGGATAATTTTTGTCCCGTTGCCACTAAACAAACTCTGTACAACCGATACCCCAAACCGCCCATCAAGCGTTTGCCCGCTTGCTACTTCCACACCGAAGCCTCGCGCAATCAGTGTTTCTGTGTAGGGCTGTAGCTCGAACCATGGGTTGAACTGTGCATCCAGACTGGTACACATGCCGCTTAAAATACTAATCGTGCGCCCCAGATAGATAAAATCCTGCGGGATATAGAACGGCATCGTCAGCATCAAATCGCCGAATTCTTCTGCAAGGTCAACCATTTTCTCGTAGTCAACTTGCTTCAGGTCATTCATGCTCAATCCCCACACCTGATCGAAGGCGGCTTTTGCCGCTTCGGTGATGCGGTCAATATCCGCGCCGGGTAGCAAAAATCCGAGATTTTGATAGCTCTTAATCAGTCCTTCGGCATCACGGGTTAGCACAGAATAAAGCGTCGTTACCATGCCATCGGCTATCTCATGAGTGAGTGTGCCTGTCATGCCAAAGTCAATGAAAATGAGCCGGAACGGGCGTCCATCTGCACCAAAGTCCGCGTTTTCATCGTTCACGGGTAACGCTTCAATAAACAAATTTCCTGGATGCGGGTCTGCATGGAAGAAATAATGATTGAACACCTGCTCTAAGTAAGTATCCATCAAACGCTTAGCAACGGCCTTGCGGCTGATGCCAACAGCATCGAGTCTGTCAAAATCCGTGATTTTTATATGAGTCACGTCTTCAATCGTCATCAAATGGTCGGTAGAAAGCGCATAGTACACTTTGGGGATGTAGACGCCAGCATTTCCCCTGAACATCTCAGTAAAGCGGGCGGCATTATAGGCTTCATGTTTATAGGAGAGTTCTTCTAGTAAGACATTGCCAAACTCTTCTACCAACCCAAGCGCATCGGCACGGCGACTGATGAATTGAAAGCGCATCGCAATGCGTGCCACCACGCGCATCGCCGCTAAATCTGTGTAGCAAATCTCTCGGATGCCCGGACGTTGCACTTTAACAACTACTTTTTCGCCGGTTTTCAACCGGGCGCGGTGGACTTGCCCTAGCGACGCCGCCGCGATAGGCGTCTCATCAATCCAGTCGTAATGCGCGTCAATGTCCCCAACTTCGCGCACAATCACCGTGCGGATTTTACTAAATGCGATTGTCGGGACTTCATCTTGCAGGGATTCTAACTCGCGGATAATCTGTTCCGGCAGAATGTCTACCCGTGTGGAGATAAACTGACCTAACTTGATGAATACGCCGCCTTGCGCGATGGAAAACCGCCGGAATTCGCGGGTATATTTTGTCCATCGTTCAAGGTTGGTGCGGTCTACATAATTGGGCGCGATCTTGCGGAAGTATACTTGCCAGAACATCACCCGCACGAAAATTAACCCGGCAAACATGATTGTCCGCCAGAAGCGCCATTGTAACCGCAGAGAACGACTTACACGTTCCGGCTCTTGAACGGTGCTTTCTTGTGGGGTGGGGGTGTGTACGGGTGTTATTGTGCGCGGGGTAGCATCTTGTAAAAAATCTGGCTCGCGGATGGGGTCTGACGACATAGCAGGGACGGACATCTCCAGTGGATGTCTGTCCCCATTCGTATAAGTTTCTGGTACGCCGTTTGTTACCCCATTACGAGGCTGGCTCTGGTTTGGCGAAACGGATACAGAGGGTGGCGTCTTCAAATTTTGCATCGGCAATCTCTAAGTCCCATAAGGCATACGGTAGAACGATATTACGGCGATAGGGGCCAACGCGGAGCGTTAGCTCATCGCGCGAACGATACAAGTCCATGTCGTCTTTATCGACAAACGGCAGGGGCACACGCAGGCGATATTGGCCGTCGTGTTCGTCTTTGTCGATGGTATGTGTTTTTCCACTGAACATGCGCTCCGCAGGATTAGCGTCACCGTACATGGCATCCGCCAGCATCCGCAGGGAATCCAGCCCACTGACTTCACCGCCAAACAAGGGGGCTTTCATCAAAGGTAATCCGCCGAAGGCTTCTTCGATGAATACAATATTCTCTTTTTGGCGGTCTTTCCACATAGCAAAGTATGGGTCATTCACTTCATCCGGGATGATGCGATTGCATAAAATAGCATCGGTCGCATACCCATATAGATTCAGATAAGTATAGGTGCGTTGTGTTTCCTTGATGACCATTTTTTCCGGGTTTACGACCAGACGAATGCTGGCAATTTCTGGGTTTGCGAGTAGGTCACGGACTTTATCAAGTGTATCAAACAGTGCCTTAACCTGGTTCCACGCATCATCATCGGGTGCTTCGGGCGTATTACGACCTAACACCCGCCCGATGGGGCGTAATACCCGGCCAAAGCCCCGCGCCAGGCTCATTACACGCATCAACCACCAGCGCGTAACATCCGGCAAACTGAGCAATCGCAGGGTTTCTGCTGTGGGTGCGGCATCTACAATAAGTACGTCGAATTCGTTTTCCTCAAAGTATTTGTGGATCCACAGCAGATGAGCGCCTTCTTCCAGGCCGGGCAGAATAGTGACTTCTTCTGCCACAATTTCGTCCACACCAGCACGGCTGAATAATGCCACCATATACTGCTGGAACTTACCCCAGTATTTATCCATTGAGTAGCGGGCATCTACTTCCTGCGCCCACAGATTCGGGTAAATCTCAATCGGCTCTGGGCCGATTTTTTTCTCAAGTGAGTCAGCCAAACTATGGGCGGTATCTGTACTGATGACGATTGTCTTCAGCCCCATCTCTGCACAACGAAGCGCAGTAGCCGCGCTGATGCTGGTTTTGCCAACACCACCTTTGCCCGTATGGACGATTACGCGCATGATTGTTTCTCCATTCACAAACTATCACCATTATATAACAAACAATACGCTAATCCTCCTGTCTTCGTTCTTCGTTAGCGCGTTTTCTGATGCTATTCATATCTTTAGGGTTTTTGTAGGAGGGGCAAAAGACCGCACTAATGAGCAAAGAATCCAGCCTGACAGCTAAGAATTAATCTCTCTGTGCCGCAGTAAAAAATGAGGCGTGCCTATGCCCGTTCTAACCAGCTCCTAAAAAACTGGTCTAGCCTTTAACAGACGATATAGCCTGCAATGCATCAGACGTTATCATGCGGTATTTGGGCGATGTATTGAATACACTTTGCGCCGTCGCTGTCTGCCGTCGTTGTCTAAAGAGGATTAAGTCATCGCTAAATCTGCTAGGGCGTGTGCTAACAGCGTGACACCTTGCGTGATGTCCTCTATGGATGTGTATTCTTCTGGACGGTGGCTGTACCCACCCTGCGAAGGCACAAATATCATACTGACTGGGCAGATTTGCGCCATAAATAACGTGTCATGATACGCCCGGCTGACCATCTGCTGATGGGGTAGCCCTAATGATTGTGACAATGTGACTAAGGTTGAAACAACCTCCTGACCAGCGTAACAGGGCGCATCCTGATTCAGGATAGTTAATGTGCCGGATACATCGCGTTTTTGGCAGATATTTTGGAGTGTCTGTTGGACAGCTTTTATCATCTCGTTATGGGAGTCGATGTCAATATCGCGGATGTCGACTTCCAGGACGACGCGATTGGGAATGCTGTTCACTGCGCCGGGATACACGTTCACCAACCCGACAGTAGCAACAGCATCCGGGCTGGTGCTTTCTCGTGCGATTTTTTCCACTGCGAGGATAAGCTCTGCAGATGCAGTGAGGGCATCTTTGCGCGTGGGCATCAGGACTGTACCTGCATGTCCGCCTTCACCTTCAATAATAATACGGAGTGTTGCGGGTGCGGCGATGGCAGTCACGATGCCGATGGGAATACCGCTTGCCTCTAGTCGTGGGCCTTGCTCGATGTGTAGTTCAACAAAAGCATGATAATAACCGGATTTTAGCTCAATAGACTCAAGTGGGGTGGTGTATCCGGCAGATTGGCGTACTGCCCCGAATGTTAATCCATCTTTATCTTGCAAATCCTCCAATACCTGAGGAGATAAAGCACCACTCATCGCACGACTTCCTATGCACCCGATGCCAAAGCGTGTGGGTTCTTCCGCCGTGAACATAATAACTTCAATCGAACGCTTGGGCTGGAACCCAGCTTGTTTTAACGCTCGGATGGCTTCGATAGCGCCCAGAACACCCACCGTGCCATCAAAGCGCCCAGACAGTGGGATTGCGTCAATGTGTGACCCGGTGCTGACTGCGGGCAGTTCAGCTTCCGTGCCGTGCCATCGCCCGAAGATGTTGCCCATCGCATCTTCATGGATTTGTAATCCCGCTTGTGTCATTAAGTCGCGGATGTACTGCCGTGCTTTAAGCTCCATTGGGGTAAACAAAATCCGTGTGATAGCAGGTGAGGGCGTATCAGAATAAGCCGCTAACGCTTCTAGCTGATTTTGTAAATGAGCGGAGTCGATAACAAGATTTGGGGCTATCATCGTGATTGTGTGTCACTTTCTAAATTAAGGAGTCGCGGTTGACATCTTTGTAGTAAATATAGGTGCTAGGCGTTTTGCCAAACGCACAAAACCATTGTGGACAATATGACCCCATCCATAGGACATCCCCCGCTTGAATGGGATACCATGCTTCATCCAGACGATAAATGCCTTGCCCTTCCAGCAAATACAAGCCATGCTCCATCACATGAACTTCCACGAAGGGCAAGGCCGCACCGGGCTGGAATGAAAATAAGTTAATCGCCATGTCGAAGCTATCCTGTGTCGGCAGTAGAACACGCAGGCGGGCGGCCTCATCCCCCATGAATGCTTCACCTTCACCCGCCCATGCGTCCCCTGTGACAATCTGCGCTTTTTCCGTTGTGAGGGGTGAAGATGTATAGATTTTCTCGAACACAATCAGTTTAGTCTCGGTTATGCTGGTGAATGTGTGCTGAGTGTCTGCTGGGATGTATGCAAAATGCCCGGCGGATAGTTCCATTGCCTGGCCGTTTAAATCCGCGCTGAGCGTACCGGCCATCACATAGACAAAACGTTGCACACCAGGCAACGGTGCGCCAGAGGTGCTATCGGCATTCATCAGAGCAAGATATTGCGTAAAGCGTGGGCCGCTTCTCATCTGTGGGGAGATGAGGATAACGCCTTGTGTATTTTCCCAACCGGGTAAGCCGGATAATACATGGCTATCCGGTGCAATAAAGGCATGATTCCCCTGAACTGTGGTGCGTGTTTGCCCTAATGGTTGTTTCATGGTGTAGATTCCTAAGATATGCCTAGTCTGTTTTAAACGTGAGCATACTCTAACATGAGAGCGAAATTTTTCAAAAAGGGCTACAATATGGCCTTAAACATCCCGATGGATATAACAACCCGATGAAATTAGAGACCCTGAATCAGTTGCCGGAGTCGGAATTTCTGCGTGAAATTGGTGGGCCGTTGGAAGGCGAAATCTGGTTGGCGGCGCGTGTAACTGCTCAGCGCCCCTTCCCAGATGCACAGGCTTTGATCGCCGCGTTTAAAGCCGTGATGCAAGTCGCCACGCCGGACGAGAAAATTCGGTTGATGCAATCACATCCGCCATTAGCTGTCGCGCAGGCCATGAGCACAACGTCCATAAAAGAACAATCCAGTGCGGGATTAAACCAACTAACGCCAGAAGAATTTACGGAATTTCGCCAGTTAAATGACTCTTATTCGGCGCGGTTTGGCTTCCCGTTTGTGATATGCGTCCGTGAGCATACGAAGGACAGCATCCTAACGCACTTCCGCCAACGCCTGACCCATACATTGGAACAAGAAATTGAGAATGGCGCAGTGGAAGTGTTTAAAATCCTGCGTTTACGTTTGCTTGATTTATTGAATGTGGAGTAGAGAACCCATGAACCACAAAATATCCTATGGTAAGGGCAATATCCGCTTGTATCGTAGCCATGCCAAGCCGCTTGTGGGCATAAAAAGCATCCCGGAATCAACCTTTGCTGGGCGCAATAATACGTTGTTTGCGACTGATGTAGAAATTGAAGTGTTTGGCGAAACGTTTATGTCCGCCTATACAAAGGGCGATAATAGCAACGTTGTGGCAACCGCCACCATGACCAACTTTATCCTGCAAAAAGCTCGCCATTATCCCGGCGCAACTCAGGAAGGTTTTATCGGCTACTTAGGCCAACAGATATTAACCCAATACCCGCAGATGGAGTCTATTCGGTTAAGCATTAAGGAACTGCCGTTTGTCGCCGCGACGATTACCAGCGACGGCGGCCAAACATCCACACCGAGCGATAGATTATATGCGCCCAATCACGATCATTACGGGACGACAACCCTGTATTTTGAACGTGATGGAGAGAATATCCACATTACCGGGCACAATTGTGGCCTGCTGGAGATGAAACTCATCAAACTGACAGGCAGTGCGTTTGCTAATTTCTTAAAAGATGAATTTACAACGCTACCGGAAAAAAATGATCGCCCACTGTACATTTATATGGATATGGGCTGGTCTTATGAGGATGTGACGCACGCAATCAGTGATGACTACACACACTATATCCCGACACAGCAAGTCTATGACCATGTTCAACATACCTTCCATGATTTTGTGAGCATGTCGATTCAGCATCTGGTGTATGAAATGGGTGTACGCCTGCTGAGGCGCTTCCCGCAGATGTCGGAAGTATGGTTTAAGGCACAAAATCGCCTGTGGGACACCGCCGCCGAAGCGGATGGGGAAGATTCTAAAGTTTATATGGATCCGCGCCCGCCCTATGGCATGATTTCACTCCGGTTGACACGCGATGACATCACTTAGGATGCTGATATGGCGGATTTAATTCTGCGTAGTGCGCGTGTCGTAGACGCCACACAGGACGGCCTCGCAGATGTCGCGGTGGCGAACGGTGTTATCTATGCGGTGGGGGAGAATATAACGGATGATGCCCCGACGGAGATTGACGCAGGCGGGTTAACTTTATTACCGGGCTTAATTGATGCACACGTCCACTTCAACGAGCCGGGACGCGCACATTGGGAAGGCTTCGCTACGGGTACGGCGGCGCTTGTCAAAGGGGGTGTGACCAGCTTTTTCGACATGCCACTAAATTCTGACCCACCGACGATAAGTGCGCGTGCCTTTGACGAAAAACGCCAACTAGCGGATACACATTCACGGGCAAATGCCTACCTATGGGGGGGTCTGATTCCGGGCAATTTAGATGAATTGGCGGGCTTAGCGGAGCGCGGTGTCATTGGCTTTAAAGCGTTTATGTCTAATAGTGGCATTGCGGAATTCCCCCATGTGGATGACTACACGCTGTACACCGGGATGAACAAGTTGGCAGAATTGGGGAAGATACTCGCTGTTCATGCGGAAAATGACGCTATCACTAATGGCCTTGCTCAGGCCGCCCAGCAACAGGGTAAAACAGGCGTGCGCGATTATCTGGAGTCACGTCCTGCCATCGCGGAGCTTGAAGCTATTCAACGCATGATTACCCTGTCTGCAGATACAGGCTGTGCGGTACACATCGTCCATGTGAGTACCGCGCAAGGGGTGGATTTGGTACAGTCCGCACGGCAGGCAGGTGTGGACATCACCTGTGAAACATGCCCGCACTATCTTGTGTTGACCGCCGATGACGTGGAATCTATCGGTGCGGCGGCTAAATGTGCGCCGCCGATGCGTTCAGCAGAGAATCAATCGGCATTGTGGGAGCGCGTATTGGATGGGCGTATTCCGATGATTGCTTCCGATCATTCCCCTGCACCCATGAGCTTAAAACAGGGCGATGATTTCTTTGCTATTTGGGGCGGTATCGCCTCGTGTCAATCAACGCTTTCTTTGATGTTGACTTATGGGTATCATCAGCGCGAGATGGATTTAAAACAAATCGCGGCGGTAACTTCCGCGAATGTGGCCGAACGCTTCGGATTGACCACTAAAGGCCGCATTGCGCCGGGCGCAGACGCAGATTTGACACTGGCTGATATTGACTCTAGTTATACACTCCGCGCAGAGGATTTAGCCTATCGCCATCCAATTAGCCCGTACATTGGCTATGAATTGCGTGGCGTCGTACAAAAAACATGGGTGAAGGGACGGTTAGTCTATGGGTAAGTTAACAACGCATGTGTTAGACGTGTATCACGGGCGGCCTGCGGCAGACATGCAAATTGACTTATGGCGCATTCATACAGTAGAGCGTGAGCATGTGTTGACAGTACAGACCAACAACGACGGACGCTGTGATGCGCCGCTTCTGGCAGATGACGCACTAATCATCGGTGAATATGAGCTTATCTTTCATGTGCGTGGCTACTTCCAAACCCAGATGCAAACTGATGATGCCTCACCATTTCTGAATCAAGTTCCGGTACGCTTCACGGTGTTCGATGCGGCGGGGCATTATCATGTGCCGTTGTTAGTCTCCCCATGGTCTTATAGCACCTATCGCGGCAGTTAATTTGAGGGATTGAGATACAGTGCATATCAACAAAACACGCTTACTGGGATGGATGGAAGAGCAAGCAACAATCGGCGCGACCCCCGACGGCGGTTTATCGCGCCCGGCACTTTCCGAAGCAGATTTAGCTGTCCGTGCATGGTTCGAGGCAAAAATCTATGCGGCGGGCTTGGTCTATCACATGGATGGTGCAGGCAATCAAAGCGGGGTGTTAAAGAGTGATAATCCGCAAGCGAAAACCTTGTTGATAGGTTCGCATCTGGACAGTGTGCCCAATGGAGGGCGCTATGATGGCGCATTAGGGGTTTTGGTTGGTCTGGAAGTTTTACAGACTGTTAAAGAGTCCGGGCTGATGTTGCCATTTCACCTGGAGGTCGTCAATTTTACGGATGAAGAAGGCACACTGCGTGGTTTATTAGGGAGTTGTGCGTTTACCGGACGGCTGGAAGAACACGAACTTGATTATGTGCGTGGTGGGGGTGATGCGCTTGAAGATGGCTTGCTCCGTGCTGGCCTCAACCGTAAAACGTTCATGACGGCGTGCCGGGATGCTAAGAGCCTGTTGGGTTATTTAGAAGTGCATATTGAACAGGGCAGGCGATTGGAGCAAGCCGGGTTGGATATTGGCGTTGTGACAAGTATTGTAGGGGTTCGCTCCTTCTGGTTGCACTTTATCGGAGAGGCCGCCCACGCCGGGACTCGCCCCATGCCAGAACGACGCGATGCGCTGTGGGGGGCGATGAACTTCATCCAACACGCCCGACAAATGGTATTAGACCAATTCCAGCCCGGTGTGATGAACTGTGGAGAAATTGCAATTGAACACAGCGCGTTTAACATTGTGCCCTCAGATGTGCGTATTTCTCTGGAATTCCGGCATGGGGATACCGCCCAACTCGATGCGATGCAAGCCGCTTTGTTCCGCATAGCCAACGAAAGCGCGGCAGCTTATGGACTTGGCTTAGATATTCAGCCAGCAGGCATTATTGAGCCAGCCGTCATGGCAGAGCAGATGGTCAAAGCAGTAGAAACAGGCGCGGCGCGTGCAGGTGTATCTCACACAAGGTTGATGAGCTTTGCCGGGCACGATGCACAATCACTCGCTTATGTCACACCAAGCGCGATGTTTTTTGTACCGTGTTTAAATGGCATCAGCCATAATCCAATGGAATACGCCACACCGGAGGTTTGCGCGAACGCGGCGGAGGTCATGCTACAAACAGTGTTGCACTTGTGTGACGAACAATAAACTTCCGCCTGATGAATAACAGTCAAGCGGAAGTTGTAGTGTAAATTTTTAACCTAAGTCACAGTAGAGGCTTAAGCCTCTGCCGTTGCTTTAGAATTCCTGACAATTTGTTCCGCGATATGGTGCGGCACATTCTCATAATGGGAGAAAGTCATCTCGTAGATGCCACGCCCGCCCGTCATGGAGCGTAAATCATTACCGTAGCGCATCATTTCTGCTAATGGTACTTGCGCGTTCACTATACTCCGGTTAGCTATAGTGTCCATGCCCTGCACACGTCCGCGACGGGTGTTCAGGTCGCCCATCACATCCCCCATCATGGCTTCGGGTATCGTAATTTTGACATTCATAATCGGCTCCAATAAGACTGGCCCGGCATCGTGAAAGGCCGCCTTAAAGCCTTCGCGCCCGGCAATCTGGAAGGCGATGTCCTTGCTATCAACCGGATGTTCTTTACCGTCAAAGACAACTACCTTTACATCCACAATGGGATAACCCGCGATTACGCCATCACCCAACACGCTCTGTATCCCTTTGTCAATAGACGGCAGAAATCCGGCGGAAATTGACCCCCCTACGATTTTTGTCTCGTATACGAAGCCTTCACCCGGGTTCGGTAATACACGCAAAGCAACCTCCGCGAATTGACCTGCACCGCCACTTTGCTTTTTATGGCGGTAGATAGTCTCGGCTTGTTGGGTGACAGTCTCGCGGTATGGGATTTTCGGCACGGCGGTATCAATCCCGACACCTAATTGTTCCGCCCGGCTAATCGCCAGCGCGACGTGCATCTCGCCCATGCCTTCCAGCACAACCTGTTTTGTATCCGGGTCATTACGCCAGCGCAGGGTGGGGTCTGCTTCGCATAAGCTGGTCAGGACGCCGCCCATCTTGGTGCTATCGCCCTGTGTACGTGGATGTAATGCCACCTGATACAAGGGTGCGGGAAACTCCGGTTTAACGATAGTGAATAGATTATTTTTATTGCAGATTGTATCGCCCGTCTTGGTGTAGTTCAGTTTTGCGACTACGCCAATATCGCCTACATGCAGTGTTTCGACGGGTTCAGTATCCTTACCACGAATACGAAGCAAACTTGTGAATCGTTCATCATTGCCACTGATTGAATTATGATACGTCTCGCCGGATTTCATCATACCGGAGAAGATGCGGAAGTAAGACAGTGTGCCGACATATTTATCCGTTGTGGTCTTGAAAACATAGGCTGCCAACGGCCCGCTATCGCTTTGTGGGGCAGTCAGGTACTCTAGCTCATCTGGTCGGCGGTAAATACCAATGCGACGGACTTCCGGCGAACCGGTATAATGAATTAATGCTTCCATGAGGGGGTATGTGCCAACATTGGTTGTGCCGGATGTCACGAAAACAGGCACGGTGTTTAACTCGTGGTTCCGTGCGGCCTTACGCATCCCCATGCGAATTTCATCTGATGTTAGTTCTTCTTCGTTAAAATATTTTTCAATCAACACATCATCGGCTTCTGCCGCCGCCTCGACCAGCGCCAGCCGAGCTTGCTCGACTTCATCTACCATATCTTCGGGCAAGTCGGATCGTTCCTTGCCGATGCCGTAGTAGGCTTTGCGCGTCTGCACGTTGACGACGCCCTTAAAATTAGCTTCTTTGCCAACGGGGAGCATAATCGGGATGAATTTGTGGTCATCATAAATCGTGCGGAGTTGCTCTACCGTGCTGTAAAAATCCGCGTTTTCTCTATCCATCTTGTTGATGACAACAATAATAGGCTGTTGGTATGTCTTGGCATATTCCCATGCTAATTCCGTGCCAACTTCCACGCCGGAAACCGCATCCACCACCACAATAACGGAGTCCGCCACGCGGATAGCGTTTTTGACCTCCCCCTGAAAATCAGTATAACCGGGTGAATCCAGGACGTTTATTTTATGGTCTTCAAATTCTAAGGGGATGAGGGAGGTTGAAAGAGAAATGCCGCGTTGTTTTTCGTCTTCTTGCCAGTCGGAGACCGTGTTGCCGTCTTCCACGCGGCCCATGCGGGAGGTTGCGCCTGTGTTAAACACCATCGCTTCGACCAAAGATGTTTTGCCACATCCTTGATGCCCTACAAGTGCGATATTCCGTAACTTATCGGTGTTATAGACTCTCATATAATTTTCCTCCAAAAAACGTTAATTTTACCAACAGCTAAATTTTAAGCCTGCGTTAAGTCTTTGTCAAAATGTGCATGTCATGGAAATAACACGCACATTGTCATCAATCAGGCGAGATGCTTACGTTTGGCAAATGCTTCTAGTTTGGCATTAGCGCCACCGACGATCGGTTGCCCGTGACCAAAAAGCATGGTGTCCGGTTGTAGTTTCAACAATGTCTTGACGGACTCTTTATTGTCACTGTCGTTAACCGTTAAAGCACCTAGTGGAAAAGTGATACGATTAAATAGGTGAAAAAGAACATCCCCCACAATTAACAAGCGGCGTTCCGCTTGCCAAAAAGAGATATGACCGGGACTATGGCCGGGTGTATCCACGACCTGCAAACCGCCCAACACGGGCAGGGTATCTCCATCGGTTATAGTGTGGTGGACGGGCGTTGGTTTAACGTGTATATTCGGTGGGCGTATCCCCGATGGGCGTGTTGGGACGGTGATTTCTCCCTGAATAACAGGCTTTTCTAACGGATGGCAGTAGACTTCTGCTTGGGTGGCGGCCTGTAGCTTGGGCAACCCGCCTACATGGTCGGGGTGGGCATGTGTGATGATAATACGCTTCACATCTGTAGCGGCATGGCCTGCCTTGCTAAGTTGTGCGAGTATTTTTTTATCCGCCCCTATGATACTTGCATCAATTAATGTGAGGCCGTCTTCATCCTGCAAGGCGTAGACGCGGCCTGCCATTAGCCCGGTAAAAGTGTAAATCTGTGGCGCAACCTGTTTCATGAGCTTAAGCTTTCTGTGCCTGACGGCAGTTGTGTGGATAAATGAGCATGTGTTTTTATAAGGTGTTGTTCGTATCGAAGACGACGTGTTTTCGATGGTAATAATGTACCATGAACTAACTATAACAATGCAATGAATGTAACGACATCTACAGTCGCATTTTGTGATGTCTTTAAGGTGAACAAAATAGCAGGGTGAATGAATGCGTTAACTTCGCTATACTTAAGGCATATCACATCGGCCTGAACATGAAGGGGTGCTACCTTGAACTGGTTAATTGTCGAAGACGAAGCAGACATTCGCAATTTAGTTGTGATGATGTGCCAAGTATGGGGGAATACGCCCATACCTCACGAAAGTGGGCAAAAAGCGTGGGAATGGTTGGATAGCATCGAGGCTGGCACATATAACGGCCTTATGCCGGACTTCGCGCTGATGGATATACGTATGCCCGGTAAGCGCGGGAATGAAATATCAGCGCGGATGCGGACTATCCCGCTACTGCAAAACATTCCTATCGTGCTGATGACTGCCTTTGTGATGAGCGAAGAAGAAATGGAACGAATGCGTCGGGAGTTCGGCGTGGATGAAGTCATCAATAAGCCTTTACCGGACTTTGACCAACTCCGCATGGTGTTATATGGCATTATCGAGCGCAAACAGGCGCAAAATGCCGCCACACCTGCCGTAGAATCAGCCCCATCTGCGCCCACCCAGACAGCCGCTAGTAATGAATCTGAGCCTGCCCAAACAACCCCTCTAGCCAATGAACCTGCGGCAGAGGCTGTTACGCCTGATGCAAGCATAGTAGACGAACCAGCTTTAGCTAAGCCTGAGGTCACTGCTGATACATCCGCACAACAGCCGGAGACCAAGCTATCACAGGATCAGGTGCTTGAACCTACAGTGCCGATTGAAGATAATCCGCCGCCTGCACCAGTCGAGCCTACAACCCCCAAAGATGATGCACCAGGCACATCTGCGGAAGAAGTGACGCGCCCAACACGTCCGCAACAATCGAGTGATACAGAACCTAAAACCCCATGAGTAACGAAGAGAACAAGCAAATTGGGGGCGCTCTGGGTGGGGTGAACTTATTCGGCGCGGTGACAGAGCGTCTATTCAGTCGTTTTTATAAAGGCTTGAACAAGCGTAATCAGGAAAACGCCGAACGTATCGCCCATCAGCGTCGCCGCGAGGAGCTAGAGAAAAAAATTGCGGATGCTCGTAATGTGGTTGAGCATAACAAAAAACTGCGCGAAAGATTGCGCCAGCGTAGCGTGGATATTGACCGTTTAAACGGTATCCTCTCCGCTTTGGACGAGGGAATTATCATGCAGGATACCGAAGGGCGTATTGTTTACATGAACAAAGCCGCCCGTGAACTACTCGGCAACCAGAAAAATTTTTGGGATTCTGACTTAGGCACATTATTCGACCAACACCGCGAAATCGTTCAGGTTGACTCCGAGATTGTCCCTTTAGGAGAGCCAAACCGCGTACAAGTCAATAACCGGATTTTAGGCGCACAGTTAGCCGCAGTCGCCAACCACAAGGGCGAGCGTTTAGGAACGATGATTGTTCTGCGCGATGTGACGCGGGATACGCTGGCCGACCGATTGAAAGATCAATTTGTAACTGCAATTTCCCACGAGCTTAAAACCCCGATGACGGTTATCAAGGGGATGAGCGAAGTCCTGCGGAATCAATCCGATAGTGCAATGCCAAACCTGCGCCTACTGGAAACCCTGAGCCGCAATGTGGACATCCTAGATCGGATGGTGGTCGAGCTTTTGGACGTGTCCGAGATGGGCGCGGGAACATTTGACATTCGGCAGGATGCCATTAATCTTGAGAATTTATTATGGGGGGTCATCAAGGGTGCAGAGCCGGAGATTAAAAAGGGTCGGCTGGATGTCACCGTGATGATACGGGATGCGAGTTCCTTGATGATTGCAGGTGATGAGGAGCGCCTGCGGTGGGCATTGGGGCACTTGCTACAAAATAGCATCTCCTATACGGAACCCGGCGGACATATCCGCCTGGAAATAGGGCTGGATGAGAACGACACGCGCTTCATCCGGGTTGATTTTGTGGATAGTGGTGTCGGTATTTCTGACAAGGATGTTCCGCATATTTTCGAGCGTTTTTATCGGGGCGACCCGCGTAATGCTTCTGGCAGATTAATAGACCCACGCGGGTTAGGGCAAGGGCTTTATATCTCGCGCACAGTCGCGGAGGCACATGGAGGATACCTGGGTTTACTCAAGACAGCTATCGGTCAGGGGAGCGTGTTCACAATGGTGCTTCCGCTTCATGATGCTCACCATTAGTTGCTAAAGTAAGCCGATTTTGGCTACAATCGCACGCATGATCAAAAACAGATAAATACGTAGTAGGAGATTTGCTTGTGGGAACCTTAGGGTCGTTCACCTTTGTACTACATAGCCACCTGCCATATGCACGTTTGGCCGGGCGTTGGCCGCATGGCGAAGAATGGATTCATGAAGCGGCTAGTGAAACATACATCCCATTACTACAAACACTTTATGACCTCAAACAAGATGGCATTAAATTTAAATTGACACTGGGCATTACGCCAATTTTAGCCGAGCAACTAGCCGATGCGCTGGTTTTAGAGCATTTTGAACAATATTTAAATGACCGCATCGCCGCCGCCAAACGGGATGTGGCCTATTTTAGCGGTGATGCTTCTGCCATTGTGCCGGAAGAAGATGACGACGCAGATTCCGAAAGTGTGTCCGATGCTCCCAATCGTTTATCCAGCATAGCGTCCCAACCCACCACAGATTCGCACCTGCGTTACCTAGCGGCATGGTATCAAAACTGGTATCAGAGCGTAAAGGATGCTTTTATTCAACGGTTTGATCGGGACATCATAGGTGCTTTCCGGCGCTTGCAGGACGAAGGCTATATCGAAATTACGACAAGTGCGGCCACACACGGTTATTTGCCGTTGCTCTCGCGGGATAGCTCAATTCGGGGGCAGTTACGCGCGGGTATCGCCAGTTATACACGCATGTTTGGCAAAGCACCCACCGGGATTTGGTTGCCAGAATGTGCTTATCGCCCCGCATATATCAACTCGCAAGGCGAGACCCGTCCCGGCATCGAGACGTTCCTCTCACAACATGGATTAAAAGTGTTTTTCAGCGAGACACACACCATCACAGGCGGACAACCTGTAGGCGTGGCGGCAGGTGATGTGATTGGCCCCTACGGGGACATCAAACGGCGGTATGTCATCCCGGCATCCACACAATACACGACCCCTAAACGCGATGTAACCACGTATCAAGCCTATTACGTTAGCGAAACAGTAAAAGGCACAGATGCAGAGGCACATTCCGGTGTTTCCGTCATTGGACGTAACAATCGCACCGGACAACAAGTATGGAGTGCGGACTGGGGGTATCCCGGTGATTTTGATTACCGCGAATTCCACAAGAAAGCGGGCACAAGTGGCCTGCAATACTGGCGTGTAACGGGTGCAAAGACAGATTTAGCCCATAAAGACTATTATCATCCTGATTGGGCGGCTTATAAAGTTGAACAACATGCCGAACACTTCGCGCATTTGGTAGGCGATTTACTGCGCGAATATTACAACGAGACTGGTGAACAAGGCTTAATCGCTTCTAATTATGATACAGAGTTGTTCGGGCATTGGTGGTTTGAAGGTGTGCTGTGGTTGGGTAAGGTCTTGCGCCACCTCGCGGAAAACCCGGATGTAGAAATGACAACAGCGAGTAAATATGTTGCACAACATCCACCGCAACAAGTGTTACACATCCCGGAAAGCTCTTGGGGGGCAGGGGGCAATCACTTCACATGGAATAACGGCGAAACCGAGTGGATGTGGGCGCCTATTTATGAGGCTGAAAACCGTATGGAACGGTTAGCCGGGCAATATGCAAATCCCAATGAAGACCAGAATATTGTCCTTAAACAAGCGGCACGAGAGCTATTGTTGCTTCAAAGCTCCGACTGGCCGTTTTTGGTGACAACAGGCCAGGCACGGGAATACGCCATTCAACGTTATAGCCAGCATTTGGAGCGTTTTAACAAACTCGTAGATAGTGTTGAGCAAGATGCACCAAATGTAGAATTAGCGCATGAACTGTATGAACTGGACAAAGTGTTCCCGGATATTGACTATCGCTGGTTTGCCGCAACCTAATTCGTGCTGACCAGAACTGCCCGAAGGTCAAGCATACAGCGCCTACACTGAAACAGGGGGATTCGCTTGAAGGTGTTATTTGTCAGTGCGGAGGCCGTGCCATTCGCCAAAGTAGGGGGGATGGCCGATGTGGTTGGTTCTCTGCCGAAAGCATTACGTCAGTTGCCACAGGAAGATAAAGTTGATGCACGGGTAATCCTGCCGGGCTACGGCTTTATCTCGCATAGCAAGCACAACTTTAGCCACTTGTTTACATTTAAGTGTGCGCTCCATACGGGCACAGCAGATGTTAAAGTATACAGTACAGTCTATGATGGTGTGCCCTATTATTTCCTGCAAGCGTGGCCGTACTTCGGTGAGGAAGCCGAAGTATACACTGATTGGGAATGGGATGTGCCGCGCTTTATTTTCTATAATCAGATTGTCGTGGGCGCAATGGCAGAAATCGGTGAGCGTTTGGGGTGGTGGCCTCAGGTTGTTCACGTTAATGACTGGCACACCGGGCTTGTTCCATTTCTTATCAAACGAGCACCTCAGCCGGAATGGGCGACTGTTGCGAGTTTGCTCAGCATCCACAATCTAGCCTATCAGGGAGATAGAACAGGGGGGTATTTATGGGAGTCCGGTGTCCCTAACAGAGACCATCCTGCACTGACTTCGCGTGGATTGACTGATAATATCCTGGCGATTGCGATTGCCTATAGCGATATTGTGACGACGGTCAGCCCGCGCTATGCGGAAGAAATTCAGCACGCTTATATGGGCAACGGCCTGGATGACCTCATCCGCGTGCGTCGGGCAGATTTGCAGGGTATCCTCAACGGGATTGACACCGAGTTGTGGAACCCGGCTACTGACCCTGACCTGGCTGCAAACTTCAATGTGGACAACTTCCATGAGGAGCGCATCGCCAACAAGCGTTACCTACAACAACAATCTGGCTTGCCACAACGCGACGAAGCACTGGTCATCGGCATGGTGACACGACTTGTCGCCCAAAAAGGTGTAGATATTGCGCTCCCCGCGTTGCGGCATTTTCTGGCCGGTTATGATGCCCAATTTATTGTTTTAGGCTCTGGCGATGCCGAGTCCGAGCAGGGGATGGCACAATTAGCAACAGATTTTGGTTGGAAAGCCCGTGCTTATCTGCAATACAACGCCGCCACCGCCCAGCATATCTACGGCGGTTGTGATTTATTCCTGATGCCCAGCCACTTTGAGCCATGCGGTATGGGACAGATGATAGCCATGCGTTATGGTGCGCTCCCGCTTGTGCGTGAAACAGGTGGATTGGCGGATACTGTCGAGAACTACGATAATAGTGATGCGTCACAAGGCACAGGGTTTGTGTTCCAATGGCAAGAAGCAGATGCTGTATTTGGTACGCTCCGTTGGGCATTAGATGTGTTTAACAACCGCCAATCTGCATGGCGGCGGATGCAACACCGCGCCATGTCACGCGATTTTAGCTGGCACCAGAGCGCGGGCCAGTATGTTGCACTTTATCAGAAGGCTGTCGTAAAGAAGATAGGGAGGTAACAGTTACATGAGGATTAAAGCGATTATCTTAGCAGGTGGCGAAGGCACACGCCTAGCCATACTCACCAAAAAACGGGCGAAACCCGCCGTTCCCTTTGCAGGTAAATACCGCATCATTGACTTCACCCTCAGCAATTGCGTTAACTCTAATATTTTTGATGTGCTCATTCTCACACAGTACCGCCCCCATAGTTTGATGAACCATATTGGTAAAGGTCGCCCGTGGGATTTAGATCGCAGTTTTACGGGTGGTGTGCAAATTCTCCAGCCGTATAAAGGCCATTTTGATACAGACTGGTATGCGGGTACGGCAGATGCCGTAGCGCAGAACATGAACTTTGTGCGGCACGGTCGCCCGGAATATGTACTGATTCTCTCTGGTGACCACATCTATGAGATGGATTATGACGTATTAATTCAATTCCATCGGGAGAATGAGGCGGATGTGACCGTATGTACAATCCGCGTGCCTATGGAGGACGCAAATCGCTTTGGTATTCTGGATGTTGACGAAGACTACCGCGTAAAGGATTTTGTAGAAAAACCGGAAAATCCGCCTGGAAATTTAGCCAGTATGGGTGTTTATGTCTTTAACTACAGTGCTTTAGAGCAGTACATCACGACCGATCAGGCAAATCCGGATAGCGCAAAGGACTTTGGCAAAAGCATTGTGCCTGCGATGGTAGAAGACGGGATGCGGGTGTTTGCTTATCCCTATGGTGGGTACTGGATTGATGTCGGCACGTTGGATGCTTATTGGGAAGCCCACATGGATTTATTAGCCCAACCACCAAGTTTGAACCTTAATGACCGCACATGGATTATCCATACACGAAGTGAAGAACGTCCGCCTGTACGCATCCAGGAGCACGCCCGCATCAAAGATAGCCTGATTACAGATGGCACAATCGTTGCGGAAGGGGCAGTGGTAGAAAGCTCGGTGTTATCACCCGGGGTGTATGTGGGGCCGAACGCGGTTATCCGTGAATCTATTATCCTCAACGATGCTTATATCGAAGCAGGCGCGGTAGTAGAGCGTTGTATTGTGGATAAAATCGCCGTCATCGGGCATGGGGCGCATGTAGGGAATAGCGAAGCCGGGATTACCTGTGTGGGCAAAAACGCACACGTTCCACCCGGTTACACGATTGGCGGCGGGTGCATTCTTGATGTTGATTTACGTGCATCGGATTTTGCTGGGTTTGAGAATAAGACTGTCCCAGATGGCGTTCCCGTCAACCTTGCCAAAAACAAAAAGAAATAAAGTTGGTAGCACGATTTTCGATGGTGGCTTGCGTATATATGCTCAAGCCACCATGTTAAGCATCAGGTGATGACGATGGAGTTATCGCCTCCAAAGGGGTTAGAGGCGTATTTATCCGCTTCCCATTCATTATGCCAGTCCCCATCAATCAAGTAGCGGAAGTGATATTCGTTGTTAGGCTCTAGCTTGAGTTCAATCGTGAAGCAATCATCCGTCTTGCGCTTCTTCATGGGATGTGTTTTTTCATCCCAACCGTTGAAGTCCCCCACAAGAAAGGCAGTTTGTGCTTCCGGCAAGGGATGCGTCTCGAACTTGACTTTAACAATATCGCCCTTTTGAAGTATCTGTTTCTTCAACATGGGTATTCCTCCTCTACGCTTAAAACCTTAGTGTAAGGTTAAATTATTGTACATGGCGTCCGGTAGGATGGCAATTTACATTTGACCTGTATTTGTCATTTTCTGATAAAGACTGGCAGGGTGAAATTTTTCACGCTATGCTACTAGACGGAGCAAATAAAGTTACCCAATGCAATAGACAATAGGAGTCTTTGATGGTTAAACCAATTGCAACCGTCAACGTAGTACCCAAAATTCCGCGTAAGTTAAAACGTTTAGAGGAATTGGCGAATAACCTACGTTGGGCATGGGATTTTGAAACTGTGATGTTGTTTCGGCGTTTAGACCCAGAACTATGGAACGCAACCGGGCGCAATCCGGTTGGTATGTTGGGCTTGGTAAGCCAGGAACGCCTGGATGAGGTACAGAAAGACCCGGCTTTCATGGCTCATTTTAATCGCGTGTTAGAGTCGTTTGATGCGTATATGAACGATAAAAACACATGGTATGAGGTTAACCGAGGGGGCAAAGATAAGCCTGTCCTTGCTTATTTCTCAACAGAATTCGGTCTGACGGAATGCCTGGCGAATTACTCCGGTGGTTTGGGTGTGCTAAGTGGCGATCACCTCAAGAGTGCCAGTGACTTAGGTCTGCCTTTGGTGGGTGTTGGTCTGCTATATCAGGAAGGGTATTTCCAGCAATACCTTAATGCAGACGGCTATCAGCAAGAGAGCTATCCAATTAATGATTATCCTAATTTGCCTGTAGCCCTGCAACGGGATAAAGACGGCAATCCAATCAAAGTCAGTGTGCCCATGCCAGGGCGCGAACTTTATGTGCAAATCTGGAAGGTACAGGTAGGCCGTGTGCCGCTTTATCTGCTGGATAGCAATGTGCCAGAAAACGCGCTGGAAGAAGACCGCAATGTGACTGACCGCCTGTATGGGGGAGACCGCCGCACGCGCATCCGACAAGAAATCATCATGGGCATTGGTGGCATCCGGGCATTGGATGTGCTTGGCTTACGTCCTACTGTTTGCCACATGAACGAAGGCCATAGCGCCTTTTTAGCGTTGGAGCGTGTGCGTCAATTAATGCACGAACACGGCCTGACATTTGAACAAGCCCGTGAAATCAGCAGGGCCAGTAACCTATTTACGACCCACACCCCTGTTCCTGCTGGTTTGGAACGCTTCGGGTTTGACTTGATTGATGAACATTTTACGGATTACTTCCCACAATTAGGGCTGACCCGTGAGCAATTCATCGACTTAGGGCGCGAAAATATGGGGGATTATGAATTGTTCTCCATGCCTGTGCTGGCTGTGGCGCTATCGTCTAACTCCAATGGTGTCGCGCAATTACACGGCAAGGTTTCCCGTGATATGTGGCACTGGGTTTACCCGGATGTGCCGGAGAACGAAATCCCGATTGAGGCGATTACCAACGGTATTCATATGATGAGTTGGGTTAGCGGCGAGATGCAAAGTTTGTTTGACCGCTACCTGAACCCCGCCTGGCGCACGAATGAGTCCGACCCAACCATATGGGAAGGTGTGGACGATATTCCTGGTGCAGAACTATGGCGTACACATGAACGCCGCCGGGAGCGTTTAGTCGCTTTTGCGCGTCAACGTTTACGGGCACAATTTGAACGACGTGGCCTATCCCAAATGGGCATTGAAACGGCTGACGAAGTGCTGAATCCCGACGCACTGACGATTGGTTTTGCACGGCGGTTCGCTACCTATAAACGGGCGACACTGTTAATGCGGGATTTAGACCGTCTTGATCGCTTACTCAATGATCCGGAACGCCCTGTGCAGATTATCTTTGCGGGCAAGGCGCATCCACATGATGAAGGCGGTAAAGCACTTATTAAAGAGATTGTTCATGTTTCGCGGATGCCGCAATTCCGCCATAAGATCGTATTTTTAGAGAATTACGATATGTTGGTTGGTCGCTATCTGGTACAGGGTGTTGATGTGTGGTTAAACAATCCGCGCCGCCCCAAAGAAGCCAGTGGTACCAGTGGCATGAAGGTGATTTATAACGCTGGTCTTAACTGTAGTATTCTGGATGGTTGGTGGGCGGAAGCCTATACGCCCGATGTCGGCTGGGCTATTGGCAATGGTGAAGAATATACCGAAGCAGATTGGGAACATCAGGACGCTATCGAAGCTGAAGCCCTTTATAATGTGCTGGAACAGGACATCGTGCCGACCTTCTACGAGCGTACCCGCGATGGCTTGCCGCGTGAATGGATTGCTAAGGTTAAGGCATCCATGAAAAAACTTGCGCCGTTCTTCAATACACGCCGCATGGTACAGGAATATGCAGAAGACTACTATCTGCCTTTGTACGATCGCGTAACCCGTATGGGGCGTCCAGATGGCAAAGTTGCGTTGGACTACGCCGCATGGCGCATTAATCTTGATAAAGTGTGGAGCAAAATTCATGTGCGTGAGGTCAACGTCCCCACAACGCAGGTGACCATCGGCTCTGATGTGGAAGTAGAAGCTGTTGTTGAGCTAGGTGATTTGACCGCAGACGACGTGCATGTTCAGCTTTATTATGGCGAACTGGATACACGCGGCCAGATAAAGACCGGCCAAGCTGTGAACATGACGGTAGTCTCCAATGGGACAGCCGGCGTGTATACCTTTAAAGCACGGATTACATCTGACCAAACTGGCGATAGAGGACTTTCTGTACGGGTGATGCCCAAGCATGACCTTCTGCCGACCCCGTTCCAGCCCAATCTCATCACGTGGGCGTAGTAGTAGACTGAATAATAAAGTCAATCCCCTGTCAGTATGGCAGGGGATTTTTCTTCTGGCGCGGTTGTCAGAATTGCCAATCCCCCAAATAGCAGAAGTATCCCGATAACTCCGACTAAGGTTAGCCTTTCCCCGACTAACAACACACCAAGCAATCCAGCAGTTAATGGCTCTGCTAAAGTGAGTGTGACTGCGGTTGCGGCTGGCACGGTCTGTAACCCCCTGCCGAAGCACAGGTAAGAAAATCCGGTGGCGATAATGCCCAGCCACAAAAAGACGATCCATCCGCTAGGTTGTGTGAGCCAGTTTAAATCTACCGTGAGCAGTGTAGGCGCTAAGACCACTGCGCCCAAACAGAAGACTATTGCCATTACTGCGTCAGAATCGTGACCTACAAGTAAATGCTTGCTGGTCAACGTGTAAACTGCATAAGCAAAACCTGCCCCTACCGCCAACAGCACGCCAAAGGGATCAATTGTGACACTCCCACCCGGCAGTAAAAGCAGACTACATCCAAGCAGTGCCATCATCGTGGCGGCTAACCACCGTTTGCTGAGTGGCTGTCCTTCCACAAATACCTTTAGCAATCCGGCAATAATTGGGGCGCTACCGATGCCTACGATCGTCCCAACTGCGACACCTGTAAGCCCAACCCCAGCAAAAAACAAAATCTGATAGGCGGAAATCATCAGCACGGCTAAGGCTGTTTTAAGTGGGGGAAGGCGTAAATTATGCTTAAGTGTGCCGCGTGCGGATGCAATTAAAATGAGTGTAAGCCCCCCACCCAACAAGCGCAAAGCGCCGAGCGCCTGCGGCGTTGCACCGGACGGCGCTAGGGCTTGTGTTGTCCCTGTTGTACCCCATAACATCGCCGCGATAAGAACAAACCCATAGCCGGAAATCTTCAAGAAAAATGTCCCTGTTACCAAAACCAACCTGTTTGATGAAAATAAACATTCTAGCGCGGTGTCACGTATATGTAAAATCGGGCAGATTTTTGGGGGGTATACAAATCTTATTTTCAAGCTTATACTGTTGTATCAGCACGTATGTTCGGGTTATAAAGAATGGGGGTAGGCATTGACGGTTCAAAAGAGTGAATTTAAGGTTACAGGCGATTATGCTTATAATCACCGTAGCCCAACACGGTGGATGCTCTCGCATGTGCTACGGCATTGGCCTTTTGTTCTCAGTAGCTTTGTATTATTCGTGATGGGTTACAGTGCTTTTTCTTATGCGCGTGTAATGATTGGCACGGCGGCTGATGAAATTTTGAATCCGTCTGGCACACAAGCTATTCTACGAATCAGCTTAATAATACTGGGTTTGCTGGTGTTGGACGGGTTAGCCTCTCTCGGTGGCGCACTTTCCACCGAAACTTTAGCCAATCGCCTGGAGCGTGATGCCCGTCGGGAGCTATACACCAGTTTATTGGGTAAAAGTCAGACCTTCCATGATCAACAACGTGTTGGCGATATTATGGCGCGGGCAACCGATGACGTGCGTCAACTGAACTTTACTATTTCGCCGGGAATGTTGTTCATCTACGATATGTTTTTGGGCTTCGCAGTGCCGATGCTCTTCCTGGCAACTATTTATCTGGAACTGCTACTCGTTCCGCTTGTTTTTCTTGTCGTTTATGTGGTCAGTGTGCGGTTATACATCAAACGCCTGAACCCGGTCATACAAAACCAACGGATGCAGTATGGCGTGATGAATGCAGGTCTGGAAGAAACCATTAGCGGCATTGAAATCGTCAAAGTGACTGCCCAAGAGTCTTTTGAGCGTCGTAAATTTGGACGGAATGCGCGATCATACCGCGATTATTTTGTACAACAGGGGCGGATTGAAGCGCGTTATTTGCCGTTGCTGTTCTATGGTGTGGCCTTTGGTCTGGTATTTTTGCACTGCCTCATCCTGCATGATAGAGGTGTATTGACGATACCGGACATTATTGCTGTCATGGGTTTAATGGGTGTGTTGCGCTTTCCGGTGTTCATCTCGCTTTTTTCGCTGTCTCTGCTGGAGCTTGGTCTGGCGAGTGCGCGGCGTATTCTGCATTTGATTAACCAGGACACGGACATTGACGAAAACAAAAGCGGCCACCGGGCCACACTTGAGGGCGGCATCCGCTTTGAAAATGTAAGTTTTGGCTACGACAAAGACAGACTGATGTTAAAGAACATCTCGTTTGAAGTGCGTCCCGGCCAAACCGTCGCTATCGTCGGGCAGACTGGCTCCGGTAAGTCAACAATTTTAGAGTTGGTCAGCCGGGCTTATGATGTCAGCGAGGGGCGGGTGCTGGTGGATGGTGTGGACGTGCGCGAGTGGAATCTGGACGCACTCCGCTCACAAATTTCTAAGATTGAGCAAGATATCTTCCTGTTTTCACGCTCAGTAGGGGAAAATATCGCGTTTGGTACGCCTAACGCGACCCAAGAACAGATTGAACACGCCGCTAAAGAGGCGCAAGCACACGACTTTATCTTGAGCTTTAACGATGGTTATGAGACAAAAGTCGGTGAGCGCGGGGTAACACTCTCTGGTGGGCAACGTCAACGGCTGGCACTGGCACGCGCTTTCCTCAGTGACCCGCGCATTTTGATGCTGGATGATTCCACAAGTGCCATTGATAGTGCAACAGAAGATGAGATACAAAAAGCGATGCGTCGTGCCCAAGAGGGACGTACCACCCTGCTTATTACGCACCGCCTCTCACAAATCCGGTGGGCGGATTATATTGTGGTGCTGGAAAACGGGGAAGTCGTGGCCGCAGGCACGCATGATGAGTTATTGCGGGTGTCTGTACACTATCGTCGCATCTTTGCGCGGTACGATATGCCGCTACCTACTTTGACCGAAGAAGCACAACCCGCACATACGGATTAACAGGGAGAGTAAATTCTACAATGGGCTTTATTATGGACGGCCTGGAGGCCGAAGACTACGACCGTGACTATGAGGACAAAGAACTTGTCCGCCGCATTATAGAGTACTTTCGCCCGGAAGGATGGCGGATGGTTTTTGTGTCTATTGCGGTCGTGATGAGCGCTTTAGCGGATACCGCTTTGCCGATTTACCTCTCGCTGGCACTGGATAACCTGCAATCATCGCCGGAGACCTTCAATTTTGGGCAAGCCACACTCATTTTAACAGGCATTGCTAGCCTGGCATGGGTGTTTAACCTGGTGCGTCAGTGGCTTTCCGCAGAAGCGGTCGGTAATGTCACGCTAAAGATGCGTGAAGACGCCTTTGACGCTATTACAGAACGGGATATGTCCTTTTATGACAAGTATCCATCCGGCAAAATCGTAAGTCGCGTCACGTCGGATACACAAGCATTTTCCGAAGTTGTGCGACTGTCGATTAACTTACTCAGCCAACTTCTACTGATTGCGCTACTGTTCGCCTATCTTTTAAGTGTGAACGTGTCCCTCACGTTGGTGCTTTTTGCGATTGCACCCTTCATCGTGTTGACCGCGTTGCAGTTCCGGCGGATTGCGCGGAAGACAGTCACACAATCGCGGCGGGTATTGGCGTCTGTTAATTCTCACGTACAGGAGTCTGTCAGTGGTATCCGCGTTGCGAAGACCTTCCGCCGGGAACAAATGATTTATGATGAATTCATCGAAGTCAACAAACAAGCCTACGGCATCAACCTGAAGACGGGCTACATCTTCGGGAGTATTTTTCCCATCCTGAATACGTTGGCGGGCATCGGCACGGGCGCGATTGTATGGTTCGGCGTGAATTTAGCGCAAGCCAATGTGTTGACAGCAGGGGAATGGTATCTGTTTATTCAAGGTTTGGCACTGTTTTGGTTCCCGTTGACCAGTATATCTTCTTTCTGGAGTCAGTTTCAGCTTGGACTAGCCGCAGGTGAGCGTGTATTCGCCTTGTTAGATGCAGACTCTAATGTTGTGCAGACCGATAATCAGCCGATTAACCACATCAACGGCGAGATTAGCTTTAAAACGATGGACTTCTCTTACAATGAGGGCGAGGCGGTATTAAAGAATTTCTCGCTCACGATTCAGCCGGGTGAAACATTGGCGCTTGTGGGGCATACAGGTTCGGGTAAATCCAGCATTGGTAAGCTGATTACGCGCTTTTATGAGTTCCAGCAGGGCGGGCTTTACATCGATGGCCACGACATCCGCACGTTAGACTTGCATACGTATCGCTCCAAAGTAGGTGTCGTGACGCAATCGCCGTTTTTGTTTGATGGTACTGTGCTGGAAAACATCCGTTATGGCAAGCTGGATGCTACTGACGCCGAAGCGGAAAGTATCGCACATCAGGTCGGCGGCGGTGATTGGATTAAGAGCCTGCCGGATGGACTGTCTACAAAAGTGGGTGAACGTGGTGGTAACTTGTCGATGGGGCAACGTCAGCTTGTGGCGTTAGCGCGGGTGTTATTGCAAGACCCGGCAATTTTTATACTGGATGAAGCTACGGCGAGCGTTGACCCGCTTACGGAGGCGCTTATCCAGGAAGGTTTAGATGTGGTGTTGCAGGGGCGTACATCCATTGTGATTGCTCACCGCCTGAGTACGATTAAAAATGCTGACCGCATCGTTGTACTACGGCAGGGTGAGATTATCGAGGAAGGCACACACGATTCCTTGTTGCAGGGCGGCGGCCATTATGCAGAACTGTACAATACTTACTTCCGGCATCAAAGCCTGGAATATATCGAATCCAACGCTGGGTAATGTGATGTAATTCGTTGGTTTAAAAGCCTGCTGAAGTGCATTTCAGCAGGCTTTCGATTTGATGATTACCGGGAAAGCCACAAAAGCGGTAAAGCGAATTGACGTCGGCTAAGCAGACCGTCTTCTCCAAAGTCTGCGCCTTCAAAAATAGTGGTGGTGTTTCCATTACGCAAATCCACCGCGATAAGGTTTAAGTAAGGTTGATTGTTCGCCCCGCCGCTTGTCTGGTTCATCACCAGAGCCTGGTTGTTGTCCGGCGAGATGACCAATGGTGTAACAAAGTTACCGCGTGCTATCTCGGAAGGGGTATTTTGACCTATCGTAAGGCGCATCAGCGCGTTGGCATTGCCGCCTGTACCGCCTGCTAGATAATACAGATTTCGATTATCCGGTGTGAAGGCCATTGAACTCACAAAATCACCCCGACTTCCGACATTGATTTGTGTAACAGCATCGCGGCTATTTAAATCAAAGATGAGCAAGCCGGAGTTAACATCCGCAGTTTGGCGCACTGTCGCTAAGTAGCGGCTGTTGCGAGATAGGGCAGGTGTAGCGCTCTCATTACCGATAGGAAGCCTGGACATGACGATAAAATCATGCTGAGGTGTGCTAATTGGTTCCAGACGACGTAAGTCTATAGGATGAATAAACGCGCTAAAATTCCCCAATAGACCATCTGGAAAAGCGAGATATACACTATCGCTGGCGGCTGTACCAATCAGTAAACTGGAAGCAGACTGCGACACAAAAACAGGATTGCCGCTATCGTTGCGGCCTGTGCCGCCTGCTAAAACACGATTGGCTGTGCGCGATGGTATATCAACTGTATATAGCCCCCATGCGTTAGTTCCCCTGCAATTTTGCCCCATCAAAGCCGTCAACGTTGTATTGTTTATCATACGGATGTCACTTGTACGGAAGGGACATCCTTCGCGGTCGCTATAGATACGTGTAACCTCGTTAAGCTCACTGTTGATTGTGCCATGCAGAATTCGCACTGAGTCGCGGAAAACCGCGACAAGCGCCAATTGGTTATTGTTTAAGTGGAAAGCGGCAACATCGTTTTGGGTATATATCGGGTTGTTAGCCGCGTTTACTGGGGCGATGTTCAGCGTGCCGTATGGGATATTCTGTGCATCAGTATAATTGATATACGCGAATGCGTTACTATCTGCGCGCCATGTAAAAGACCCCATGCCTAAGCAAGTAAACGGGCTGACGTTTGGAATCGCGGCGGGTGTATTGCGCCCGGTGATGATGAAAAGTGTCCCGCCTGTGTTACCCCCGACATAGAAGGCGCTGTGTTGCCCATTGGGGGATGTCGCTTGCTCGGTGCAAGGCAATACAAAAATATCGGTAGCACGTACTGTTGTAATCTGCTGGACGACTTCGCCTGCACCGTTCATCATGACAACTTCGCCGCGTGAATTTACATTCGACGGATTTTGCCCCGTTGCCAGCCACACGATGAACATATCCCGGCTATCGACTGCGTTAATGCTCCCGGCGAACAAAAACACGCACAGGCACAAAAAGACAAATTTACGCATAGGATTTACTGACCTTTCCATTCTGGTTCTTGTTTCATCAGCATCGCTTGGGCGCCATTGGCAAAATCTTCCGTGCGGATGAGGATGCTCTGTGCCCATGCTTCTAGTTGTAGGCCACGCTCAATATCTGCGATGCCATCAATCACACGCTTAGCATAGCTCACAGCCAATGGTGCGGCTTGTGCCAGTTCATCGGCAAGGGCATAGGCTTTATTCATAAGTTCCGCATGGGGTGTGACATAATGGACAATGCCGTGTTGCTCCGCGTAGGTGGCGTCGAATTGGCGTCCAGTCATGATGAGTTCTTTGGCACGGCCTACACCTACTAAGCGCACCAGTCGCGTTGTCCCGCCGACATCCGGTATAAGGCCCAGTCGTGTTTCCGGCAGTCCCATCCGTGTATCTTCCGACACAATGCGGAAGTCACACGCAAGGGCTAACTCGAACGCCATGCCTAAGCAATAATTGTGCGCGGCTAAGATCGTAGGAAGCGAACATTTTTCAAATTTATTGAGGATGCCCTGGTACATCGCCGTCATCGGGAATAAGTTCTTCTGCCAGCCGTCGCCGAACTGCTCTATCATGTCGCCAAAACCGAGTAAGTCAATCCCGGCGGAAAAACCCTGCCCCTCTCCGCGAATGATGACAACACGCACGCCGTTATAAGCCGCTTTTTCTGCCGCGTCGATGGCGGCCTCTAATTGTTGCATCAAGGCAAGGTTCATGGCGTTGCGCTTCTCTGGCCGGGAGAGCGTAATCTCGAAGATGTGCCCGTTAACTTGTGTATGAATGAATGTTTGTTGTTCAGCAATCATTTTTCTACCTGACTCAACTAATTTTTTGAACTTAAGTATAGCCATAAACTGCGCGAAACGGAAAACTGAGAGCCTAATGCGTTGTTCATGCTGAATTCAGCCGACTATGACACGCTGGTTATGTCAGGATTGTAAAGTACACGGCAGTTTAAAATAAGATGCTTTGCGATTAAAATAGTTTCAACATTCATAAGGATTGGAGAGCTTGCTTTGAATCCCCATCCATTGGCTATTGCGCTAGACCGCGATGGTGAAGAGCCGATTTACCGTCAATTGATACAAAGCATCAAGCTTCAGATTGAAAGCGGAGAACTGCACGCCGGAACGCGCCTGCCCGCCAGCCGAGATTTAGCGCGTCAGCTAAACATCAGCCGTATTAGCGTTGTTAATGCCTATGCAGAATTGCGTGCAGAGGGGTATCTAAGCGCACATGCAGGGCGCGGGACTTTTGTCTCCAAAGAAGTCAATGGCGCGAGTAATGATTCCCGCCCGGCCAGCGTGAATACAGTCACAGAAAATACGGCACCGGATGATTCCATCCGTGATTTGATGCGTTTAGGTCGCAAGCCCGGTGTTATTAGCTTTAGCAGTGGCTCGCCACCGGTAGAATTTTTCCCGATTAATCACCTCAAAGAGGCGATGAACACCGTGATTGATCGGGATGGGGCGCGGGCGCTAAATTACGAAATGCCCGAAGGCTATGCCCCACTACGGAGCGCCATCCGAGATTATGTGAGCGCATTGGGCATCCAGTGTAGCCCCAACCAAGTGCTGATTACAGGTGGCACTCAACAAGCCCTCGACCTTGTGATACAGGCTGTTTTAAGTGAGGGAGACACGCTGATTACGGAAAACCCGACGTATATCGGCATGATTGATATTGCCCGCACACGTCGCGTTAATCTGCATGGCATTTGCGTGGATTCTGAAGAAGGCATCGCGCTTGATAGGCTGGAAAACTATATCATCGACAATGATCCCAAGCTCATCTATGTAATGCCGACCTTCCAGAATCCGACAAGCCACGTTATGCCGTTGCACCGTCGGCGTCAGTTGCTAAACCTTGCCAACGACTACAATGTGCCGATTTTAGAAGATGGCATCTACCATGAATTCCGCTATGAGGGCGAATCTTTACCACCGCTGAAGGCGCTTGATGAAAATGGCATTGTGATTCACGCCAGTGGATTCACAAAGATGTTGTTGCCCGGTGTGCGGATTGGCTATATCATCGCAGATGGTCGCTACTATCAGCGTTTAGTCCGCATCAAACAAGCGGCAGATATATCAACGCCTGGCCTCAACCAACGGGCTATTCATCATATGTTGGAAAGGGGTGTGTTATCCGGCCAATTGGAACGCAACAACCGGGAGATATTACGCCGCCGGGACGCCGCGCTGGACGCCGCAGAAAAACATCTACCGCCCGGCACGCGCTGGTCTGTTCCACAAGGTGGGCTAACGCTCTGGGCGGAACTCCCACGCACTGGCCCAAACTCGGCAGAACTCTACGTAACCGCCATCCAGCATGGTGTAGCCTATGCGATTGGCAATGTATTTTATACCAATGGGGGTGGCAATTACCGGATGCGCCTTAACTTTGGGGCACACACTCCAGAAAAAATTGAAGAAGGCTTTCGGCGGTTAGGCCGTGCCTGGCGCGAACTTGCGACAGACTATGCTGAAATGGACAAATCGCCTTTATTGTGATAATTTTGGCGCAATAAAATGTGCATATTTGCCCCATGCGCTGACCAACAAAACCAGACTATGTAATTGGAGACACCATGCGAATTGTTTACGTCGAAGATAACTTGCCCAATCAATCTTTGATTGAGCGCATCGCCCATAGTGGACAACACCAAGTTGTTACTTACCCCACTGCGGAAGACGCTCTGCATCACTTTGAAGATGACCAACCGGATATTCTGCTTGTAGATGTGGAATTAGCCGGCCCGATGGATGGGTTAGAGATGGTGCGTCGCATCCGCACCGCCGGGATAGACCTTCCTATTATTGCCATTACCTCTGTGGCAGGGCGGGATGAATGTATAGATGCGGGATGCAATGCTTACTTCGTTAAACCTGTGCCTGTGCAGGAGTTATATACCCTGATTGAGCAGTACGCGACAAGCTAATAACGTGTTCTGCAATATCTGTATGAGATGATAACAAGCGCGATGTTTTTTTAGACATTGCGCTTGTTGTTTATTCTGCCTGATTGCGAGAGCATAATGTACCGTGTAAACTATACAAAATTTTGGTGGCTTAGCGAAATCTTTTTAACAAACATAGTTTGCAAATGCAATCAGGCATCTGTGATAAAAACAGGGGAAAAAATTGATACGTAAAAAAGTTAACCTCATTACAGGGGCAAATGGTGAAGTAGGTCATGGGCTTATCCGTCGGCTGAGCAATATGCCGGACGCACTCCCGATCGTTGTGTTGGACATCCGTAATATGGATGAAAATATTATGGATTATGTCGATACAAGTGTTGTGGGGGATATTTTAGACAAAGATATTCTGGACAATCTCTCCACAGAATATGAGATTGAAACGATTTTTCATCTTGCGGCCTTGCTATCTACCCACTCGGAATTCCGGCCAGAAACCGCGCATCGTGTCAATGTACAGGGGACATTAAACCTGCTCCACTTAGCGGTAGAACAATCCGACTGGCGAGATGCCCCCGTAAAGTTCATCTTTCCTAGCTCTGTAGCGGTCTATGGTCTACCGGATTTTAAAACCAAGCAAACCGCCCCCCCTTTGCTGGAAGACCAATACGTTAACCCCATAACGATGTATGGATGCAATAAACTTTACTGCGAACACTTAGGACGTTATTACAGCGCCCATTACCGCCAGCTAGCCAACCGTGTAGAATCTCATGTTGATTTCCGGTGTGTGCGGTTTCCTGGCTTGATCTCCGCGATGACGATGCCAAGCGGCGGAACGAGTGATTACGCGCCGGAGATTATCCATGCGGCGGCTAAAGGGGAAGCATATCAGGCTTTTGTCCGGCCAGATACAACGATGCCATTTATGGCGATGCCGGATGCGATTGATGCTTTGCTGAACTTAGCCGCCGCCACCAAAGAACGCCTGACACAATATACATATAATGTGACCGGATTCAGCATCTCTGCAGAGCAGATTACCGCTTTAGTGAAAAACCACTTTCCGCAAGCGGAGATTACCTATGCACCCGTAGAGGGGCGTCAGCGCATTGTGGATAGTTGGCCGACGGATGTTGATGACAGTGCGGCTCGGCGTGATTGGGATTGGATGCCCCGCTATGGCGTAGAAAACACCTTCACAGATTATCTCATCCCTATCATCCGCGCTTTGTATGCTTAATTGTCGGGTGTTGGGGTGATGGCCTCACTTGGGACGATAGCCTCATTCGTCATGGCGAGTTCCGTCACGGCGGCGGCCATGCGCTCCTGAACCAGCGTACTGACCCGCGCTAAAGTCGCTGGAAATGCTGTCGCATCATCTGTACTACGGGGATAAAACACGCTCTCAGAATTTCCGGCGATTCCTGTGGCAGTAAGGATGAGAAAGGGTTGGATTGTCTCACGAGCACGTTCTACCGTAGCTGGAAAATTCTGAGCATCTTCTGTGCTACGGGGCAGAGACTGGTCTATGAAATAATTGCGCGTCAGGAAGATTTGTGTCTCTACGCCGGCGAACTCATCCGCAGGCGGGACAAAAGCACCGGATAGCACTCCCAGAAGCGCCAGTACAAACATCACGAGTGCCGCCCCCCCGATGAACACTGCCGCTTGGCGGTTGGCCTTTTGCTTGCTGGGCGTTAGTGCGACCAGAGGCGGTGGTGCGCCCGGTGTGGTCAGTTCTGCGATGCGTGCTTGTAATGCCCCGCTATCGTAGCCTGTGCTGAAGTCAAGCAACGGCAGATTTTCGATCAAGCGTGGGATTTGAACCGGTGCATTCAGGACGGGAATAATATGCTGGTTGGCATCCAGCGCGGCGATTATCGTCTGCCGGACGTGGCTATCTGCGATGGCATCTGGCGAAAGAATGACAATAGTTAATCCGCCGGGTTGGATATTCTGGCTGATAGTATGCCCGTTAGCCTCTAAATCCGCGTGGATTTGTGCGGCTAGTTTTTCATTACGTGGGTTGTAGGAGAGTGTGATGATGCTCATAAGGCTCGTTTCTGCTTTAAGTGACTGTTTGTGAAATATAGTACCATGCCATCAGCAGAAACGAGCAGTCCATTTTTAGAGATTATTCAGCTTGCGGTTCTACATGCTTAAAAAATGCCGGGCTTTGTATCAGACGGCGGATGGGACATTTGCCCATAATCTCGATGATTCGTTCTTTCTGGCGCGGGTCTAGCTCGCCCTCTACGATGATGTGTTCACTAATCTCATGGATGAAAGGGGCATCTCCTTCGTAAGCATCGTAATCATTAGCGTTGATGCGCTCATAGCTCAGTTGAATCTCAAGCCGGGATACCTTCCAACCCTTACGCTCCGTATAAAGTTTTGCGGTCTGCACCATGCAAGCGCCCAGTGTCCCCATCACAAGTTCCTCTGGGGAAGGGGCTTGGTCGGTGCCGTTTTTATCTTCAGGCAAATCTGCGTGCCAGGTATGCTGACGGGATTTTGCTTCGGCGTAGTAGCCATCCTCTAACGTGACGGTGACGACTTTGTTTGACATAATTTTATTCTCCTTGAGGTTAAAATATCTTTTATATGCCTATGTGACACACCAATAAGGATAGTTCTTACGAGGACAAATGTTTGCCTTTAGCCAGTTGCTTATTGACAAACCCCTCAACAAAGCACTAGCATAGGAAAAATGTTGAGTAATGAAAATGCTGGAAAACGATACATATCGACCCACAAACAGCGATTTTACGCCCTGTAAAATCGTTAAATTTGCTTGACAAATCAATAACATCAGGTCTATAATTCAAGTTCCCATACCTCTATATAATTCCTAAGACAATTGTCACTATGGGGAATCTTTCAGGACAAATCAGCAAAAATACGCACAACATATATGCTGTTGTGCTTCACCTTCGGATAATCTCTGGGCTGGAACCCTATAACCCTATTAATTGTATCTAGTGAGGAGCGGCGCTTTGGATAACAGCAGAGTTAAGAATTATACCCGTACAGCCGACGTCCAATCTCTGCCATCTTTGATTGAAGTGCAGTTACAGTCGTTTAACTGGTTCATTGAAGAAGGTCTGACTGAGCTTTTCGATGAGATAAGCCCTATCGAGAGCTTTAACGGCAATTTGCGGCTGTATCTGCCCGGCAGTAGCCCAGAAGCGCAGGAATTCGGACTCAAATATTGGTTTGAGGAACCGAAGTACAGCAAAGAACTATGCCTGGAACGTGATATGTCCTATGCCGCCCCGCTTTATGTCCGTGTGGCGCTGGCAAATCGTGAGACAGGTGAAGTGGTCTCTTCCGACATCTTTATGGGTGATTTCCCCATCATGACAGAGAAGGGGACATTCATTATCAATGGTACGGAACGTGTGGTCGTCAGCCAGCTTATCCGTTCTCCCGGTGTATACTTTGATGCGGATGAAGACCGCACAACAGGCCGCTTGCTTGCCCGTGCGAAGCTCATCCCTGATCGTGGCGCATGGATGGAGTTTGAGACTCGTAAACAAGACCACCTCACAATTAAATTCAACCGTAAACGTACCGTTCCTGTGACGGTTCTGCTACGTGCATTGGCGGCAGTGAGTGATGGCCTGCCGGATGAACTATCCCCCGTGAAGACCGGTGACGATGCCGAACTCATGGCAATCTATGCTGAGGCAGATAGTGGCGAAACACATCATTTCATCGCCAGCACCATCAGCCAAGAGCCTGTGTGGGAGTTGAAGAAAGACCAAACCATCGCGGAAGCCGCACTGCTGGAATTCTTCAAGAAGATGCGCCCGGGTGAGCCTGTCACACTGGATAATGCCCGTGAATACTTGGAAAGCCAATTGTTCGACCAACGCCGCTATGACCTGGAGCGCGTTGGCCGTTA
>DAIMZF010000010.1:0-51433 GCA_036734085.1 Aggregatilineales bacterium
AGCCCGATAGGTTCCGCAAAGTAGACCACCTGGCGCGGTAGCCCCTGCACACGGAAGTCGATAAATGCTTCCATGTCTGCCGGGTCACGCTGAATCTCCAGCGCGAAGTTTTGCAAGTAGTTTTGAATTCCGGTATAAGCAACGGTGGTGGCGGGGGGCGTGCCACGTTGCCAGCTATAGCCGTAAAAATGCAGACCTACACGGATTTTGCTTAAATCCTGTGTGATGGTCTGCGCGTAGCCGATGACCTCCAGCACCCACGCGGGTGGTGCGATGGGGCCGGGCGGACGGTTACGGCTGGTGTAGTCATACGTCATAATGCGGAATATATCCGAAGCCGGGATGAGGCGTGTCCAATCCTGCGCGAGTGCGCCCTCATACACGCCTTCGTTCGTCTTGGCATGGACGGTCACACTCAGCAGACGGTCTTCCGCGTGCAGGGCATCGCGCAGAGCTTCAATAAATATGCTGAAGTCCTCCCGTGTACCGGATGGAAACCCTTCATAGTCAATATCAATACCATCGTAATCCATGCGAAGAACAGTCTGCACGATAGCGGCCACATGCGCTTCGCGCAGTTCCGCGCTGATGACATCCGGCACACTGCCAAAGATACTCGGTATAATAAGCATCTCCGCCGCTTGCCATTCCGCTATTTCCGCCGTGTTTTCCGCACGGGGCAGGGTGATGAGCGAACCATCCGGCGCGGGCATATACCAGAAGGCGTTTATCTCGTTGATGAGGTCGGCGTTTTGCGTAATGCTTTCCATACCGCCGGGGAACTCCGAAGACGGATACCACACGCTCACACACCACGCGGCGCGGGTATCGTCATCGGCATAAGCAGGGATGATAAACACAGCCAGCAGGAGCAAAAGCGGAAATAAGCGTTTTAAAACCATGCGGTTTATATCTCCATTGGGGTAGCAATGCCCGGAATAGCACACGGTAGCACGCCTGTCGCGGTGATTTCGCCAAATAAAACGCGGGCGATGGCTTCCGTCGTGACATCACGGATGCCATAAGCACATACATACGTTTGTATCTGCGGGAAAGCAACCAGGTCATACGGTGTGCGGAGCGCGACAACAATCACTTTTTGCCCACGCTGGATGAGCGCGTCCACAAATTCCGCTTGGGATGGGTCTGTATTGGCGCTGATTGTACCGACGATGACCACATCCAGCCCGGCAACGGCGGTCAGTGCGGAACGAAGCGCGTCAGAGTCGGCATTAAACGGTAATTGATGCGCCACAACATCCGGGCGGCGGGCGCGGACGGCGTCCACTAGTTTGATTTTGATGAGCGCCGATGAATCCGCCGGAGTCAGGTTGATGGGTTGCACCACGACCAAGCCTAAAGTGGCGGCATCATCACGCTTAACAGGGATTTGTCCGGCGGTGTCACGCACGATCGTGATTGACTGGTCGGCGATGGCCTGCGCGACGGCTTGATGCTCCGCGCTACCAACAATGCCAAAATCCAGTAATTCCGGTGCGACTTTGTGTTGTGCGGCCTGAATACGAGCGATGCTTTGTGGGGAGTAAAGCCCCTTAACCGCCTGATGAATCTCCTGCTGGCCCTCGATATGACCCAGCATAATCAGGTCTGCTCCGGCGGCAAGGGCGGCGGTGATGCTCGGTAACGTGCCCAACCGGGCAACAGCATACATATCCATTGCATCTGTCATCAGCAGGCCATCGTAGCGTAGTTCATCGCGGAGTAAGTCCGTTAAAATCCGGCGGGAAATTGTCGCGGCGTTGGCATCATCCAGCGCGGTATAGATCACATGCGCGGACATGACCGCGCCTACATTCGCACGGATGGCGGCCTGAAATGGTAGAATTTCCACCGCTTGCAGGCGGTTCGTATCATGGGCGACGAGCGGTGCTTCTAAATGCGAGTCTGTGTCTGTGTCCCCATGACCGGGAAAGTGCTTGGCGGTGGCGATAATCCCTTCCGCTTGCATCCCGTTGATGAGCGCAACACCTAAATCTGCGACAAGTGCCGGGTTATCCCCAAAGGAGCGAATGCCGATGACCGGGTTGTGGGGGTTCACGTTGACATCCAGCGTAGGGGCAAAGTTGACGTTAACGCCCATCGCCAGCAACTCCCGGCCTAGTACACGCCCGGCTTGTCTGGCTAACTCTGTGGAGCGTGTCGCGCCGAGCGCCATATTACCGGGTAGCTCGGTAGCGCCATTGGCGACAGCCATTAATTGGCCACCTTCCTGGTCGATGCCGACGAGGGGCGTGGGCTGGCTGCCTGCCCGTGCCGCCGCATGGATGCTTTCTGCGATGGCGCGTAATTGCTCCGGCGATTCAATATTCTTTTTAAAGATACAGAACGACACGGCCTCACCGGAGCGCACCATATCTAGCATGTGGCTGGGGACGGCGTAGCCGTTAAAACTGAGCATCATCTGTGGCATGATGTTAACCTTTCGTGCCAGTGAGGGCGATTCCCTCTGTGAAGTAACGTTGAGTCAGGATAAAGACAATCATCACCGGGATGACGAACAGCACACTTGCGGTCATGATGTTTTGCCAGGGGATGGGCGACTCCTGCAAGTTGAACTTAAGCGCAACAAAAATGGGCATGGTGGTCAGGGATGCGCTCTTGAGGTAAATGAGCGGCATAAACAGGTTGTTCCACTGCGCGACGAACAAGAATACCGTCACAGTGGCGACTGCCGGGCGGGATAGCGGCATGATGATATACCACCAGATTTGTAGCGGATTCGCGCCGTCCATCATCGCGGCTTCGTCCAGGTCTTTAGGCAAAGTCACCATAAATTGCCGCAACAGGAACACCAACGCCGCGCCGCCTGCGAAGAAGCCCGGAATGACAATCGGGTTAAAGCCGGGAACCCAACCCAAATTAAAAAATAACACATACTGCGGGACGAGTGTCGCCTGTGCGGGGAGCATCAACGTCGCCATCATCATCGTGAAGACGATATTCCGCCCCTTCCATTCCAACCGGCTGAAGGCGTAGCCCACCAGACAGATAGACAACACCGTGCCGAATAGCACAACGGTGACGACGAACACGCTGTTTTGATAAGCCAGAATGAATGACGGGTCATTGATCATGTTAGTGTAGTTCGCCCATTGGGGCGAAGCCGGGAGCAAGCTCAACTGGGCTTGGGAGGCTTCTTCAACCGTTTTGAGTGATGTTCCTGTCATCCATACAAGCGGAAACAAGAAGAACACCGACGCCAGCAACAGCACTGTATAGGTTAGGAATGTGCCAATTCCGGCCATAGATTGACTGCTTTTAAACAAGCGACGACGTGGCTTTTCCGCGCTGATGGCCGCCGGGTTAGCATCCGCTTGATTAATGGATGTGATTGTAGACATAATTTTTACACCTCGTAATGAACCCAGCGGCTATAACGGAACTGCATCACGGTGAGCATGACGATAATCACCGCCAGCAACCAGCTAATCGCAGAGCCTTCACCGATGTTAGCCTGTAGGAACGTGCGCTGATACAAGTAGTAGGCGGCGGACATCACGCTTGTTTCTGTATCCGTACTTCGCAGGATGTATACCGCCTCAAATGTTTGGAGCGCGGCAATCATGCCGATGACCACGTTGTAGAACATCGCCGGAGAAATCATCGGCAAGGTAATTTTGAAAAACCGTTGGAAGCGTCCCGCGCCATTTACTTTGGCCGCCTCATATAAGGATTGCGGTACACCCTTGAGCGCCGCTAAAAAGATGAGCATTCCTGCGCCCGCACTCCACATATTAATCAGAATGAGTGATGGCTTAACCCATAAATCACTAGATAGCCACTTGGGGTTATGGCTGCTATCCGGCCATATGCGGGTGGCATCGCGGAAGCGTGCAAAGTGGAATTGCCGTTCGCCTGTCTCCGCTGTGATGGTGTCATATGCTTGGAAGTAACGCACGCCATCTATCGCGGAACTGACCATCAGCAAGGTGAAGACCACAAACGCGCCTGTGATGATTGCGCGGCGCACGCGGTCAGTCCTGGCCCATAATACGGCCAACATCACGCCAATTAAGCCGAAAAACAGCCAGGCGCCATCCAGATAGCTTCGGTGGTAGCCGTTTTGCAGATAGTCCGTGCTTGTGGGGTCTTGGATGGCTGTTTGCAGGGTGACATAGCGCAACAGGACATCCAGCCGCCCGTCGCTGAATTGGTAAGGCGCAACCCGCACAAGCACAATGCCCACTAAAATCACGGCGAAGGCGGCAAAAATGCGGCGGTCAACCTTGCGGACAAAGGTCAAAGCGATGGGTAATGTAGCAAACGCAATTGCCGTCAGATAACCCGGTCGTAAATCTGCCGCGCCTTCTGTGGGTGGCGTTATTAAAGTCAGCACGAATCCGAGTGCTAACAAACTTAGCCCCATAATCTGCCACATTTGCGCCCGGAAGGATTGCCCACGCTGGGCGTTGACATACCAGCCCAGTAACACCACCAACGCCCAGATGAACGTCCATGAGATGTCGATAGGCTCGGCCATCAGCCCGACCGCAACCAGCAGGCCGCCTACCGTTAGCGTAATTACTTCGATGGTGCGTTGGGCTAAATCACGCTTGCCTGGCTCCCAATCCCCGCGTAGCAATAAGCCTAAGATGATAAATCCTATCAACGCGGGCAGGAAGAAGTTTAACGGGCCGGTAGGGTTGCCGTTCGTCAAGCCGATGAAGAAGCCATTAAAGCCTTCCACGACGAAAATAAAGCCCCGATATAGCCAGTTAAACAGGAAGAAAGACTCTGCTAAGTTACTGAGCGTAACATTGATAAAGCCGCCGTTGTCGCCCAGCATATAGCGCCATGCGAGTAAAATTGCCGGGCCGCCTGCCAGGATGACCGGCATATAAAAAATGAGGCGGAATAAGCGTACACCGCGCACCGTTGTATTGAGGATGAGCGCCATACCGAGCGCGGCTAAAATCTGCAAGGGCACGCCCACAACCGCATAATACAGGCTGTTGAACATCGCCCGTTTAAAATTGCGTCCGTTGCGGTCTGTCGCTTCGATTAAACTTCGGTAGTTGTCCAGCCCGATCCATTCCTGCGATTGCCCAAGCTGGTAATTCGTAAAACTATAATAGAGCGAAGCCAGCGCCGGGCCGACGACAAAAACCACAAAGCCGATAATCCATGGGCTGGCGAATAAAAAACCCCAATAAACTTTTCTTTGTTCAGTTTCGCTCAGTCCAGTGCGCCGCGCTACCCATCGCGCCAATTGCGCGACAAGGATGCTCCCGATGACGATAAAGACCATCGTCCCCGCCGCCCAGATGAGCGTATCTATTTTTGGTTGATTTAGCATGATTAAGCCTTTGGGTGGGGTATTGCAATGGGTGAGGCCGTAGCCCCACCCATGCCCCTATAAATGGGCTGTCGTTCTTAGTTCAGGTAGCCGTTATCTTCGAGGATGGCATCGTAGTCTTCTTTAAGGTATTGCAGGGTGTCATCCAGGCTTTGTTGGTCGCTGAGGAACAGGGTAACTTGTTCCACAATAAGCGGGCGCAGTTCCGCACTGGCGCGGATGTCGGAGAAGCTACGGCCATATTCAAGCGTCAGGTCGAGCATGGTATCCCATACTGCATTGGCGCGGATGGAGTCCCATGCATCAACGCGCACGGGGGTATAGCCCACCACTTCACTTAATGCCAGTGCGCTTTCTTGGCTGGTGATGAACTTAAGGAAGTCGGTCACCAGTTCCAGCTTCGCATCCGGCACGTACTGGGGCACGCTCAACCAGTCGATGAAGATTTGCACGATAGGCTCGCCCGCTTCGCCTGCAGGGTACGGCGCAATGGCGATGCTTTCCCATACAGGGTCGCTGACAGGCGGCATGTTCCAAAGCGGGAAGATACCACTGACTACACGGTCGGAGGTGATGGGGTAGCCCTCAAACGGCGGCAATCCGGCGGTGTTTTCGGTGGGGAGCATCACGCGGCGGCGGTCATACATATATTGCAGGACTTCCGCGACGATGTCGCTATCAAACGCGCTGGAGCCATCCTCATTATATAGTTCGCCGCCTGCGCTCCAGATGTAGCCGATGAATTCTTGAGCATCAAACAAGCCCGCGCCGATGTCCATAAAGCCCATCTGCACCATCGCGTTATCTTCAACCAGGCTATTGGCTTCTACAAAGTCCAGTGCTTCGTCAAATGTCGCCGGAATTTCGCTACCTTCTGCGAATAAATCTGTGCGGTAGAAGATAGGGCGGGGGGACATAAGTAAGGGTAGGCCACGAATCGCGCCGTCCCAGCTTACTGTCTCGATGGCAGTTGGCAGGAAGACCTCTAAATCTTCTGCGCTGAAGAACCCGCTCACGTCTTTTAGCAGACTGCCATAGGTCGCGGCGTATTCCGAGCCAAGATAAATAATATCCGGCCCGCTCCCGGTGGTAATCCACCCGGCAACGGTAGCGTCAAAGTCGCCCCAACCGCCCGTGAGGATTTCCAGGTTTACATCCGCGCCATAGGCTTCAATGAAAGCAGGGAAGGCTTCGTTGCGGAACCACTCGATGCCGCTTTCCGGTAGGCCGGTAATGTAGATTTCCAGCGTGGGGGTGCTTTGCGCCCGGACGGGGGTCAGGGCTAAAGCCATCATCAAGACAAGTAACAGGGCAAAAATTCGTTTCATGGTAAAAATTCCTCACTTAATTTTATCCGACTGTTTAGTTAGTTATTTGAACTAACTTATAGATTTAACGCCAGTTTAACGTGGCTTTCATATGTTGTCAAGCAATTTGTCCTGCTTGTATAAAAATCTCCCTATACATCCGGCCGGGAGTGTGTAAAATAACCAACCATCCTTTTGTATAAATAGTGAGGACGGTGAATCATGGCGGGGAAACGTAAAGTTACCGGCGTGAAGCCGCAGTTCGGCAATAACCGCAGTCACTCCATGAAGGCAACGCGCCGCAAGTGGAGCCCCAATTTGCAGAGCAAACGCTTCTACATTGCGGATGCTGACCAGTGGGTGCGACTGAAGGTGACCGCTAAGGAAATTAAGACGATTGACAAAATCGGCGTTAAAGAGTTCCTGAAGCGTCAAGGCCGAACTGTCAAGAGTGTGCTATAAAGTTCATCTGAATACACACGGCAAAACCGAGCGCCGCTAACAAGCGGCGTTTTGTTTTGTCTGCTATACAAAACTTTATGTTAAATAGTCAAAGTCTTTAATCATAGTAGACTATTTATGAAATAACTAACAATCCACTTATTGACAGCGACTAAATCAAGAGTTACAATTTTGCTAGACCGACAATAAGATAAAAGTTGTCAATAAGTTGTTATATGTCAGATGATGGCTGAAGTACGTCCGTCAACGCTTATCAACTTAGCGAATTTAACTGCTTAAAGAGGAATTTATGATAAACCAGGTTATTACTCGGGTATCACTCGACTCGTTTAAGGAGAAATCCGAAGGCAAGAGACTTGTTCTGCTCTATCCATGGAGCAATTATCGCCAGTTGTTTTTGACTCACTTCCTCGCGGCGGAAAATGACGGCCTGCTCTACTATTGCACCCCACACCATATGCAGACCATCAGCGCATGGATGAGCGACATACTGAACCAGTTGGAAGAGATTATCGACGGCTTCGGCAAAAAACTGAAGAAAGCCTTGCCGGATGCATCGCTGGAAGATTTGGCGAAAGCATTCGCTACGGACTTAGGCGCGGTCAGCAAGAAGCGGGTCACGTTGTTTGTCGATGAACTTGACCGTGTGACCTTCGGGGATGATTTTAGTACGTTTATCACGGCATTGGTGAGCGCCCTGCCGAAGCATGTGCAATTGGCTTTTAGCTCCCGGTTGCTCACACATCAGCCGTGGTATGATTTTGTTGTGAGTGGTGACGCAGTTGTGTTAGGGACAGAATTCCGGAAGAATGACATTATGTTTACCATTGAAGATGAAATAAAGCCCCAAGTAGAAGTTTATGCCTTTGGGCGCGGCCATGCCATTGTAAATGGCGAAGAAATCGTCAACTGGGATGGCGCATTGCCGCGTAACTTGTTCTTTTACTTCATTGATTGCCCGCTTGTCACTCGTGATGACATCTTCGCTACATTCTGGCCGAATCTGTCGGTCAAAGAAGCGACGAATGTCTTCCATGTGACCAAGCGTAAAATCAGCGAGCGTATTACGCTTAAAGTGGGTGAAGAAGAGAATAACTATGAGTTGACGCAGTATGCGTCTGGCTTTTATATGCCATCGGATAAAATTGTGCGTCATTATGACGTACAGGATTTTGAAGAAGCCATAGAGCAAGCCACCACCAGCGACGACGAGCGCGAACGTGAGCGCCTGTATCGCCATGCGGTAGACCTTTACAAAGCGCCCTTTTTAGAAACAATCAATATGTCCTGGGTGGAAGACCGCCGCTTGTACCTGCGCCAACTTCACGCGCAAGCACTGGTCGGTCTGGGGCGCATCTGCCACAAGCGCGACGATGCTGATGAGGCACTTGGCTTTTATGCCCGTGCCGTTAAGGAAATGCCGGAACGCGAAGATATTCACCGCGAGTTGATGCGTATTTACATCGCCAAAGGCATGAAGCAAGACGCCAAAAAGCAATATGATGTGCTGAAGAAGACGCTAAAAGACCTATACGGTATCACGCCTTCCCGTGCTTCTCAGGAAGTTTACGAGAGCATCTAGCGTTACTTGAGGGTGCATTTTAAACAAAGATAGATTATTGATGGGCTGGCGAATGTGTCAGCCTATTTTGTTATACAAATATCAGGCCGAGTTGTGTTGCACGGACGACGGCCTCTGTGCGGCTGTGCGCGTCCAGCTTGGATAAAATGGCGTTAACGTGGAACTTCACCGTGTTGGTGCTGATGCTCAGTTGCTCCCCGATGGCTTTGTTCGCCAAACCTTCCGCGAGTAAGGCCAGCACTTCTATCTCACGCGGCGTTAGCGCATCCAGCAACGGCGGCGTGTTCCCTGCCACTGGACGCCGCAGTAATGCCGCGACTTCCGGCGCAAGCACCACCAGCCCCTGCATCACGGCATAGAGCGCCGCCATGATGGTTTCGCCGTCACTATCCCGGTGGAGCAGGGCATAGTGCGCTAAATCTCCGATGTGTGCCAGCACCCCCGCCGCTTGATGCGGTTGCGCCAATAACACAACCGGTAATTCCGCCTGGTTGATGGCGTGTAATTCATCCACGATGCCCGGTTCTCCGGCTTCGATGAGGGCGACATCCGGCCTGTAGATGTCGATGTCCGACCCTGTTTGCTCCCCACCAATGGAACGCCCGACAATATCCAGTGCTTCTTCCGCGCTTAAGATCGCGCTGAGGCCAGCGCGTACCAGCATATCCCGGGCGATAATCAGCGTACGAATTGCTTGCATAGTTATCCTGTAGATAGGTGCTTAAGTGTTCTCATTAAAGCGCAAACTGCATTAGAAGGCTGTTGGTGGCCGCCGAGTCCCTAACGGAAAACCAATTTTGCACTATAATAAAAACTATGTAGCGCATGTATTGGCAAGGACAAGCACATGAACCGGGTTTTTATCTCGTATTCACGCCGCAACCGCACATTTGCAGAGCGCCTGGCCCGTGATTTAAGTGATGCCGGGCTGGAAGTCTGGGTGGATTTCCGGCAGATTCACGCTGGGGAGATGTGGGAGCAAGAGATTTATCGAGGGTTGGAGCGTGCGGAGATTGTGGTGCTGTGCCTGTCTCCTGACGCTGTGACGAGCCAATGGGTACAGCGTGAAGTCGAGATTGCGCGGGAACAAAGTAAGTTCATCATCCCGGTGATGGCTGTGAATGCGCTGGACACGCTGGAAAAAGTGGAGTCCATGCGCTGGCTATTGCAAGTCCAATTCATCAATTTTGAAAACAACTACGAGTCCGCCTTCCCGGATTTATTGCGGGCGTTGCCCGGCAAACGGCGCATCAGCGCTTATGATAGCGTCAGCGATGAAGAAATCCCCAATCCGTTTAAAGGGCTTGAAGCCTTCCAGCAGACGGATGCGGCCTTTTTCTTCGGGCGAGAAAACCTGATTGCAAAATCTTTAGAGCGCCTGAAGCAAGAGCGCACTGCTCGTTTTCTAGCGGTGGTGGGCGCAAGCGGTAGCGGCAAAAGCTCGTTAGTGCGGGCGGGTGTGTTGCCTGCTGTGCGTGCAGGGCGGTTGCCCCATAGTGAGCAGTGGCGCATCGCTATTTTTACGCCCGGTGACAGGCCGATTACCGCACTGGCAAATCGTCTTTCTCCGCTTATTGAAGGCAAGGATGCCGCCCAAGTCGATGCACTCCTGCACCAGAACCCCAAGAGCTTTAACCTGCTCATTGAGGAAGTGCTGGCGGACGCACCACCGGAGGCACGGATTTTACTCGTGATTGACCAATTCGAAGAGGTTTTCACCCGTGCTACGGATACAGAAGCGGAAAACTTCCTCAATATTGTGCGACTGGCCGTGACTGACCCCGTAGGCCGCGCTCATGTGCTGATTACCATGCGGGCGGACTTCTTCGACAGACTCACCCGTTACCCCGACCTTGCAGAGTTATTCGAGCAAGAGAACATGGTTATCGTCACAGAGATGAATTCTGCGGAGTTGCTTCGTACCATCGAAGGCCCCGCGCAGGCTGTCGGCCTGGTGTACGATGCTGGCTTGCCCCAGCGCATTCTGGAGGAAGTCCGGCGGCAACCTGGCTCTTTGCCGTTGTTGCAGTATGCACTTAAGGACTTGTTCCAGCACCGTCAAGGTCGCCGCCTGACGATAGAAGCCTACGAGCAAATCGGCGGGGTGCAACGGGCACTTGCCCAACATGCAGAGCAAATTTATGCGGAATTAGGCGGGGCGCAACAGGCGATTATGCGGCGTGTGTTGCTCCGCCTGGTGGAGATTAGCGAGACCGGCGAAGCCACGCGCCGCCGTGTAGCCTACGACCAGTTGAAGTTCCGCGACGTTCCGGCGGCTGTCGTGCAGGAATTGCTGGACAAATTGACCGCCAGCGACGCCCGCTTGCTGATTGCCAGCCGTCAAATCACCGCACGCGGGGATGACTCCCGCCCACAGACGTTTTACGAAGTCAGCCATGAGGCACTCATCCGTGAGTGGGATAGGCTAAAAGGCTGGATTGCCGACAACCTGGAAAATCTGCGGATTGGAAGCGAAATCCTGCAATCCGCAGGGGATTGGCAGACCAGTAATTATGACACAGCCTATCTGCTGACAGGAACGCGACTGACACGCGCAGAAGCCTGGCTGGACGAAGCCGACGCGACCCCCATCCAACGCGAATTTATGCAAGCCAGTTTACAAGAGTCGGAACGACAGGAAGCGCTTGACCGTTCTCGCATTGAGCGCGAGTTGGCGCTCCAACGTAAGGCCGCGACGCGCCTCCGGTTTGCGCTGGTGGCGCTGGTTATCGGCTTGATAGCGGTGGCTGTGCTGGCGGGCTTTGCGATTGTCGCCCAGCAAGAGGCGGAAAGCCAACGTATCGAAGCGGAACTTCAGCGCACTGTCGCGCAGGATGCCGAGCAACGCGCTTTATTTAATCTGCGTCGCGCCGTCAGTCTGTCGCTATCCGCTAGTGCCAACCGTGAACTGGATGCCTTCAATACAGAGCAAGCGGCTAAGTTAGCCGTCAATGCCGCATTGATTGACCTGCAAGACGCGGACATCCCGGAGATTGCAGAACGCACGCTCGCTGACGTGGTCTACCGTCCTGGCACACGCTTTTTGCTCGGCACGGATAATATTGCTCTGCGCGATGTCACCCTCAGCCCGGATGGGATGCGGGCTTATGGCGCGGCCAGTAACGTGATTGTCGCTTGGGATGTCATCACCGGGCAGGAAATCGGGCGCTGGCTGGGTGTTGAGGGCTTACAACACACGGCGGAGATTACCGCCATCGCGCATAGCCCCACGCAGAACCTCATCGCCAGTGCGGACGTAACCGGGCGCATCATCCTGTGGGATAGCCTCAGTGGGATGCCATCCCGCGTATTAGATGAACAACACACTGGCCGCGTAAACAGCTTGGCCTTTAATGGTGCAGGCAATTGGCTGGTAAGCGGTGGCTTCGACCAGACCGTGATTGTGTGGAGCTTGGATAACAGTCGTCCGCCACTTGTCCTGCGGGAACATACCAGCAATATCAACGCTGTTGCCATCAACACGACGGGCACAGCCATCGCCAGTGCGGGTGAAGACAACCGTATCGGTATCTGGCGTATCGAGCCAAACCTGACGAATTCCCATCGCTTTTTGAGCGCCAGCGACGGCAACAACCACGAAGCACCCGTTCGTGCTTTAAACTTCCCGCCGGATTCAAACCTGCTGGCTTCCGGTGACGCGAACGGCATCGTCATCCTGTGGAACTTTAGCCTCAGCCGGGTGATTGACCGCCTGAACGAACACGACGCCGCCATTACTCGCATCGCCTATGACCGCCGCAGTAATACGCTGTTCATCAGCGATGCCAGTGGTTTGATATTACGCTGGAATGTCTCGCCGCCGCGCCGCGTGAGCTATGGCCTGAGCGACCATCGCACCGCGATTACCGGCCTTGTGCTGGACAGCGCCTCTAGTGTGATGGTCTCCGGTGATAATGCAGGCGTCGTGCGTGTGTGGGATATTCAAAACTCGGCGGATGCTGGCACACTCAACGTAAGCAATGGCCGCGACCTGCGCGCCGCTTATGGGGCGGACGACCGGGTTATCTTCACGACAACCGTTAACGGTGCGGCTTTTGTATGGGATGCGGCCACAGGCTTCATCATCCAGAATTTCGACAATGCGGAGGATGTGCCCAACGGCAGAATTGACGCGATGGCATTTAGCATGGATGGGCAGACCGCGCTCACGGCGCATGGCGATAACCGCGTCATCGTGTGGGATGTAGCAAGTGGCCTGCATCGGCGGATAATTGCTCAGGCCGCCGATTTGCACGCCGGGCAGACCATCACGGCGGCGGCCTTGTTCCCGGATAATAGCCGTGCTGTGACAGGGGATACCACCGGATTAATCGTGATTTGGTCTTTGGAGACCGGCGAAGCACTCGCGCAGTTATTGCCGAGCCAGGATAAAGACGACATCGGGCATAACGGCACGATCAATGCCTTTGCCGTGCATCCCACCAAAGAGATTTTGTTCTCCGCTTCTGCGGATGGCACACTCATCCTTTGGGACACACAAACGGGCACGGCATGGGATGTGTATGAAGGCCATAATAATCGCCCGGTGACGGCGGTTTCCTTCCACCCTAACGGCAATTACGCGCTCTCCGGAGCCAATGACGGGCGTATCATCCTATGGAATACATCCGACGGGCTGGAACTACGCGAGTCGCGGCAGGCGCTTATTAAACGCTTCGACGCGCATAATCTGGCGGTTAACGGTGTGGCATTCTCCCCTGTGCGCCCGCAGTTCGCCACCGTTTCCGCCGATGGCACGCTGGTGGTGTGGGATATCCGTAATTTTATCGACATCAGCACAGACAGCCCGGATGATGAATTCCTCGCGCTGATTGCTCAATCCGCAGAAACAGCGCAGGCGTTTGATATGCGCGTGTTTGAAGTCGGCCAGAACGAGAACTTCCTCACCTTGCAATTCAGCCAGGACGGGCGCAATATTTTAACAGGCTTAAGCAACGGCCAGGCGCGGCGCTGGCGTGCGTTCCCCTTCACGCGGGATTTACTGGGCTTTATGGCGGCGAACCGTTTTGTAGAAGAACTGACCAGCGCGGAGATTGAGCTATATCAGATGGATATGAGCGCCATGTCATGGGATCGATTCGTCCCGCCACCACAAGTCGCCGCTTCCGCATGGAATACGCTGGAAGTCGGCCAAACGGCTATGTTGAATTCTACCGATGGCCTGCGCCTTAACATCCGCGCCGCGCCCGGAGACAACACACAAATTTTATTCCAGATGGACAAAGGCGATAGAGTGACCATTATCGACGGCCCGCAGAGCGCGACGGGCTTAACGTGGTGGCAAATCCGCACGGAAGCGGGCGAAGAGGGCTGGATAGCGGGCAGTGTGACCACACCGCGCCCGGTTCAGATTTTGGTGCCGGGCTTTGTCAACGCGGACGATTAAAGCTGACCGTGCTTGCAGAATACATTAATTAATCATGTGCTTGTCCAGGACGGGCGCACGCAGACAAACTATATTTTAGCTAAGGAAAGATAACGGACACTATGCGCGATGTTGTGGTAATTGGGGGCGGGCTGAGTGGCCTTGCCGCCGCCCATGAGTTACAAAAGCATCACATCCCGGCCACGTTGATAGAAGTTAAACCCCGCTTGGGCGGGAGCATCCAGACTGTGAATATGAACGGCTTCGTGTTTGACAGTGCCGCCATGACGCACGACATCGCAGAACCGCAGGGCTTTGAGGCGTACTTAGTCGAGTTAGGCGTTATAGACCGCGTATTCGTCACCGATGACGGCAAACTGGCCTTTGACGGCGGCACAGGCTTATTGGTGGATGCTATCGCCGCTCGTCTGGAGATGCCTAAGATGATGCGGATGGCGGTCAGTACATTAGGCATGATTGACGCACAGAATTTTTCTATCTGCATGGAAAACGGGCTGTTGCTGGATGCACGCGCATTGATTGTCGCTGTTCCCGCACGCTTTGCGGAGCGTGTGTTCCACACCCTGACGCCGGAGATTAGCTATCAATTGCTGGATTACCGCTACGATACAATCACACGGGTTTCTATGGGCTATCGTCATGCACCCTCACTGGATTTAACTATTCCGCCGGATACACCCGTGACGGAAGTGCTGTGCCTGACAGGGACACCGCGCACACCTGCCGCCGATGGCGCGTTGGTGCAGGCCGCGCTCCGGTTTTCTCCGCATGAATTACCGGAAGACCCGGTGGGCGAACTGGCCGCGCTGATGAACTGGCCTCTAAACCCGGATGCTGACCACATCGCCACATGGACGGAGAGCGACCCGGCACAGTGGCGGCAACCCGACCATATTATTAAAATGGCGACGATTAACGGCCTGTTGCCGGACGGTGTGGCATTGGCCGGTAGTGATTACATCCCGACTCACCTGCCGCCACGCCTTGATGAGCGCGTCCAGCAGGGCATTAACGCCGCCCGTCGGGTGATGCAAGCTATTACGTAATGTAATGCCCGCATTTGTGGTGCTATACTTGGGTTAACGGATGATAGTAAACGAAGGGTGAACCGTTATGCGTCGATGGTTCGTGTTATGGCTATGTCTTGGGATACTTTGCGCGGGGGGCGTCTCCGCACAGAATGATAACGATGATTTGTTGTCGGTGCCTGTTATTGTGGAAGAAATCTCGCTCAACTTTAACCCGGCAGGCGGCTTTCTGCTGGATGTGCGCGGCGTGCTGGGCACAGGCTGTCAACTGCCTGTGGACGTGACACAAACGGTAGACGGCACAACGCTGGAAGTCGCTATTTTTCAGTTTATCCCGGCGGCCACCATCTGCCCCTTGTTGCTGGTGGGCTATGCGGATGTCATCCCCATAGAGCCGCCGCCCGGTGTGTTGCGCGTGCGCGTCAATGCGGCGCAAACATTCGACTTACCCGGCGCTCAGACTGCGCCCACCCTGCCGGAGACACGATCCGTACAGGTGGAAGCTATCATCGAAACAGTGGAGATAACACCCAACGGCCTGCTAAACATCACAGGCCAGCACCGTGACGGATGCGACCTTGAAACACAGACCGATGTGCAACTGCTGGCGGATGACTGGCTGGTAGTGAGGGTGTACCGTGATGTCCCGCAAAGCCGCGAAGTCCCGCAGAACACGATGTGCCCGACCATGCTCCAGGATTTTAGCCTGTCGTTGATTGTTGAGAACATGGATCTTGATGTTGCCATGCGTGATATTGAGTTGTTGGAAGTCAACGATTTAGCCTTTATCTTACAGTTTGGCGACATAGAATTCAGCGACGGTGTGACAACATTAATGGAAATCGTCCCGGCGGAGCGCGACTTTTTGCAAGTGGAAGGCCGCACCGTGACCGATGATATGCCACTTCAAATGAGAATCACCGGCACATTCACGGATGGGTGCGAAGCGCGGGTCTTGGTACGCGGTAGCCTGCGGGAAGGACGGAATATATTTGACATATTAGCTTACCGCCTTGTCCCGTTGGATCATGACCGTATCTGCCCGGCGGTCATGCGGAATTACACCGTCATTTATACCTTCCCGGAAGACCTGGAATTTGACTTATATACCTATGACATTAACATGGGTGGCGCAACAGGCGCTTTCTTCATGCCGGAGATAAGTATTGCACCCATCAATCGCGCTGACCGTGTGTTGCATTTCATTGATGCCGTCAGCCCATCAGTCGATGCGGACGGTAATGTACTATTGAACATTATCGGCTACATCCCGGATGGTTGCGAAACGCAGGAATTGGTAGACATCATCAGCGCCAGAACCGTCGTGACGGTGGAAATTTACCGTGAGATTCCGCCCGGTATTATGTGCCCGATGATAATTGTGGACTATGCCAGTGTGATAGGGTTGGGCGTTTTACCGCCGGGCGATTACACGATTATTGTGAATGGCGTTACTGTGGAATTCAGCTTTTAATCTGCCGGATGCGGCGGATAAAATCAACGGATTGCAGGCGGCTTTCCAACACATAAGTGATGTACCCGTGTAGCAGGCGTTCGGCTTCCATGTGCAGGCTATCGGTGATGGTTAGTGAGCGCACATGACTATACGGGCTACGTTGGATGTGGCGCAGGAGTTTGAGCAACATCACGGAGATAGGCACGAGTGATTGGGCGAACTGTGCCGCCTTCGGGCTGACTGCGCCGCCTTCCCCAAAGCTAAAATGCTGGTCTTGTGGCAAGATTGGCTCGTGCGTGAAGACACATTCGTTTAACTCTGGGCGGAAGCCGACATCATCCAGCAGGTGCATCTCGAAGTAGCGTACCGCCAGGCGTGGGTCGTCGCCATCGTTTAACCAACCAAACGCGGAATCCAGCAGTTCAAAAGCTGTCTGCGTATTGGTGTCTTCGTCTAGTATAAAACGTGTGGTAAGTTCCGTGATGTAGCTGGCGTAAGCACTGCGCCGCAAGTCGTCGCGGAGCTTAAGGTACGGCTTCGTCACTTCTGCTTGCGACACGATGAACAAATCCCGACCACGATTAATTAACATATCCACATGCGTAAATAGCTCCACATGCCCGGTCTTTTTGCTGGTGGGCTTACGTGCGCCTTTGGCGATGGCGTTCACCTTGCCATGCAGGGGGGTTAGCACAGTTAACAGGCGGTCGGATTCCCCAAAATCCCGCCGCTTAAGGATGAGCGCGGATGTACGAAAACTGCGTTCTTCGCGGGGCATGGCCTTAGGTTAAATCCGTTGGCCCAAAGCTGAGTGGGAGCAAGACGCCGAGCGTGGTGTCGTGGTGGATGTTGCCGTCTAAATCCGCGATGATAACGCGCAAATCCGGCGCGAACTCTGCCATTGCCTGGCGGCAAATTCCGCACGGAGAGCCGCCGCCACGAGTGACAACGGCGATGGCGCTAAACGTGCGTATGCCTTCGCTAACCGCTTTGAATAAGGCGTTGCGTTCCGCGCAAATCCCCGCCGGATATGCGGCGTTTTCCACATTGCACCCTGTATAAACGCGCCCATCAGAGGTTAATAGGGCCGCCCCTACCGGGTAATTGGAATAGGGCGTGTAAGCATAGGTACTGGCGGCGATGGCCTGGCCGATGAGGTCTTGCAGTTGGGATTGGCTCATGCTCATTGTCTGCCTTGCTTATTCATCCACCGGGGAATTGTTGGGAACAATAATATCCGGCTCTGCGCTTTCGGTATCATTTGTATCAATTTTGCGCCGAGCGTAAACTTTGCGGATACGTCGCCCATCAACCGACATGACCCGCAGGTAAAATTTATCCTCTTCGATTTCTTCGTCTACTTCCGGCACACGCCCGAAGACGGTGTAAATATACCCGCCGAGCGTGTCGCTGTCGTCGGTGGGCAGGTCAAGGTCGAGCAAATCGTTAAAGTCGTCAATGTCGATGCCAGCATCCACGATGTATTCATGTTCGCTGGTCTGCTCGTAATCATCTTCTTCGTTGATGTCGTACTCATCCTGGATGTCACCGATAATTTCCTCGATGATGTCCTCGATAGTGACTAATCCCGCCGTGCCGCCATAATCATCAACCACAATTGCCAGATGCACCTTGCGTTGTTGCAGTTCTTTCAGCAGTTCATCGGCGGGCTTAGTCTCTGGCACAAAATACGCGGCGCGCATTAGTATCTCAATGGTGGTGTCTTCGTCGCTGTTATGCCAACGCGCAAGTAAGTCTTTGGCGTATAACAGTCCGCGTATGTTATCCAGATTTTCCTCATAAACTGGGATACGCGAAAAGCCAGATGTGATAAACACTTCTGCGGCCTGGTCTATGCTATGGTTCAGGGCGACGGCGGTGATGTCGATACGCGGAATCATCATCTCACTGATGTGTGTTTCGCCCAGTTGCAACACGGAATACAGCATGTCTTTTTCTTCTTCTTCGATGCTTCCGCCAGTGTGACCGGCGTCAATCATCGTCATAATTTCTTCTTCTGTGACGGTATTGACCGATGTATTGCTCCTGAATATTGTTGATAGTACGCGGCTGATGCGGACTAACAGCCCCACCAATGGGGTAAACAGCCATACCAATACGCTCATCAATGTGCCTGCACTTACGAGCAAAACGTCCGCATGGGTAGAGCCGATAGCCTCCGGCACGGTATCGCCCAGCACAATCACCACACAGGCCAACACAAACAGCGCCAGTATGTAAGGCAAGACGGAACTGCTGGTAATACTCAGCACAACAATGGAGGCCATCGCAAATTTTATAATTGTGCTGACCGTATAATAAGTAAAGGTTGTATTGGTAGAACCCATCAACCCTAACAAGCGGGTAGCACGGGCATTACCGTTATCTGCGGCGTCACGCAGAGCACCCATACGAGCGTTCATCAGTGTGGCGTGCGCCAGAGTGATAAGTGCTTGCAGGCCAAGCAAAGCCAACAGAAGCAGAAGGCGTGAAAACAAGCCATCGTTCAAGAGAGGGGTATCCTTTGGTTGTGTGCAGACAAAAGTGAACAACCGGAGGCGTTAACATAGCATCCGGTATTGGAGTGATGAAGTTGTAAAACGTTGTTAGATCGTTCAGGAACGTCGTCGTCTTGCTGGTTCACGGCTATTCCGTAGGCTAGTCGATAGACGATGTTAGTCTATCATACTCTTCTCAACGGATGCAAGTTACGAAAAGGCACAATATGAAAATAAAACAATTGCATCATGTACAAATCACTATCCCCAAAGGCGCGGAGCAAGCGGGACGTGAATTTTATTGTGATATTTTGTATCTGATCGAAGTCCCCAAGCCGGAGTCTTTAGCCGGGCAGGGCGGCTTCTGGTTGATGTTGGGCGCACAGTCTGTACATGTGGGGGTAGAAGATGGTTTTGACCGTTACAGCACAAAAGCACATATCGCCTATGAAGTAGATGATATTGACGCATGGCGGGCACATTTAGAAGCGCACGGAGTCACCATCAGCGACTCCGTGCCGATACCCGGCCATAAACGATTTGAGTTCCGCGATCCGTTTGGAAACCGAGTAGAACTCATCCAGACCGTTTAGCCGCCGAAGATGGCCGGATACGCCGCCCGGAATTCATCGTGCATCATGCCAGTGGGTAACGGCAATACGGTAAGCCCGCCCAGGCACATCTCGTCTTCCGTGCCTTCGCCCCACACGATGTAACGTTCGCCATCGCTGTTATCCCAATAGCATGTAATGGTGATTTCATCACCCCGAAATACCGGAATCGGTGTAACGTACTGATAAGTCCCTTGCCAATGGAAGTCCCACTGGGGGATGTCTAACAGCATTTCATAATCCGGCGCGCCCACGTTCTTTTCAATAGTGATACGTGTGCCGCGTTCGTGCATGTGGCCTGCCGCGCCCATCAGAAAACCGTTGACCGGCACAAGCCGCGTACAATCACTGACGGCTTGTGCCGTTTGTTCCGCATAGTCCGCTAAAGTGTATCCACACAGGCTCAGCAAGCCATCTGCCATTGCACGGGTGCGGATGGGTTCTTCGGTGGTGGTCGTACTGAGTGCCATATCGCGGTCACAATTGGCGGCTGTAGCGCCTTGTGTGCATGGGATTTCCACCGGAGCCACCAGCCCTAAATTCTGCAAGGCGAACATATCGCCAGTGGCGGGTGTTAGCTCGAAGATAGCGCGGGTGCGGTCTGGCAATATTCCGGCGCGTAGGTTGTAATGCACTTGCATCACAATCAAGTCATCGCTCCGCAGGAAATCTCCGGTTTGTGCCGGGAATCGCATCTCGGATGAACCGGGTGCCCACGCGCCCACGCTGTTGCCGATATTCGCGGCATTTCCCAGCCCGCGCACGTTACTTCCAGCGTTCACACGCGGCCCGCCGAAGCATTCCCAACCGGGTTGTTCATCTTCTGCTTCGCGTGCGGCGGCTTGGCTACGGGTGCTGGCTGGCACTTTAAACAAGAGCACATGATGCACAATGCTGTCGTTGCCTGGTACGACGTTGAACCCGGTCACAAACATATCTTCATCCAGTTGCGGGTCGATCAAAAAGCAACGGTAATCATCATCACGGGAAGCATTCGGTATGTATTCGACTGGCATCTCCAAAATCAAGTCTGCACGCAGGGGCACAGGCTGATTGCGTGTCACGTCTTCAGCATGATAATCTGCCGGGTCGCCCTCAAGCGGGTTGAGCGCCCACCGGATGAGAGTCGTTACATCTTCCGGACTGAGTGCGCGTGAGTTCATCAAGTGGGGGGTATCGCCTCCCGGCGGCCAGGGGGGCATATAGCCCGTCAGCACGGCATCGCCCAAGATAGGCGCGGCATCCAGCGCCATCTCGTAAGTCTCTAAAGAGAGCGCGATTCCGTCCTCATAATGACAAGTGGTGCAGTTAGCATCCAGGATAGGCTTCACATCATGCCAATAGGTGATGGGGTCGTCCGGTGCGGCGCGGTGTGCCTGGGTGGGGCTGGTATTGATGGCTACGGTAACGGCCATTATTCCGCAAATGAACAGGCTAAAAATGAACGTGCGTTTCATAGGGTAATTTTCCTCATAAAGACTCTCTTCGCCATCATAACAGATAGGGTGTAAACTTTGAGGGGAAAAGTGTAAAACGTATGCTAAATTTTCACATCGGCTAAGCGTTGGGCAGGCTGGGTGGGAATAGCCTATAATTAAGATGAAGATAGCGATACAATGTTCCGCGATGCTGGCTTCACAGCATTGAATCACGGGTTGGAGTAGAACACATGGCATACGGTCGCCTGGATGTGTACTGGCCGAATGGAAATTTTGACAGCTTTTTATTAGAGGGTGATAGCGTATCTATCGGGAGATCTTCCGGCTGTACGGTTGTCCTGGATACCGATACGATTTCGCGCTATCACACCAGCATCCGCCGTGTAGATGACCACACATTTATCTCGGACATGGATTCTGCCAACGGCACATTTTTAGATGGCGTGCAGTTAAAGCAGGGCGAAGAACGCGAGATATTTGGCGGGGAAGAAGTGCAGATCGGCCAATTGCGTATCGTCTACCTTGCAGAAGACGACCAGCCGACAGTGTCGATGGCGGTCAGTGAGCTTGAAATTGAGACACAACGCTTTGAGCGTGAAAACTTCGGATTTCATATCGACGTTTTAGCCCCAGAGACCGGCATCCCGCCCGGCTCGCATAAATCCGTAGAAATTACGCTGAGCAATACCAGCGATGACGAGCAAATTTATATTGTCAGCGTGACCGGACTGCCGCACGGATGGGGACGTGTCAACCGCCCGACGTTGCGTGTCGCCCCGCAGGAGTCCGCGCAGATTTTGCTTAATGTTAAGCCGCCGCGCCGGAGCGACACTAGCCCGGCAGAGTACCCCATTACAGTGATTATCGCGCATGAGGATGACCCCGACAAACGCCTGGAAGCCTACTCCGTTGTGGAAATCTTGCCCTATAATGCCTTTGCGATGGCGCTACTGAGCAAACGTGTAACGCTTTATGAGCGTTTTAGCCTGGTATTGTTTAATCAGGGCAGTGCGCCGCTACCCGTCCACATCACCGCGACCAGTGCAGACGATGCCCTGACCTTTGGCATCTCGCAACCCCAACGCATACTTGCACCCGGCGAGCGTGTAGAGGTTAAGGGCGAAGTACGCCCACGTAAGCGTAAAATCATCGGCCAGGAGCAAGAATACCCGTTTGATATTCTGGTACGCTCCACCGATGCGGCTGGGTTTTTAACCGCGATGAGTGGGCGCTGTGTCGTGGAGCCTGTTCTGCCACGATGGTCGGTGTATGCCATTGGTAGTCTGGCGGTGGCGGTTGTGGCTGTTTTGCTGATTGGCGTGTGGTTGGTATTGCAACTGGCAAGTGCTGTACCCCTGATTGAGTCCTTTACATCCGATGTAACACAGACCGTAAGCGGCCAGCGTGTAACCTTCAACTGGACGGCACAAAACGCGGATAGTTATACAATCTCGGTGAATGATACACTGGCGTTTGATAACCTCTCGGCGGATACGAATACAATCACACTGGATACCACGCCTTATGGTGAGGGCATGATGAATGTCGTGCTCATCGCCCGTCGCGGAGAGACAACTGCCCGTGATGACCTCAATATCGAAGTTCTGCCGGGCTTACAGCAAGTCCGTTTTGAGTTAACGCCGCCCGTGCTCGTCCGCAATGTGATTACCGCAATGACCATTAGCTGGCAGGTAGACGGGGCACTGGAGACACGGGTAGAGGGTGCGGAGGCCATCCGCAGGGCGGCGAATGTGCCTATTGAAGTGGGCGTGAGTTATGGTCCGCAGGCAACATTTGATGTGCAAGGCTTCGTGACGGAAGACTTTAGCTTAACGTTGGTGGCGCTGGGACGCATGGAACTAACACGTACATGGGTGCTTGATATTGATGTGATAGACCCCATTTGCACCGCGATTGTGCCCGACTTTGTGGTTTACACCGCGCCGAATACCAATGCTGAGGTTCTGCTGACGTTAGAAGAACCGGGCGCGGAATTTGTCGTTGACCGTATCGATTCCTCATTGGCGTGGCTGAGGATTGAAACTGAAGACGGCGCACCGGCATGGGCGGCACGTTCCCAGATGACCTGTGCGGATACCTTCCAGCCGGAAAGCCTTTTAATTGAAGTGACACGCCCAACGGTGCAACCAACCGCACAGCCAACGGAGACAACCCCATGATGCGCCTATTTATCTCGCTGTTGGTGGGCGTAGGCTTTGGCGTTGCCTTCGGCTTGGGGCTAGGGTGGGGGGTCTTTCCTACCGAGACCTACGGCAATCCGGCGGCGATGCTCTCTCAAGAATATAAAGATGACTACACCGTGATGATAGCGGCGGGATTTCGGGCGGATGGCGACCCTATCGGCGCGATGGAACGCCTTGTGGTGTTGGGTGCGCCGGATGTCCGCTTGCACGTTCAGCAAGTCGCGGAGCGTTACATCCGCGAATCGCGTGAATTGGAAAAAATTTATCATCTTGTGGCGCTGGCGGACGCGCTGGGCGTATTAACTGAAGAAATGCAACCGTATCGGCAAATTATTGCACCATGACAGACCAAACACACCCTAAGGACGCGCTGAGAGCGCGGGAAAAAGCACGGCAAACCCAACAAAAGACCAAGCGCACACGCCGCCGTAGCCGTTATGAGCGCCCGCCGAATAGCGTCTCGTGGACGCTGTTGTTGTTCGGCGTGGCACTGGGCTTGATGGCTGGCCTGTATTATGCGTGGATTATCCAGCCCATCAGCGAGGCAGAAGTCTCGCCATGGCAATTAGAGACCGCACGCGATACCAGCCGTCTGCTACCCGACCAGGACGCCTATATTATCGCGGTATTGCTGGCGCATGATTACGAGCAGAATTTAGCGGTGACGGTGCAACGGCTGGCGAACTTACGCCTTTCCGTAGATGACCCGTTCCAATATGTTGCAGATTTAGCGTGTCGGCTGGTGCGCGGTGGGTATATGGATAGCACCAGCCACCGGAACGCGGTAAGAAGCATGATGCGCTTTTATCAACAGCAGGGCAAAACAGGCTGTGCCGACCAACTCATCTTAATGGATGGACGTGATTTACCGACCCCCACAACCATCGTCCTGCCAACTTCGACACTCATCCCGCCTGCTACCAAAACACCGGGCCCGGAGGAAACCCCTGTCGCATCGGGCGTGGTGGATGTCGTGCCATTTGTGCCGACGAGTGCCCCTGCCCGGTCTTTTTCGCTGATTTTGCTAGAGCCATTTTGTAGCGAGCAGATACCCGGTATTATTGAGGTTCGGGTGCGTGACCGTTTTAGTGGGGAAGAAATACCCGGTTTGCCTGTGCGTGTACAAGGGGATGATTCTGTCAGTAGCACATTTGTCACCGGCATGAAGCCAGAGCGCGGGCTGGGCTATGCGGATTATCGTATGGAGCCAGGTCGAACCTATGTGATTGATATGCCCGGTTATTCCGAACCATCGACGCGAGAAATCCGCGCACAAAATTGTTTCGATGATAACACCGGTGCGCCGTCGGTGCGCTCATATCGGGTGGTATTCGCTGGGAACTGACAGGGGGATAGATGAACGATCAGACGAATGCAAAAGACGAGCAAAATCCAGACCCACAAACGGGACACAACACCACATACGATGTACGCAGTGACGCGGCGGAGGCCGTGCGGTTGTATCAGGCGGAGCAAGCCAGCGCCCGCCACACGCCCATCTTCGCGGGCGAAGTTGCGCTTCGCCTGAACATTGATGACACCGCAGAGGGACTGGCCTATGTCTTGCAGACGGAGGCTGTCATCGGGCGGGGTGACCCGTTGGTAGACATCCCGCCGGAGGTTGACCTGACAGCTTATGGCGCGTATCAGATGGGGCTGAGTCGGCGTCATGCGCTGTTGCGTCTGCGTGATGGCCGCCTGGAGTTGTTGGACTTGGGAAGCCGGAATGGTACGTTTGTTAATGGGCTACGGCTGACCGCGCATCAGCCGATGGCTTTAGCCACTGCCGATGAGTTACGGCTGGGGCGCATGTTGTTACACTTGTATATCGACACACAAGCGGTAGAGTGAGGGTGATAAGAAGCGACGCTTACATGCCGAGAATCTCGGTGATTTCGATGCTGGCTTTCTTCGCGGCGAACAGCACTTTGGCAATCCGCGCGTTTTTATCCACCAGCACGGCCAAAGATGCCCGCCCTGCCGGATAAACGACCATCACACCTTCTTCGCCTTCCATCAGCAGACGCTCTAAATCGCCCTGTGCCAATCGCTTTAGCGTGCGTTCCGCCAAGCCGATGAGTGTGGCCGACATCGCGGCAACCTGCGGGCTACTGGTGGGGTTTTCGTGGGGGTTTTCTTCGTCACCGGGCGGGTAAGCGGCAACCAGCAGGCCGTCAATGTTCACAATCACGGTTGCTTTAACGCCGTCCACCAAGGTGTGTAAGTTCCTTAGTTTGTCCTCTAATGCCTCACTGCGATATTGTTGGGACATATTGCCTCTCTTCAGCCAGTGGAAAATAAGCCACTATTGCAGTATAGCGGAATTACGTAACCGCCTCAACAATAGGTTTTAACATGAGTATGATGGTCAGGGAGTTAGCAGATGCCGATAAGCTAGTTCAAGCGCGGCCTGTGCGCTAGCCGCTTTGTTGCCTATGCGGTCACTTTCCCAGATGTGACGCTCCACAACCAGCAGGCCATCCGGCCCGGCCAGCCCGATATACGTCAATCCGACAGGTTTTTCTGCTGTGCCGCCACCCGGCCCGGCAATCCCGGTCACGGATAGCGCATAATCTACATTCAGCATCTGGCGTACACCCAGTGCCATCTCGGTGGCCGTCTGCTGGCTGACTGCGCCGTGTGTGACCAACGTGTGCAAACTGACCTTAAGCACCTGTTGTTTGATGCGATTATCATAGGCCACAACACCGCCCATCATATAACGGGAACTACCGGATACATCCGTGATGCGGCTGGCAATTAACCCGCCTGTGCAAGATTCGGCTGTGGCGATGGTTGCATCTTTGAGCAAGAGTGCCGCGCCCAGTCGAGTCTCGATATTATCTGCCATCTGTTTGCCTGTTCTGTTATGGGTAGGGCAGGTTGTCTTGCCCGACACAGAAGATGATCTTTTGTGCTTGATGCTTATTTGTAATTTTATCCCAATTTTAAGCATAAAATCAGTATAGGGGTTATAATGTGGGATAAATACCCTGTAATTTGGGATAATGAGGGATAAATTCCGCACATGGCGAATTGGGGCTGGCGCCCGTGTGTTTTGTTAGTCTTTATCTGCGTGCTCATCGTCGCCTGTAGCGACACAACCCCTCATCGGCCTTCATTAGCCACCACCGACTTACCCCCCATCACCCTTGTTTTAAGAATATCAACAGAAACCCCACCAACGATTTATAACCTCCCGATTCTAGTTACACCCCGCCCCCAACCCCCACTCATCACCACCACCAGTATGCCGGAGCAAAACCTTCCGACTCCGCTCCCATTGGACGTAGAGTCGCCGACATGCTACGAGATGCCCCACGACGGGGTGGCCTGTTTGGGATGGGTGAATAATCCTTATAATCATGCGCTGGAGCGTGTCATCCTGCGGGTGGATGTGCTGGATACTGAAGCGGCGTTATTGGATACAGTGTCAGTGACGTTGCCACAACACATCATCTCACCGGGCGGCAGTGCGCCGTACCAGGCGCTATTTGCCGGTGCAGGGATGAGTTCCGCGCAGTTTGGCGGGGTTTCGGTGGATGTCATCCGCGCCGAGCCGATACAACTGAATGCGGATAAAGTGGTGGTCGATGATGTACAGGGGGGGCGGGTGGATAACCTCTATCGCGTGACCGGACAAATCCGTAATGAGAGTGAGCATATTGTACCGTCGGTGCGCGTGGTGGTGACGGTCTATAATGATGAAGAACAGGTGATGGGTTTTCGCACGGTGGAGGTTTATGCGCTTCAGGTGGGGGAAACGCGCAAAATTTCGGTGAACGTCATGCCACAAATTAATGACATGACGTTATTCCACACATTGCACGTTGAGCAAGTGACCAACAATTAAGCGGATTAAATGAGTGTGCCTTCATCGCTGATAATTGTGCCGACGGTTTGATCCCCTTGCACAGCTCGGATGAGTCCGTCATCCGCCCAGAAGTCCAGCACCATAATCGGCATGTTGTTCTCCTGGCAGAGTGTGAAGGCTGTTAAGTCCATCACTTCAAACTTGCTATCTAACACCTGCTGATAGTTTAAGCGGTCGTAGCGCACGGCATCCGGGTTCTTTTTGGGGTCTGCGGAATAGACGCCGTTTACTTTGGTGGCCTTGATGACAATTTCCGCTTTAATCTCCATGGCGCGCAGGGCGGCGGCGGTATCAGTGGTGAAGTAGGGGTCACCTAAGCCCCCAGCAATGATGACCACCCGTTTTTTTTCCAGGTGGCGGATGGCGCGTAGGCGGATGTAAGGCTCTGCAACGGCGTTCATCTGCACGGCGGTCTGCACACGGGCATCCACGCCCACACGTTCCAGTGCGTCGCGTAACGCCAGGCCGTTCATCACGGTGGCAATCATGCCCATGTGGTCGGCAGTGGTGCGATCCATCCCCCGTTTAATGCCGTTTGCACCGCGCCACAGGTTGCCCCCGCCGATAACCACGCCCACTTGCACGCCCATCACGAAGAGCGATTTTATCTTGTTGGCGATTTCCTCTGCGCGGTCAGGGTCGATGCCGAAGCCGTCATCACCTGCTAGCGTTTCTCCACTGAGCTTTAACAAAATGCGGGTATAAGCCGCTTTGGGATGTTGGGTCATAACGTTCATCCTTTCGCCTTAAAGAAAAATTTGGCACAAAAAAACGGGATTAGCATACGCCAATCCCGTTGAACTGCGTTAAAAACAAGGGATACCCCAATTTCGTGCAGAATTATTCTTCATCACCTGCTTCGTCACCGCCGGCTTCGCCCAGCGCAAAGCGGGCAAAACGGCTAATCTGGATGCTCTCACCGATTTCGGCAACGGTCTCTTGCAGAATGTCGGAGATGGTCTTGTTATCATCCTTGAAGAACTTTTGCTCCAGCAAAACCATATCCTCAAAGAACTTGCTCATGCGGCCTTCGATAATCTTTTCCAGGATTTCGTCGGGCTTGTTGGCATTCTTCGGGTCTTCCTTCAGGATGCGTAATTGTAGCTCACGCTCGCGCTCGATGTCTTCCTGCGGCACGTCGTCGCGGCTAAGGTATTGCGGCCCCATGCTGGCGGCGTGCATGGCAACATCCGCACAGAAGGATTTAAAAGCGTCGGTAGCGGCAACAAAGTCGGTCTCGCAGTTGACTTCTACAATCACGGCCAAGCGGTTGTTAAAGTGGGAATAAACCTCCACACGGCCTTCGTTCATCGCACGGCCAGCGCCGAGCTTCTTGGCGGCTTTGCTGAGGCCGCGCTCGCGCAACCAGTCAATCGCCTTTTGCACATCGCCATCATTTTCTTGCAGGGCGCGTTTGCAATCTAACGGGCCAGCGCCAGTTGCTTCACGTAACTCTTTGACCATCTTGGCGGTAATTTCTGCCATTCTGTGTTAGTCCTCGTTCTCTTCTTCGAATAGTTTGCTGTCACGCAGTTTCGCTAACGTGGATTGCCCAAGATATTGCGTATCGTCGCCGTCGTCATCAACATCAGCATAGGCGTTGAAGTCCACACTTTCCAGTGCTTCATCGTCGTCGCCGTCGCTCATGGATGAACGCATATTGTGTCCGTCGATAACGGCGTCGGCCAGCGTTTTGACGATAAGTTGGATGGAACGCATGGCGTCGTCGTTGGCCGGGATGAGGTAGTCGATTTGGTCGGGGTCACTATTGCTGTCTACCAGTGCCAGCACCGGAATTTTGAGCTTGTTCGCCTCTTGAATAGCGGTGAACTCGCGCAGGGTATCCACGATGATGATAAGGTCTGGCAGGCGCTTCATGGTGCGGATGCCGCCCAAACGTACCTGGAGCTTGTCAATCTGGCGGCCAATGAGGATGCGCTCACGTTTTGTCAGCTTATCCAACTCGCCTTTGTCACGGCGGGCTTCCATCTTCTTCAGTGTGTCGATGCGGTCACGGATGGTGCGCCAGTTGGTGAGCGTGCCGCCCAGCCAGCGTTGGTTAACATGCGGCATGTTGCAACGTTCGGCTTCTTGCGCGACGGTCTCTTGCGCCTGGCGCTTGGTGCCGACGAACAACACCGTGCCACCCTTCGCCACAATCTCCTGGATCATGTCGTAGTATTTGTTCAGGTTGACGATGGTTTGTTGTAAGTCAAGAATGTGGATGCCGTTACGTTGGGTGAAGATGAACGGCGCCATTTTCGGGTTCCATTTTTGGGTACGATGCCCAAAGTGAACACCCATCTCGAGCATTTGCTTGAGTGATACGGAAGAAGGCATAAGTTTAGAACTCCTAGCAGTCTGTGTTTTAATCAGCCACACCGTTCGTCCTTTTCCGCCAAAATTTCGCACAGTGGCGAAACAACACAGGGGGCAAGTCCGGGTGTGTGAGATTTGCTTGGGGTTCATCCCCAAGCCGGACGAATTTTAGCATAGCGTGTGGGGGGCTACAAGCCCCCGTTCATGGATGTGGCGTTGTTAAAGCTCGGTATTGATGCGGTGGGGCACGGTGTTGGTCTGTGCGAGTTCTTCCAGCCCGGCGCGGTCTGCGATGAAGATTTGCCGTCCCTTTTTGCGGAGCAAGCCCGCGTTCATCAGGCCGCGCAACGCCCGCCCGACAACTTCGCGGGTTGTGCCTAAAATCGCGGCGATCTCCTCCTGGTTAAGCTGTGTGGGTGTCTCCGCGATTTGGTCGGCGTAAGTGGTTTTGTGCAGGAATAGCTTGGCAAGGCGGGAGGGTATGGAGCGAAACGTCATATCCTCTAGCCGCTCAATATATTCCCGGTTGAGGTGAGCGAGTAATTGCACGTAGTTCTCTAGCAAAGTATGTTCCCGTGCCAGTAACCCCATCAAACATCGGTGGCTCAGTACCATTACGGTTGCGTTGGTCACGGCGACGGCGTGGAAAGGGTTCGCCCCGCCATCGACTGCGGAAACTTCGTTAAACGTTGCTACAGGCCGCAACAAGCTGAGCGTATGCAGGCGGCCTTCTGGACTGGTGCGATAAATGCGGACTAGCCCTTCTGTGACGATGTGAAACCCGGCGCACATTTCACCCTCCGCAAAGATGACCGCCCCTGCCTGATACTTTCTTTGCAGGGCTTCGCGCTTGATTTCCACTAGCGCGACGGGGTCAAGTTGGGCGAAGTAGGGTATCGCTTGCCAGTCCGTGAACATAAGTGCCTATATTGCGCTCCCTAGCACGATAATCGCTACAAACAGGACGAGCGACAGCATAAACATGCTCCGTAAGTCCCTGATGACGTAGGTATAATCGCGGCGTAGGTCGGCCTCTGTGATGGGCTTGGTGGGGTGGGCGAGTCGCTCACGGATGGCGGCATGGTCTAGCGATTTATCGTTCCGGCGTTCCCGCTTGACGCCTGTTGTGCTAGAGCGTAGCGCATCCCGCCCGCTTGATGCACGGGCGCGGCGTTCCGCACGCCGTGCGGCGCGTTCTGCGCGTTCGGCGGCTGTCTCTGGCCTCGATGCGACTTCTTCAGTAGCGGGAGTTGCTAACGCTTGTTGGGGCGCGGCGGCCTGTGGTGCTTCTGCTTGTAGTGTGTTCGATGTGGTCGGCTCATCCTCGCCTTTAGCCTGCTGTTGCACCCGCTCTAGCGTTGCTTGCGGGATGTTTGGTTTGCTGGATTTACGTTTTTTCGCCACAGATTTAATCCTCATGGATAGCTAGCGGACTGTTTGGCCTCTATGATAATCTCCGGCTAGGGATTAGTCTAGGCGTTCCGCGAAGACCACAATGCGCTGATCGTTGATGCGATACGGATAGCATGAGATAAGCGTCGCTGTCGGGACGCCGGTATTTTCCATGACCCATACATCTGTCGGCTGGACAATCTGAATATCCGTGACGACATAGGTATAGGCGCGTTCCTCCGTGCGGATGGTGAACTGGTCGCCGGGCGCCATCTGGTCAAGATGGCGGAATAATTCGCCGTAGATGTCGTTATGCGCGGCCAGTACCACGTTTCCGGTAATGTCGCCGGGAGATGTGCCGTTGAGCACTTGCCCCACGCCCAGCTTCAGCGCCTCCCAATCCGAGCCTTGAATGATGGTTTCGTCTAAGTTCAGGCCGGGAATGTTCAGGCCGAGTGCGGTTTCCGGGCGGCGTTGTGGTCGGTCAATCACGGGGGCGATGAGCTTCATCTGCACTTCTGGCAACAGATGTCTGGGAATATCAGATTCGGCTAATTCCGTGATGTTCTGTACCGGCTGGCCTTCTATAAACGTATGGCCGCCGGGCAATACCCAGTCGTTGACATTCATCCGCAAGACCGCAGTTGGTGCAAGGGTAGGGAGGTCGGCGGCGCGGGTGGCCTGTGCGATTTGCTGTTCGCGGCGTGTCGTCTCCACCAAGTCTTCGCGGGCGCTGAGTAAATTGACGCCCAACACAATCAAGCCGATGACCGCCGCAATCTCGACGAAAAATAACAACCCATTAACGAGCGTGCGCCCCCCGTGCCTGTTGCTGGATGTCGCCGGACGGCGGCGCGGGAGCATATCAACATCGTTGGCTTCATCCTCATCGAACGATGGCGCGATGGGTGTTGCTTTTCGGATGGTGGGCGGTGTGACCTTGTGTGGAATATCGGGTGCGGGTGGCGTAACTTTAAGGTGATTTTCCACCGGTTCTACCGCGTCTGCCAATTCCGGCGGCAGGTCGAGTCCACCCCTTGTGGATGCAGGGGCTACGCCGACGACACGCCCCTCTTTTTTTAATCGATGAAGTTGGGCTTGGCGTGCTTCTCTCCTGCGGAGGACAAGCACGCGCTCCAGTTCTTCGAGGGATAGCTCATCAATATAACGTTTATCACGCATGGTTCACTTGCAATCTGCTGGCCTACACTGGTTTGACTTTTATTATACCGTTGCACGCTTGGAAGTGGGTAGGGGCATGAATAGCCAACCCAACCAACTACCCAAACCACAGCCCACACACACTTATCAATTAAAGTGTGTGCGAACCGCCCGGATCCAACACGATAGGCGTGGAAAGCGTTTTGCTGTTTACGTCCCGCGCCCACTGTGCCACATCTTGTACGATGGGGTCAAAGGTGTTGTAGTGCATCGGCACAACATGACGCGGGCGCAAGAATTCCAGTGCCTTCAGTGAATCGTCTGGCCCCATCGTGAACTTATCCCCGATGGGCAAAAAGGCCACGTCCAGCCCGTCTGCGCCGATGAGTTGCATATCCATAAACACGCAGGTATCGCCCGCGTAGTAAATGCGCTTGTTAGCCGCAGTGATGATTAATCCGTTGGGCTGGCCGCCGTAACTGCCGTCGGGCAGGGAGGAACTATGATGCGCGATTGTCCACTTGACTTGCATCCAGCCTACATCAAATGTGCCGCCGGAATTCATATGATTCACGTTTTCTACGCCCTGTCCCATCAGCCAATTGGCTATCTCAACATTGGTGGCGACAGTCGCGCCGGTACGTTGGGCAATCGGGATGGTATCACCCAGATGGTCACCGTGCCCGTGTGATAGCAGAATAATCTCCGCTTCCACATCGTCCGCACTGATGGGAGCCAGACGGTTGCCTGTCAGAAATGGGTCAATCAGGACTTGATGGCCGTCTATGGTGAATAAAAATGCGGCGTGGCCTAACCATGTAAACGAGATACTCATGAGATTAGCTCCTTGCTGATTGTTGAGCTACTGAAAAGAGGTTCTGGTGCAAGTTATTAGATGATAGTTATTCAGCTTTAGGCTTAGAGTTGCACGGGATTAAATAGTCTCTTAAAAAATTTAACTGATATTATTCATTTAACACCATGACCTAAAAACTTTGCAAACCTATTTCGATTATAGCGCATTAGCTGAAAGAACGCTGAATATCCACGCAGATGCGAGTTAGAATGTGGTTCAATAATGCTAACGATTGTAACAGAGAGGAAACAGCGATGCCCAATATTGGTGATTCCGCGCCGGATTTTGCCCTGCCCAACCAGGACGGCCAAACCGTCCGGCTGAGTGACTTTAAAGGCAAAAAAGTGATTTTGTTCGCATACCCTAAAGCAGGCACAGGCGGTTGCACGACACAGGCATGTGGCTTCCGCGATGCGATGCCTAAGTTTGAGTCCTCTAATGCGGTGGTGCTTGGCATTAGCCCGGATGCCCCCGCCGCACTGAAGAAATGGAAAGATAAAGAGAACTTACCTTATGATTTGCTGTCCGATGTTGACCATGAAGTGTTGGAAGCATGGGGGGCATGGGGCGAAAAATCCATGTATGGTAAAAAGTACTTCGGCGTCATACGCTCCCATTGGTTGATTGATGAAGACGGTAACATCGCGGATGTGCAGGTGAAGGTCAGCCCGAAGGATAGCGTGGAACGGGCGATTAAGGCATTGGCGGATTAAAAAACAAACACGCATTGGATTTAACCCACGGGGCGACTGTCACCAGCCGCCCCGTATGGATGATGTTTAGCGGGCGGCCTTCGGTTGGAAGGCACCAGCAATCATGTCTGCATCAAAGAATTCGCTGACAACTTCCGTGTTGCCGTCGTTGACTGCATATTTGTACAGCGCGGCCTGGAAGATACCGTTGAGTGCGGAGAAGAAAATCCCGATTGCGCCGATTAAGGTCACAACCAGTACCACCACCACCACCATCAAAAACGCGCTTTCCATAGAGGACGCCAGCAGGAATAACGGCAGGCCAACCAGCAGGAAGACGGCCAGCATAATCAGAAATTGGATAATGCCCATGCTGAACGAGCCGGTGATGTTTTCTCCCCATGTCTTTTTGACCATTGCGCCACTGCGCTTAATGGCTTCAATCGGGCCGACGTTTTCCACCACGAAGACCGGAATCACGAGGAAGGTCATCAGGTTCCAGGCAAATCCAACCAGGCTGACAAGGATGCTCCCGATAATCTGTGTCACGATGTTGTCACTTTCACGCGCCATGTTTTGCAGGGCTTGTAAAATCATGCCGACGGTGGCCGCAATCGCCGCCCACCCTAAAATGGTAGACAGACGCTCACGAGCAATGCGGATGCCATCGCTTACTGTGGGGTCGCCGCCGTCCAGCCGGATCATCGCGGCGCCGATGAGCGCCGTGTTGCTGAAGATAATCACTGTGTAGGTGACGAAATAGAATAAGAATGTGAAGATAAATGCCATCGTCGATTGCCCGCTTGACAGTTCTTCACCAGCTTCTACTGCGCCGAAGATTCCGCTACCCGCTAACGGGAGCATCATCGCAATCGTGACAACAATCAAGCCGATGGTGGACATCACCGGGAACCACAATAGCTCTTTATCCTGCTTGAGTACACTGTAGCTGGCTTTAACCAAACGCCAACTTCTACCAAAAGATGAGAACATAGCCAATCACTCCTATTTACTTTTTGAGGTAAACTTAGGTTTACAATATCCTATGATATATGATTTTTGAAATTTTGGGGCAAGTTTTCGGGAGAAATTTCCTTGAAAGTGACAAGAAACCCCCTGTTTTTGGCGGTTTTGGCTTGTTTTCTGTTTTTCGTTATGTACAAAACACCCGCAATTAACGCTCAAGACCAGTGCGGTGTGCTGGATGAGGTCAGTTATCCGGTGGATGTAAGCGTGTTCCAGCTTGGGCAGGATTTTGGCGTCGCCAGCCCGCGCCATCAGGGACGTTACCACACCGGCGAAGATTGGTTCGTCGGCCGTGGCGCGACTCTTGGTCAACCAGTCCGCGCAATTGGGCGCGGCGTGGTGACGTTTAGCAATCCACAAGCGTGGGGGCTGGATGGTGGCGTAGTGATTATCCGCCACACATTGCCCGATGGCGCGACGGTGTACAGCCAATACGGGCACATGGTTGAGGGCGGCGGCGTGGCCTTCCCGTCACGGTTAGGTTGTGTGGAAGCAGGCGAGGCCATCGGCTTGATTGGTGAATCGCGCCCGGCGGCACACCTGCATTTTGAGATGCGCGTGCCGACGAATGATAATCCCGGTGTTTCCGACACACCCGGGCCGGGCTATACACGCACCGACCCCCGCTTGCTGGGTTGGCGGCGGCCTTCGCAGATGCTCCGTAACCTGCAAGCCCGCTTGAGCAGAGGCGCGGCGTGGTATAGCGTGACGGCCACCTTTGACCGCCCTGCGCCGCCTTTGGTGCTGAATGACAACAGCCTGCTTGTGATTGATGGTGACCGTTTACGCCGCATTACGTCCGACGGGCGGGTGATGTGGCGGGTGGCGTTGGCACGTCCGGCGGTGAGCTTACACGGGCAGTTCGCGCAATCTTATGTGACTTATGATGATGGCTCGGTGGTGAGCGTTAATGTGGAAAACGGCGGATTTAGTGATGGCTGGCGTGTGGAAGGCTTCCTGCCGGATATGCCGCCACTACTGACGGACTCCGCTCGCATTTACCACACACGCGATGATGCACTGGTCGCTTTAGCACTCAACCAGCGTGATGTGCTGTGGCGTGTGGAGGATATTCCGCGCTATGATTATGGCCTGACAACGCCGCTACTTATCGGCCTGGTGATAAATAATGAACTGTGGACGCTCAACGCGGTCAACGGTGAACAGGTCAACAGGGTGACACTGGCAAATGGGGTAGCATTGGCGCCGCACCCGGATGGCTCACTCGTCGCTTATACACAGGGCGGCTTATGGCGCATAGACGCCAACGGCGAATGGACACTCATTCATGAGGCGGTACGCGGACAGGGTAGCGGGCATGGTGCGTTGGTGCGCTCTGATGGTCGACTGTATGTGACCGATGGCACGACGTTAAATGCTTATCTGCCAGATGGCTTACTGGCATGGGAATCACGTCTGCCGCAACCCATCACCGGGCGTGTGACAATTGAAGCAAGTGGGGGCGTGTTGCTTGTGACCAGCACACACGGCGATGTAGTCATCATGCGGGATAGTGGCGGCGTGTGTGGGTATACCGCGCTTTATGGCAACGACCGGGCGCACGCATGGCACACCATCGGCGCGGATGGCGTCCTGCGGGTGAGCGTGGGCGACCAGATTATGGGCTTTAATTGGGAAAGGTTCACGGGCGGATGCTGAAGTTATTTTCCGGGCGGGGGCGGCCTGCGTTTGCCATGCCGCCTTACCGACAGGGGGCGTTATCCCTTGTGCCCATCAGTGACACCTACGCGCCTGCTTTATTTGCTATCGTAGCGCGTGACCGGGAGCATCTGCGGCAGTGGCAAAACTGGCCGGATACCATCCGCACTTTAAACGACATGCACGACCTCATCCGCATCAGCCAAACCAAGACACGCCAACAATTGGGCTATGATATGGTGATTTTGCATGATGATGTGGTGGCGGGCAAGGTGGGCATTGTTTATATTGATCATCGCACAGGCACTGCGGAAATTGGCTATTGGCTTGGTGCGGATTTTCAAGGGTTGGGGCTGGTTACTCGCGCAACATGGTTGATTACCGGGCATGTGATTTGTGTCAATGAAGTTTCTAACGTTTATGTGCGCTGTGCCGCGCCGAACCTGCGTAGCCGGGCGATACCGGAGCGACTCGGCTTTGTTTATGCCGGGATTCAACGCCAGCAAGTCTGGATACACGGCGAACCTTTAGACGATACCCTATATGTTATGACAGCAAAGGCTTGGTATAACGCGATGATTTATCACATCACCACAAAAGCGGATTGGGAAAAGGCACAACGTAGCGGCATGTACCATGCGGACTCGCTGGATACACAAGGGTTTATCCATGCTTCGCGGCAAGGGCAGATTACCCGTGTTGCGGATGCCTTTTATGCCGGACAGCGCGATTTAATCCTGTTGTGCATCGACCCGACGCGGCTGGTTGCCGAATTACGTGATGAACCACCGGATGTCACCATCCCGGCGGAACATTACGAAGGTGAGCTATTCCCGCATATTTATGGTGAATTGAACACAGACGCTGTATTAAAAACGCTGGATTTTCCGCCAAATGCTGACGGTACATTTCATCTGCCCGGAGAATTACAGGCGGATGATGCTAGCGGATGAACGCGCAGGCACTGTAGCACATGCTATCGTTAAACATGAGCGAATCCGCATTAGCGAGTACCGCGACAGCAGTCACCTTGACCTCTAGCGCCAAAAAAACCATTAGCGCGACAAGGACGAAGAAAAAGCCGGTGCGTAGAACTCGGTTAAAGTGCAATGTCTTGGTTGCCGTGAACATGGTTTTAAAAACGCTCCGCATAATTAGGTTATAGTCTATAACCCCATTACGTGCGGAGCGTTGGCAAGTTGCGGGCTAAGTTTGTAAACTCTAACTTACTCGCCCAAGGTCAATTCAAACGTCGCGTTATCTGCCCCAGCTAAACCAGCTGTAGGACGGCGGCCAACAGCACCGACGGCCACGATATAGCGGTTGAAGTTGGAATCTCCCAGGAAGAAGACGCTTTGTTCCGCCATGCGTCCACTCGAGGCGTAGATGGCAATAAGCTCTGATTCGCTGTTATCCACGATGTTGATGCTGATGGGCGGGAAGTATGTGCCGTTGGTGCGCTCGTAGCTGATTTCAAAGTTCGGCGTGCGGTCTGTGCTGACTACGTAAAACACGGTGATTTGTTCATCAACAACACCTGTCACCGTCTCGCCTGCTTCCAGTTCTTCTGGCTTGATGAGTTCCAGTAAATAGGGGCCGACGGTCTCTTCCGGTTCGTTACGCGGTGCGCTGGTCAGTGTGATGGTGTACACACCGTCATTGTTAAGGCGCACGGCTAACTCTGCACTTTTAAACGGGAACTCGCCACTTTGGGCTACGGTATTACCGTTTGCATCGGAGAGGGTCAGGAATGGATAGTCAAAATCGGAGAAACGTTCAGTTTCGCGCACACGGACAATCACGATGTCGTCCGCTTCTCCCTCAAATGTGAATGTTGCACCATCCACAGTGAGTTCACCTTCAACGGCATCGCCATAACCGATGCGCTCGTCTTCCTGTGCAAAAACAGCGTGAACATTCCCTAACAATAGAACCAGCAGTAAGGCTAGAATACGAAGTTTCATATCTTGAGTCTCCTTATGTTGTGCTTTTATGAGATAAAAAAGTCTAACTAAGGACACTATAGGCCGAGTCGATATTTTGCACAAATCGGGATGTGCCATAATATCGCCGTGCGACTGCTAAGCGTAGGTTAAGCGTATGTTATATTTTGCCTTCGATAGCGGCTAAGGCCAGCACAACACTATCTTCCGGCGTGACACGCACTTGCTCCGCGATGATTGTGCCTTCTTCGTCAATCACCCAGAAGGAGCGCAACGGGCCGGTAAAATCACGCCCTTTGAACGATAACGTCCCCCATGCCCCCCACGCTTCCAGCACTTCATGGGTTACATCTGCCAGTAAATCATACGGCAGGCGCTCTTTTTGCTTCCATGCGCTTAGGTCTGCGGGGGAATCTGCACTGATGCCAAACACAACCGCATTTGACGTTCGAATGTTGGGCACACTATCCCGGAAGCCGCAGGCTTGTGCGGTGCATCCGGGTGTATCTGCTTTAGGGAAGGCGAATAAAATTACTTTTTTGCCTTTAAAGTCACTCAGGCGGACGGTTTCGCCGTCCTGGTTGGGCAGGGCAAAATCCGGCGCGGCATCGCCAACTTTGAGCATATTTAATCTCCGGTTTGGTTAGCGGCACGCGCCGCCTCGAATGTTTTAATCACCTGCAAGATGTTTCTAATGGCTGTGTGGCGCTCCTCCGAGATGAACCCCAACAGGCGTTCGAGTGTTTCTACCAGGCTTTTGAGGGCGTAAGGTGAGTCTTTAGAGGCGATTTGTAACGCTTCTTGCAGGGCGTCGTGGGCTTCTTTGTCTTTGCCTAACGCCAAGCGGGAGGTCACAAGGTCGTTAAACGCCCAGTTATTATCAGAATCTGCTTGCACTTCGCCGAGCGCGAGTTGCTCCACACGGCGGAAGGTGCGTTCCATTTCCGCTGTGCGTCGTTCCTGTGCGTACAGCATTGCCAGATTGCTAAACGGATAGGACGATTTGGGCGTGACGAGCGTGCCTTGCTCGTAGGCGATGATGGCCTCTTTGACCATGCCCCGCCGACGGTATAAGCCGCCCAGCGCCCCACGCCACGATTCACCGTCTTCGTCAATGAGCTTGGGCAACTCTTCCAGCGCCCGCAGGAAGTATTCTTCTGAGCGATTATACAGTCGTGCAAATTCCGTATTCAGCTTTGCCAGACATTCCGCTTTTTCTGTATCATCCTTAAAGGGCTTTTCCGCCAATTCTATTTTGGGAATCCGTAGTTTGTTCAACTTCTGGACGACTTCTACTTCATTCACAGGTTTTTCGCCCGGTGCGGGTGTGCTGGTCAGCTTGTCGATGGCCTTATAGACCTCATCCCCCATGCGGCGGTACACATAGCCCATCGCCGCTTTAGCCGGGACGAAAGAGGGATTTAGCGCCAGTGCTTTTTCCAGTGATTCTAACGCCTCGCTGAACTTGTCACTCTGCGTTTCTACATAACCTAAGTTATATAAAATCACGGGATTTTTCGTGTCAAATTCCAGCGCACGCTTGAAGGTATCAATTGCGCCGGTGTTGTCTTTGGCACGGTATTGGTTGCGCCCCACAGAAAGCAAGCCGAGCGCGATAGAGGCATTTGTGGCGATTTGGCGCTGGTCTTCCACGGCAACTTCAAACGTCCTGCGGATTTGCTCTAGCTCCTCGCGCTTTTCGTTGAGTTCTTTCTCCAGGCTTTCGCGGGCTTCGCTCAGTTCTTCACGAGAGCTTTCCAGACGGCGGAAGCCGAAGAAACCCGCTACCGCGATGATAATGGGCAGGGCGATCCCGAACACGGCGGAAAGACCCTCGAATAGGCCGAACATATCCAGGGCCAGTCCCATTAGGTCATTTGTACGTTCTTCAAGCTCCTGTATCTCTCCCAGCGCGGTTTCTACTCGTATAGCCAGCGCTTCAAGGTCAATAGGGGTGGGAGGTGGGGGTTGGTCGGGCGCGTCGCCCTCCTGTGCATAGATGGGATAAGCCATCAAAGTAATCAGCAGAAGTATAATCAGACGACGCACCATGTTATTTCCCCTTATGACCGTTGCTTGATATTATTATTTGTTATGAATTGCCCTGTTCCTGCGCTTCTATAAATTCGTCCAGCACAGTACGCGAGATGCGATAGCGATAATTGATGCGAGATGCGGCAATCTGCCCAGATTCGATGAGTTCCAGCAGAGCATCCTCCGTGATGTTGAGATAACTGGCGGCTTCGGCGGTCGTCATCACAAGCGGATAGTCGCGGCGCTTGCGCGGCGCACGCATGGAAGCGGCGGGGCGTTTTGGCTCTAGCGGTTGCGGCTGGTCATCCTGCTTGGTGTTCGGTTGCTCATCGGGGACATCATCCTCTTTTTGTTGCTCGGCATCCGGCTTGAGCATCTGCATCAGTGGATGGTCGCGTTTGGTCGTTTCTTTTTTAGGGGCGGGTTTTGTGTCCCGCTTAACTGGTTTGGAGAAGTTAGGGCGCTGGATTTTGCCAGTGATGGGCTGGTCGCTTTCCAGCATTAACAGCCAGTAGGCAATACCCGCCGCCGCACCCATGCCGATAAGCTCCAGGAAGGAGACTAACCCTATCGCGCCAGCGTCGCCGTTGGTTGTGATGTTAGCAAGCGCGTAAAGTATCTGTGAGAGCACAAGTGGCACACACAGCACACCCCCTGCCACGCGCACGCGGATTCCCTCCGCTTCAAAAGAGCCTAATTTGATGGAGCCAACCATCATGATCCCTGCACCGATGACAAACAATATGATAGACACGGTAACATCCCTTACAACTCACTGGCATTTTAACAGAGGGGCGCAGGCGCGCCCCTCTAACATTTAATACTTCCGCACGATGGCGCGATACATAGCCGGTTGGCGGTTTTGGATGAACTGATATTCTTCGCGGTACTTGCGTACTTCGTCCAGGTCAATGCGGGCAACTGTAAACCCCTCTAGCGGAGCGCCTGTTTCCGGGTCGGTCTCGTCCGCGAGTGAGGCGTAAATCTCCCCGCGTGGGCCGACAATCATGCTTTCGCCACCGAATGTGAGCGTAATATCTTCCCCGACACGGTTTGCGCCCGCGATGAACACCGCGTTCTCGTAAGCGCGGGCGCGGATGTAAGTCTTCCATTCGTCAATCTGCGCCGCTTCCCAGTTCGCCATGACGATGAGCAGTTCCGCACCTTCCAGTGCCAACGTGCGCGAGACTTCCGGGAAGGCCAGGTCGTAGCCAATCATCATGCCGATTGTGCCCACTTCAGTATCGGACACAGGCAGTTTAAACCCTTCGCGGAAGGCCATCCGTTCCTCCCCGCGCAAGTGAATCTTATTGTATACGTCTACCAGTTCGCCATCTGGCCCGACCAGTATGGCGGAATTATACAGCACGCTTTCCACCCGTTCTTTCGTCACCATGCCAAAGGCGATATACACGCCGTATTCGCTGGCACGTTGCGCCATCAGGTTGATGGTCGGGCCGGGCACACGTTGGGCGATTTCTGTAAAGCGCAGGCCTAGTTCGTTCCCACTGGTGACAAGCTCCGGGAAAACGATTAAATCCACCCGTTGCTGAGAGGCGATTTTGGACACCATCTCCGACATTTTGACGAGATTTTCTTCCGGTTCGCCTAGTCGGGGGTTCATCTGCACTGTTGCGATGGTAATTTCGCGCATCTAGTTATCCTTGTCTGATTAAATCAGTATCTTACTATTGTATCCATAATTAAGGCCAAGTGCGATAATCAATCACTCCCGTAGCTTTTTCATGATTTGCTCCAGCGCAGGCGGCAAAGGTGCGGAGAAAGTCAGCGTTTCATCGGTGGTAGGATGCTGAAAAGTCAGCTTGCTGGCGTGCAAAAAATTACGCTTCATCTTGCCGAAGCGCTGTTTGCGAAAGCCGTAAACCTTGTCCCCAATCACTGGACAGCCGATAAACGCGGCATGAACGCGGATTTGGTGTGTGCGTCCGGTCAGCAGTTTAAATTCAACCAATGTTGCACCATCGCGGAAGGTGTCATCCAGCACGGTGAATTCCGTAATCGCCTCTTTGCCGTCGCGCTGTGCGGACATCCGCTTGCGTTGCTTAGGGTCGCGCCCGATGGGGGCTTCGATGCGTCCTTGTTGTGTGGCTGGTGTGCGTTCCAGCATCGCCAGATAGGTTTTATCCACTGTGCGCGCCTGGAATTGCGCCATCAGATTATGGAGCGCGGCGGATGTTTTGGCGATGACCATAACGCCGCTTGTGTCTTTATCCAGCCGATGCACGATGCCGTGCCGTTCGGCGGGGTCGTCCATCTCCGCGATTTGCGGCCACTTTGACAAAATCGCATTTACCAGCGTGCCGCTCTGGTTGCCCACGCCCGGATGCGTTACCAGGTTCGCGGATTTGTTGATTACTGCGATGGCGTCATCTTCATACAAGATGTCTAGCGGGATGTCTTCCGCCAGCACTTCGGGCGCTTCCTGAAGTATCAAATTGACGTGAATTACTTCACCGCCGCGTAGCTTAACGCCCGCCTTGACGGTTGCGCCGTCTACGGTGATGAGGCCGTCTTTAATCATGGTCTGTGCTTGTGTGCGAGAAAGTGAGGGCACACGGGCGACGATGAGTTTATCCAGCCGTTCACCGGGATTTTCTACATTAAATTCAATTGGGTTGCTCATGAGTTTAGGTTCCTGTTTGCATAAGCATCATAGCACATCTGTTTGAAGCGTTCAACGTTACCCGATTGAGTAATGAGTGAGTAGCGGAGCAAAAATTCGCCGTTATGCACTTGGCAATGGATATTTTGTGCTAAAATGTGGAGCGTGAACCCAATGATGACCAAGGAATGTGGCTATGCGCCTGCCGCTTGATGAAATTCTGCAAGGTGATTGTGTTGAAGTCTTGCGGACATTACCCGATAAATCCGTAGACCTCATCTTTGCCGACCCGCCCTACAACCTGCAATTGCAGGGCGACCTCATCCGCCCTAACCAAACGACGGTCGATGCGGTCGATGATGAATGGGATAGCTTCGGCAGTTTTGCAGAATACGATGCCTTCACCCGTGCATGGTTGGCGGAATGTCGGCGTGTGCTGAAGGACACCGGCACAATCTGGGTGATTGGCTCTTATCACAATATCTTCCGTGTGGGCACAATCCTCATGGATTTAGGATATTGGATTATGAATGATATTGTGTGGCAAAAATCCAACCCGATGCCCAACTTTAGAGGCACGCGCTTTACCAACGCCACCGAAACCATGATATGGGCGAAAAAATCCGAAGACCAAAAACGCTACACGTTTAACTATCACGCGATGAAGAACCTCAACGACGAAAAGCAAATGCAGAATGTGTGGTACATCCCGCTATGCACGGGGGAGGAGCGCATCAAAGTGGATGGCAAAAAGGCGCATTCCACCCAAAAGCCGGAGGCGTTGCTGTACCGTGTGATTTTATCTTCCAGCCAGGTAGATGATGTGGTGCTCGACCCGTTTTTTGGCAGTGGCACGACGGGCGCAGTCGCCAAAAAGCTAAAGCGGCGCTACATCGGCATTGAACGCGAAGATTTTTATATCCAGGTAGCACAGGCGCGGCTTGATAGCATCCCCTCACCACAGATTGACGACGCCTTGCTGGTGACGCCCTCCAGACGGACAGCGCCGCGTGTGCCGTTTGCGGCCTTGCTGGAAGCGGGGTACATCCACGTTGGGCAGATGCTTTATACACCCTCTGGCGAAGAATGCGCCCAAGTCCGGGCGGACTCGCACCTGGTTGTGGCGGAATTTAGCGGTTCAATCCACAAAGTTGCATCGCATGTCCAAGGCACAATCGGCGCGAATGGCTGGGATTTTTGGCATTTTGCGGACGAATCCGGCCATTTGCACCTGCTGGATACCCTGCGGGAACGCTACCGTAAAGCGAAACTATGATAAAATAGCACCAAGCAAATGTTAAACAGTATTAAGGAGTAACGCATCTGGACACGTTAGAACTTGCACGGGGCATCGTGGAAATCGTCGAAGACAACAAAGGAAGCAACATTATCCTGCTGGATTTAAGACCGGATATGGTCATGGCGGATTTTTTTGTGTTATGTAACGGCACGAGCGACCGCCAAATCAAAGCATTGATTGATTACATCCGCACCGGTGTTAAAGAGAAGTTTAATCTTCTACCGTTTAACACAGAAGGCCATGCGGAAAGTGGCTGGGTGGTGATGGACTACAGCGAGATTGTGGTGCATCTCTTTTTGGAGGAGAAGCGCGAATATTACGACCTGGAAGGGCTGTGGCGAGCAGAATCCAGCGTATTACTGAGCATTCAATAAAATCCTCGTTATGGCTCGCTTCATTCGCCTTATCTTTCTGCTAAGCGTATCGCTGTTTCTGCTTCCTATAGGGGGGCGGGCGGCGCTGGTTGTGCCTCTGGTGGGGCCAGTGGTGGCTGTAACCCCTGCCCGACAGGATGAAATCCGCCTGCATGACATCGGCACGGGGGAGCTACGCACGCTCTCATTCGGCTATGGTGAGCATCATGTATGGGGGTTTTCTCCTGATGGATGCCGGGTGTTATTCACATTAGATACAAGCGGAATCGGCCTGCCGACGTTATACACCGCGAACTTAGACGGCAGTAACTCCCAGTCGATGGCGCTGTACGGTGATCGTCTGCCCGGCACATGGGGCGCTTGGGAGCCGCACTGGTCGGCACAGAATCGTATTGCCTTCACGCTGATGCAGGAAGATGTTCTGCGTGATGGCAGTATTCGTCGTGAATACAGCATCGCTGTGATTGACGGCAATGCCCCCAACACCGCACGGATTTACAGCACAGGCACGGCGGATTTTACGCCGCAGTGGTCACCGGATGGCGCATGGTTGGCCTATGTCGCCTACGAAGGACGAGTGCCGGGCGCGGACTTGTTCTCCACCGCTATCCCGACTGTGCCACCCCAACCGGGCGAAGTCCGCGCCGCGCCACCGTTGATTGATGAGGCGGATTTATGGGTAGTCAGTGCGGATGGCGAAACCAGCTACCGCCTGACGAATTTCCCGGTAGGCAGTATGCGTTCTCCGCGCTGGAGTCCGGATGGTGAACTCATTGGCTTTATCTATTCCCCTTCGCCCAATAACGATTTGTTCTATATGGTGGCTAACCGTCAAGGCGCGTTGACCACGCAATTGAGCTTCCAATGGAACGTCACGCTTGACCACACCTGGAAGCCGGACGGTTCTGCGATGGTGGCGGCGGTGCGTAACTTCCGAGAGGTAATGCAGAATCGCTTGTGGACAATCCCGTTGATTGGCAATGCTGACGAAAACGCGGAAATGTACATCGCGGAAAATGCGTTCGCCTATATGGACTACCCGCGCTTTAGTGCGGATGGGCGCTTTGTTGCCTTCCGCAGTGATTATGCGCTGGTGGTCTATGATGTGACTGATGCCACATGGCAACGTCTGGATGAATCCGCGCCTGGTAACACGCCGCCGGTATGGTCGCCGGGTGGGTTTACAGGCGAAGCTAATTGCTCTTAAACGGTTTTCTAGCATTTCTGTAACCCATGAAGGGCTGTGCGGTTAATAAAGTATTGTAGAATGTAACAAAGCACCATAAGGAAATGAGGCGCAACGTGGCAGACCGTGTACTCTTAACAGCAGACCGGAACAACGTAGAAGATGTTATTGACTTAGCGCTGGAATTTGGTGTCGGCGTTGAAGTTATGGCGTTTGCTTACCCGGACGTGCTCGACGGTAACTGGGAGCATGAAGTCGCCACTTACCGCAGTATCCTAAGGCCGGTTTCCGGGCCGATTACAATGCACGGCCCCTTTATGGACTTAGTCTCCGGTAGCCCCGACCAGCAGATTAATGACGTGTGTTCCCGACGCTATCAACATGCCATCCGCATTGCGGCGGATTTAGGGATTCAGGTCGTCAACCTGCACGCTAATTTCATCGGCTCTTTGCATAACCCGGCCTACCGTGAGGGCTGGCACAAGCGCAACGTCCCGTTCTGGCATTCTCTCGCGGAGATTGCGAAGTCCTACGGGGTCATCATCACGCTGGAAAATATGTGGGAGTTTGAACCCACAATTATCGGCGACATCCTCAACGAGATTAACCACCCTAACTTAAAAGCCTGTCTGGATGTCGGCCATGCGGAAGTCTTCGGGGAAGCGGACTTTACAGTGGAGCATTGGATTGGCGCGTTGCATCCGCATCTCATCCACACACACCTGAACAACAACAACGGCGTGATGGACGAGCACCACAGTTTCGACTGGGAAAATGGCGTGCTGGATTATAATGCTATCCTGCCGCGCTTGCGGGCAGTAGACCCCGCACCCGCGATGGTGTTGGAAATGTGGCAGGTACAATCAATGCGTGATAGCCTGCACTACTTCGAGCTAGAGCAGACCGTCAGCTAAATTCATCATGTGCCATCATGCAACAACAACAGCGCGACCCCGTATGGTGGCTGTTGTGTGACATACGCACGGCCTATACCAACTCTTAGCATCTTCGCGCTCACTTTTTTTCATCTTGCCTGCCAGACATACCCCCTTAAAGAGGCCGTTTCACAATTGACGACACGTTACACGATATTGTCACGCAATATATCTCTGTTTGTTCCGTAGGATGTAACGACACGGGGCAGGTCATCAAGAGGACAGATACGTTATAATGAACATTGATGTTTGGTAGGGTGAAGATAGCGGGTTTATGGCCTCAACAACTCGAATGATTATTAAGCGGCGGCGGCGGCGTGCGGAACGCCAGGCTCGCCAATCGCGGCAGTCCTTAGCGTTGAGCATCATCGTGATTTTGCTGATTGGCTTCGTGTTTGTGCCGTTGGCTGTGTTGGTCGGGCGCGTGTGGTTGGTCTATACGCAGGCTAACGCGCAAATCCCAGCACCCCAGCAAACCATTCTCACGGAAGCCGGGAGTAGTGGCAGAACCCAGTTGTATGATGTCAGTGGCCGACTGTTGCTATTCACCGTGACTGACCCATTAGGCGCAGGCCGCCAATGGGTGAGCATCGACGATTTGCCGGATTATGTCGTGGATGCAACAGTCGTCTGGGAAGACCAGGACTTTCTGCGTCCGCGTAACTTCAGCCTGTGGGCGCTGGGCGAGAGCCTATGGCGCAACTGGACGAACGCCACCCTTAGCCCGCCAGATTCATCTATCACAGCCCGGCTGGTACGACGGGTGATTCTGCGGCGTGCGCCCGACCAACCCGCCACCCGTGACGAACGCGCCCAGGAAATAGCCCTTATCACGGCAGTGAACCGCCGTTATTCCCCGCGTGATGTGCTGGAATGGCACTTGAACACCAATTTTTACGGCAACGAGGCTTACGGCATCGAAGCGGCGGCACAGGTGTATCTCGGAAAATCCGCACGGGATTTAACGCTTGATGAAGCCGCACTGCTAGCGGCGGTGACGACTGCGCCAGAGTTCAACCCGTTGGATGACGAATCCCGCGCCCGCGACCGACAAAGTGACCTGCTTCGGCGGATGCTATCGCGTAATGTGGTCACACAATCACAGTTTGAAGCGGTGATTAACGTCAACACGGCATTACGTCCCGGCGGTGGGCAAACCCCGGAACTCGCGCCGGACTTCGCGTTTTATGCTCGACGCCAGGCGGAAGTCATCCTCAACAGTTTGGGCTATGATGGGGCGCAACTGGTGGCACGCGGCGGCTTACGTATCATCACAACGCTGGATATTGATTTATATGACCAGACAGAATGTTTGATTGCGGCGCATGTCGCCCGCGTGGGTGCACGCGAAGCGCAAGCCACCACGCGCACAGGCGCGCCTTGCCGCGCGGCGGATTACCTGCCGCAAGATTTTAGCGTGATGAACACCCCGCCGGATTCCGGCTCAGTTGTGGTCATCAGCCCGCAGACTGGCGAGATATTAACGATGAATGGCCGCACGACGGCGGAAATTTATCAGCCTGGCCCCACCTTGTACCCCATTGTGTATCTGCATGGTCTTTTGAACCAAACGACCAACTACACAGGTGCTTCTATGTTGCTGGATATTCCGCGCACCTACCCGGCAGGTACAGGCGGCGAAGGCGCGGTGATTGTTCCCGGCAACCCGGATGGGCGGTTTTATGGGCCGCTGACGTTGCGCGAAGCGATGAGCGCCGGGCTGGTGCCGCCTGTTTTTGAAGTCGCCAATGCGCTGAATATCAATAGCATCATCCGCGAGACAGCCCATCAGATTGGCATTAATGGTCTGCGCGATGGTGGCTATACGCTATCGCTGTTGGGGCGGGGCGGGGCGGTCTCTGTATTAGATATGGCTTATACTTACGCCACATTTGCGGCGATGGGTGATTCTTACGGCCTGCGTGTAACGCCGCGTGCGCCCGGCCTGCGCGACCATGACCCTATCGCGGTGCGCCGCATTGAGGACGCACAAGGTAACATTCTATGGAACTACGACGCAACCCAAATCGCGGCCAGCCGGGTGCTGGTGTTGCAGTCACAGGTGGCTTACCTGATGAACGACATCCTGGCGGATGTGGATACACGGGCGGACGTGCTCGGCGTGGATAACGTGCTGGCGCTAGACCGCCGCGCCGCCGTCGTTAATGGTATTACATCCGATGGGGTGGATAACTGGACAGTCGGCTATACGCCTCAGTTGACCATCGCCGCGCACTTAGGCCGGGCGAACAGGGGCGTGATGACTGTGCCGGGCTTCGGGTTGGATGGTGCGGCGCATGTCTGGCGGGCGCTGATGGACTACGCCCATGAGCGCGACGACTTGCCGGTAGTGGCATGGCAGACCCCCGCTAATGTCCTGCGTGCGCCGGTGTGTCGTGTTTCGGGCATGTCCCCCACGCCTGCCTGCCAAACACGGCTGGAGGTCTTCTTCGACCCGGCGCAAGTACCGCCGCCCGATACTTACTGGGAGGTCATCGACATTAACACCCAGACCGGGCAACGTGCCAGTGTGACCACGCCGCCGAACGTGCGGAGTGCCGTTACCTATTTTATCCCGCCGGATGCCGCGCTGGATTGGTGGCAGGCTAATGACCGTCCCTTGCCGCCGACAGAATTTGACACCATCGCCCGCCCGGATATTTTAAGTTCCACCGCGATTTTAAGGCCGGGTAGTTATGATATTGTCGGGGGTGTGGTGGATGTGCGCGGTAGTTTGACGCCGGAAGGACTGGCTTTTTATCAAATCTCGTATGGTGCGGGGCCTAACCCATCTCAGTGGACGAACATCACACCCCAGCAGACCACGTTTTCGCCCGGTGTCAGCCTGGCGGAATGGGACACTGGCGACCTGAACGGTACATACATTCTGTGGTTGCGTGTTGTGCGGACAGACAACACCGTAGAGAGTGCCTATGTGCAGATTGTGGTGGATAACACGCCGCCGACGATTACATTGTCGTTAGCAGAAGCCGAGTCTCCTATTCGTTACCCGGAGCAACAGGTGATTAATGTTGTGGCAAATGTTGCGGATAACATCAGCGTGGCGCGTGTGGAATTTTATCATGATGGGCAATTTGTCTTTGCGGATACAGAATTCCCGTTCCAATACGAACACCCGATTGTACGCACGGGCATGGAGCAATTCGCGGCGGTAGTCTATGATGCTGTCGGCAATGCGGACGAAGCCACGCTGGAAGTTGAGGTGATTCGCAGTTCGTCCGGCTGATTTTCTGCTATGATACTGTCAAAAGTTGCGTAGGCGGGAAGAGATGGGGTTGTGGCGAACCGCAAGCCAACCGCATCATCAACAGACAAAATAAGCAAACATTACTTGAGGAAGCCATGACCGACCATTCAAAATCTGTAGAAGACTTTTTGAAGGCCGTTTATACACTTCAATCCCGGCCACAGCCAGCAGACGACGAACCGCGTGTTTCTACCACTGCGCTGGCGGAAGCACTGAACATTCTGCCGCCGTCCGTTACAGATATGGCGCGGCGCATGGCGGAAGCCGGACTGGTGGATTATCGCCGTTACTACGGTGTGCGCCTGACGTTGGAAGGCGAGCGCATCGCGCTGAAAGTCATCCGCCGTCATCGCTTAATCGAGTTATATCTCGTGGAGCAGTTGGGCTATGCGCTTCACGAAGTTCATGAAGAAGCGGAAAACCTGGAACATGCAGTCTCTGACCGCTTTGTGGAGTCCATCGCCCGCAAGCTAGACCACCCCACCGTAGACCCGCACGGCGACCCAATTCCATCCGTTGATGGCGAGATTACCATGCTCCAGCTTGTGCCGTTGGCAGATTTAGATATTGGTCAGCGTGGGCGCGTAAGCCGATACGCCGCCGACAGCGACGACATGCTCCAGCATATCATCAATCGTGGGTTTAATATGGGTGTGGAAGTCGCCGTGACGGATGTTGACCCGTTCGACGGGCCTATCACAACACAGGTAGGCGGTATGACCCGTGTTGTGGGTTATGGGGTGGCACGGTGCATCCTAGTGGAACAGGTGGAATAAAACCGCTTTTTAGCCTTTGGCAGATACAAGCGGCAAACGGAAACCAAAAGTGCTACCCTGTCCGAATGTACTGCTGAAGATGATTTCTCCGCCGAAGCGCTCTATGATATTTTTAATCAGGTATAAGCCTAAACCCGTGCCTTCTATGTTGCGTGTGGTGCGGTCGCGCACACGGTAAAAAGGCTGGAACAAGCTCCCTTGTTTATCATCCGGAATGCCGTAACCGGTATCAACCACCTTCAACGTTACAATGTCCATGTTGCTTTCCAGATGAACGGTGATTTTACCGTTCGGCGGCGTGTACTTGATGGCGTTGCTGATGACGTTTGCGGTGGCTTCCCGCAGGTGTGCGGACATACCAGAGACGAATAAATCTTCCTGGATGGCTTCCAGCGTAAAGCTGATTTGCTTATCTTCCGCTTGAGGTTGAAATTCCTCAAACATCTCCTGCACGATAATGCCAAGATCTACGGGTGTATAGTCGCCAGACTTCAGGTTTTCAATTTGTTCCAGCGATAAAATATCGTTAGTAATTTTAGCCAGGCGGTGGGTAGAGCGTTCAATCATGTTCACATATTCCGTAAACTTGCCCGGTAGTTTATCCGGTGAACTTTGCATCAGTTCCACGTAGCCCAAAATCACACTCACTGGATTGCGAATATCATGTGAAGCAATCCGAATCATGTCGGTCTTTAATTGTTCCA
>DAIMZF010000011.1:0-51129 GCA_036734085.1 Aggregatilineales bacterium
GCGAGTCGGTCTTCATCATACACAGGGACGACCACCGCCCCACCCGCAGAAGGCAAGCCTGCCGCCTGGAATACTACCGCCTCTACTGAGTCTGGTTGGAGTTTTTCTATAAAGTCTACCATCTGGCGGCTTTGCGCGACCAGGAATTCCGGCAGGGCTTCCAGGTTGAGTGTCTGTTGTGGTTCGCGGATTTTACCATCATAGACGGAATTAATTTGCAGGGATTCAGGCATCGCCACATCATAGGCCACACGTACCAATGCCACGCCCGCCGCATCCGACAAAACTTGCTGATACATCACGCGCAGGATGTCGGCTTCGCTCTGAACGTTAATTAAATCTCGTGTGACAGCATAGAGCGCCTGCGTTTGTTGCAGGTTATCCGCCGTTTGCTGGAGCAAGTAGCGATTCTCGATCGTGATACCTACCTGGTCAGCGATGGAGCGAATGTTCTCCAACTGTCCCAGCGCAGGCTGGAAGCCCGGTTCTTTGGCGAGTGCCAACAGCCCAACGACACGCCGCCCGGCACGTAAGCCTGTTGTGATGAAGCTGATGATTCCGAGTTCCCCGTAATAGCCAATAATCTTGGGAGTCACGGAATTTTTCGGGTCTACTTCCTCACGGAAGATAAATTCACCTTCCGACAATGCGTTAAAGCCCGGCTTCCAACGCGGGAAATCCGGGTTTACGAGGTCGGTAATTCTGGGTGTGGGTTGTGCGTCCTCCCGCGTGACGAAAGACTCTAACGTCATCGTCTGTGGCGGTTCTTCTATTGTCGCGGAACGGTCAAACAATATCATGATGACCCCAAACACCTGCACGGGGAGCAATTGCAGGACGATGCGGCTCATCTCCGTATAATCTTCTGCTTCAGCAATGGCTTGCTCTGCTAAAATCAGTTGAGAAGCGACCGCTTGTACTTCTTCGGAGTCGCGCAGTAATTGACGACTACGGATTGCAAGGCCGATTTGATCGGCGAGGGTGATGTATGCGCTGATTAAATCTTCATTCAGCTTCACATCCACTTTGCTGACCACCGTCAGCGTGCCTAACATCACCGCACCGGCACGCAAACCAAACACCGCCATCCATTCCTGCGTGCCCAGGTTCATCAGGTTAATCACTTCTTGCGGGATTAAATCCGGCACGCGCTCCGGTTCCATGAGGACGGGTAGCCCGGCGTGCAAATTCTTGATTTGGTGTCTGCTCGGTGGCGTCAACAGAACTGGCTCGGCTAAGGTGGTTGTTCCGTTAGCAGTACTCATGCCCACCAGATAGTGCATCTTTGGTGCTTCGCCCGCCTCAAGCGGACGGTCAAACAGCGTCACACTGGTTCCTGTCAGGTTTTGTGCGAGGGTGTAGGTGACTGCTTCGGCCATCTGCCCATAATCGGTAGCAGAGGCAATCATCCGGCTAGCGGAAACGATGTTTTCCACCGCTTGCCGGGCACTCGTCGTGACTTCGGCCAGGTTACGCAAAGAAATCACCGCACCTGTTTGGTCGGCGATGGATTGCATCAAATCCAGTTCATCTTCGGATAGGTCAATCGGGGCGCTTAGGTCGTTGTAGGCCACCACGCCGATAATTTGTCCTTGCACAATCATCGGGAAGGAGATTGTCGCAATGATGGGTGTGCCGTCATCGGTGCGTTTGAGTTCATCCAGCACATCGGGCGCGGTCTGGATGTCGTTAAAGACTTGCCGCTTGCCTTCCGTCACCAGTTCCAGCAACCGCCCTTTTAAGTCCTGCGATGTGATTTGTACTTCAAGGTTTGTCTCGAAGGCTTCGCGCTTGTTGGCGGCGGCAATCGTGCGAAAGCCTATCAAATTACCGCTTGCATCATACCGGAAGATATTAAGCGTGATAAACTGACCGCGCGACAGAATATCCTGCGCGATAGCCCGTGCTAAATCCTGAAAAGATGCCGCATTAGCGATACGGCTTGTGGCAATAGCCTGCCGTTGCACCAGGAGTTTGGTAGAGCGACGCTGGACGGCGGCGGCCATCTCGTCCCCTAACAACTGCACCCATGCCAGGATAGTATCTTTTGCATCTGGGCGCTGGTTCAACGCCAGTTCCAGCATAACGGATTGTCGTCCGGCGCGGCGCGGCGCATAATACCACGTTATGCCATCGTCGGAGGTGGTCGGCGCTTGTTTTTCCAGAACTTTCGCTAAAACGGGGTATCGGTTGGTGTCTGTCACCTTCGCGGTGTTTTCTGCTTCTGTGACGCCAATCTCCACAAGGTAGCCTGCCGAAACGCGGTACAACCGTAAGGACTGCGCGGAGGGTACGGCGGCGCGAAAGACCTCAAACACGGTTTCTAGCAAGTGGCTAGTAGGCGTATCTCCGGCGTCCCAGTCCGCAATAGCAGAAACAAGCGCGGAAAGCGTGGTGAGGTCGGTTGTCATGGTCGTTATCTCCTAAAAACCGGGCTACTTCCACTCCCAAACTTGCTCACCGGTCAGCAATTGCTTAATCTGTTCCGGGAAGCGGTCAGGGTCTAGCGGTTTGCCCAGAAAACCATCGAATCCGGCCTTTTGTGCGCGGCGCATCTGGTCTTCACTGGCTTCGGCAGTCACCGCGCAGACGATTGTCTCTTTTAAGCGTGGGTTGCCGCGTACCTTTTGCAAAGCCTGATACCCGTCTTCGTAAGGCAGGCGTATATCCATCAGAATAAGGTCGATACGTGGCAATGTCTCCGCAAATTGGACGACTTGCCAGCCGGAAGTCTTCCATTCACAGCGTTGCACCCCCATAAAGGCCAACATCCGGGCGATTAAGACGAAATTGGGCACGTTGTCTTCAACGACAAGTACGTGCGCTTCTTTTGGGTCGATTGGTTGCCTGTTCATCCGTCCTACCTTATGTCATATAACTTAAAACTTGCTCGGCAAAAGTATCTACGTCAATCGGTTTGCTGATGTAACCATCGCAACCCGCACTGAGTGACCGCTCGCGGTCTCCCTCCATCACGTTTGCCGTCAACGCAACAATGGGTATATGCGCTATCTGCGGACGACGGCGTATTTCTCCTGTTGCGACCAACCCATCCATGCCTGGCATACTAATATCCATCAGGATCAAGTCTGGCGGGTCGTCCAACGCCTTTTGAATACCATCATGTGCGTTGGATGCTTCCGTAACTTCGATGCCTTCCACCATCAGCACACGGCGAACCAGCATTCGATTATTCGGCTCATCTTCAATGTAAAGTACTCGTTTCATCCGCGCTACCCACACAATCTTTTGCTATCTCGGTTATTATGGAACAAACTAGCATTAAATACGACAAAAATAAATGTTTTGAGACAATTTCATGATAACCGAAAGACCCTCAATTTAAAATCAAGGATTACGCAACTGACAATATCAAGCATAACTTGGAATCCATTCCTTGACCACACGCAACCTTAATTTTTTACTGCAATACAACTTAAATCCCATCTAAATCTAATCTGTATTATGTTATGGTATGTAGGATAATTTAATTCCAAAACCAATAAGGAGCAAATGATGAAACAATATGACAACGCCCCAACCATGCACATCAGCCCGGAAAAAAGTTACACCGCCCACTTTAAAACCACACGTGGCGACTTCCAGGTGGAGTTATTCGCACAACAAGCGCCTATCACGGTGAATAATTTTGTGTTTTTAGCAAAAGACGGTTTTTATGATGGCGGCGTGTTCCATCGTGTGATTGATAACTTTATGGTGCAAGGCGGCGACCCCACCGGAACCGGACGTGGCGGGCCGGGTTATAAATGGAATGACGAGCCGAGCGCGCTACAACTCAAGCATGATGGGCCGGGCGTCCTTAGTATGGCGAATGCTGGCCCCAACACCAACGGCTCACAGTTTTTTATCACGCATATTGCAACGGACTGGCTAAACGGTAAACACGCCGTCTTCGGGCGCGTGATGGGGGACGGACAAGCGGTAATCGACGCTATCCGTCAAGGGGATAAAATCGATTCTGTGACGATTACAGAGGCATAAAACACAGCAGGGGCTGAAACAACAATCAGCCCCTGCAATATTTTTCAATTAAAAAAGTCATCCACTGGCGTAACTTCTAGCAAATCTGCGCCTGGTCAATAATGCCGAGTGCCTCGCCGATGATGCCAAATAAAGGCGTAATCACCTCGCGGAAGATGGGCAAGCGGCACCACAAATTCGCCGCATCAATCAACACCAAGCCGATAACCGTTGCACAACAGCAGAACAAAAACAGTGCGGAACAGCCGATAATGACCCAGCGCCAGGGACTAGCCGCCCCTTCTTCGCGGATTGCGTAGGGGTCGTAACCGGGTGAGCTTCCGCCCGGCCCATAGCCATATTCACTGTCATAGCCTTGTTCATAGCCGTAATCCTGCTGGGGCGGCGGTGCGCCATAATACGCCGGGTCTTGTGGGCTGGGTTCATTGTAGCCATACCCTGGTTGTTGGGGTTGGGGTTGCCCGTAGTCCTGTTGCGGTGCTTGTTGAGCAGGTTGTGGCGGTGGCTGAACAGGCTGGGATGGCATAGGGCTTTGTGCAGTGGGCGGTGGTGAACTCACCTCAGCACGCACAGCCTCATAGATGAGCGTGACTGTTTCCCCTAGTCCGATGACATCGGCGCGTTGCAGTTGCCGCACACCAGAAAGGCGTTGCCCGGCGATAAATGTGCCGTTGGTACTGCCTAAATCCTCGATGCTGTAACCATCTGCACCACGTGTCAGGCGCAGATGATGGCGGCTAACCTCCGGGTCATTAATTACGATGTCATTGGTGATGTCACGCCCTAGCGTAACGATGTCTTTATTCAGGTCAAATGTCTGGTTGGGTTGTGGCCCACGCCGGACGATTAGCCGGAAGCCCCCGTTCTCTTGCATGGAACGTCCTCCTCAAAGAATGCGCTGTTCAGTATGCGTGCAGTATAAGTCGGCGATAAACGACTGTCAAATAGTACCACGCAATGACTACCCTACGCCGCCTATTCTACCTCAATACGGCTTATCGCGCAGGGAACACGCACATTAGAACTGCGACCAGTCAATATCGCCGTCTTTATCGCGCTTCAACCCGGCTAACGGGTCTGTGCTGTTTTCGCGCTTCGGTTTCGCATCGGGCTGGTCATCACGGCGGCGCGGGTGTATCAGGCTGTAGTAAACGGACACAAAACAGAATAAAACCGAGATGCCCGCCCACAGAAACGCCCAAACCGCCGCCGGTAGCACAGGCGCAACATCGCGGGAAAAGGCGTAAGCATCGTTGCATACCACCTGTCCAGTCCCTATACGCGGGCAATAATCCGCAAACCCGACGAGTGTCGTAATATCCATGACCGCGTTTAATCCGGTGGCAATCGCCAGTACCGTTAAAACAATAAGGTTCAGTGCGATTGTCGCCCGCATCGCCAACAAAAGCAGGATAAGACCAAACATAATGCCGACAATCAACGCTGTTGGCGCACCAGAAGCATCCGGGCGGGCGTACAACAGCGTAAAGACGATGAGAAAGCCCCCCAGCAGGCCACCCGGCCACCGGATAGACGCCGGAAAGCGGTGGATGACATAAAACAAGACCGCGCCAAAAAACGCCGCGCCGATGTACCCTGCGGGCAAAATCAGCGCCCGGCTACCCCCCATTGTCGTTGCCAGGCCGGAGCCATCCGGCGACACCGTGAAGCCTATCACCCGCCCGCCAGACGCAATCGCGGCTAACGCATGGCCGGATTCGTGCACATACGTCACGAACAGGCGCAAGGGATATACGAACAACGTTAAAAAATCCACGTTGAACAGCAACCACACAATCACCGCGCTGATGGCGGTAAACCCCCACATCTGCCTGCGCGTAATGGATTTTGTCTCATTCATTTTTTTCGCCCGTCATAGTCCGTTTAGATTGATTATAATGGTTATCGCGTCTATTAACGCCTTTTACAAATACGATTAGAATAATCTGGCCGTTGCAAAGCAAACACTCATAGGAGTTACCCCCATGCAACCGATCCAAATTTTGCAGGATAAACACGTTTTGCTTGGCGTAAGCGGGAGCATCGCGTGTTATAAAGCGGTTGACCTCGCCAGCAAGCTGACACAAGCCGGTGCGATAGTCGATGTAATCATGACACAGGCCGCGCAGAAGTTCGTCACACCTCTTGCCTTCCAATCCGTGACCGGACGCGGGGTTTATACGGATATGTGGGATGCACCCACCAGCATGGATGCCCTGCCCACCCATATCGCGCACGTCGGCCTGGCGGAGGATGCCGATGTTTTTATCATCGCGCCTGCCACCGCCAACACCATCGCCAAACTCGCGCACGGCTTCGCGGATGACCTCATCAGCATCACCGCTATTGCCGCCCGGTGTCCTCTGGTCATCGCGCCTGCTATGGATAGCGGCATGTACAGCCATCCCGCTACCCAAGCCAATGTTGAGCTTTTGCTCAAGCGTGGCGTGTATCTCATCCCGCCGGAGGAAGGCCGCTTCGCTTCCGGCCTGGTGGGACGTGGTCGCCTGCCGGAAACACCCACGCTTATAGGCCACCTACGGCATGTTATGGGGCGTGATGGGCTGTTAATGGGCTGTAAGGTGGTCGTCAGTGCGGGCGGCACACGAGAAAAAATCGACCCGGTGCGCTACATCAGCAATTATTCCAGTGGCAAGCAGGGGTACGCCATCGCGCAGGCCGCCGTAGACGCCGGAGCGCGGGAAGTGGTGCTGGTTACTTCTGCGGATTTACCCGTACCTATCGGCGTTACCCGTGTTGATGTTGAAAGTGCTACCCAGATGGCGGGGGCTATCCTCAGCCACAGCACCAACGCGGATTTACTGGTAATGGCGGCGGCAGTCGCGGACTTCCGCCCGGTGCAGGTCGCTACCCAGAAGATTAAAAAATCCGCAGAAAGTGACGACGCGCCCAACATCCACCTGACGCGCAACCCGGATATTCTGCTGAATGTGAAGGCGGCACGCGAAGCGGCAGGCTTCCCGCGTGTTGTGGTCGGTTTCGCGGCAGAAAGTGAAAATCTGCTGACGAACGCCCGCGATAAACTGCAACGCAAGGGGCTGGATTTGCTGGTCGCCAACGACATCACCGCGCCGGATGCCGGGTTTAGCGTGGATACCAACCGCGTGACCATCCTCAATGCGGAGGGGGACGCGCACACGCTCGATCTCATCAGCAAGGCGGAGGTCGCACAGGCGATTATCGAACGTGTGGCGGGGTTGCTATAACATAATCCGTTTGGCGCAGGGGCTAAGTACCCGGCACGCCAATGGGCGCGACTCCGGTTTCACCCGGTAATGGCTCCCCTTGCTGGGGCGGCGGCTGTGCCTGCTGTGATTGCTCACATAAGGTCTGCGCGTTATCGCGTTTGCCCGCGACTCCCGCATCGGAGAAGATGGTCAGCGCGGTGCGGAACTGTTGCGCCGCCCTGCAATAGTCACGGTCGTACTGGAAGAACGCATCGCCGTAAGCCACATACTGATTAAAAATCAGGCGGTTGACATCCGCACCTTTATAATTCGTCTGCAAAACACGGATGCGCTCCAACCGTTGAATCGCCACGCTATAATCCGCCGCTTCAATGGCGGCAATCGCGTTCAGGTATAGCCGCGCTACCTCACGCTCATAAGACAGTTCACCCAATTGTGCAGGCGTGCCATAACGCTCTGCCTGGTCAGTCAGGCGTACCGCCTCCGCCAGTGTCCCGGTCTGGCGTGGGTTCGTCAACGTGACCTGATAGGCAACAATCGCTCGCTGACGCAAGGTATCAAACATCAGGCGCTCAACCGTCTGACGCTGAAAATCAGAATCCAGCCGCACGATGAGGTCTAGCGTGCGTGTGGCTTGCTCTAGCTGATTCAGGCTGATTTCCTGTTGAGCACGTGCCAGCAGAGCGTCAAGGTCTAACGTTTGGGTGCCACTGGGGGCAGGCGTATTAGTAGGCGCTTCCACAATGGCCGATTGCGGCTCGGTCGTCGCCTGCGGCACGGGCGTATCTCCCCCCACAACCTCAACCGGACGTTCCGCCAGCGCCGTTGCCATGCTTTGTAACTCGGCGACTTGGGGCACGCCGGGTGTCTGCGTCATTAAAAAGTCCAGCCGTTGGGCAACCTGAGCGCCATCACCGGCCTCTATCGCCAACGGAATCAGCGTGAGTTGCTCCGCGATGACGCTCTCTTGTGTGGCTGTCAGGTTAATGCTGACCGAAGTCGCGGTCAGTTCAAGCTCCGCCACCTGGGGCACACCGGGCGTGCGCGTCGCTAAAAAGGCAATTCGTGTTGCCAGTTGCACCGCGTTTAAATCCGCGACGTTGGTCTCTATAGCGGGCAATTGCCGCGCCGCAAATGCGACCCCTGTCGCTTGGGTGTTGCGGTCTGCCACCCGCTTGCCTTCCGTCCAGCCTGCCGCGCCTGCCATGACGACCACCAGCACACCCACCAGCACGACGAACACAAGCACTAATGACCACACAAAGCATCCTGGCCCGGTGGAAGCACCGTAGTCCTCTTCCGGGTAGCCATCATCGGTATAGTCACCCTCATCCGGTGGCGGCACAGCCCGATTGCCCCGGCGGGGTTGGGCGTAGGTCGGCGGCAGGGTTAAATCCTCTTGGAACTCCGGCGGCAGGTCATCACGGCGGGGGGGGGTGTCTTGGCTCATCACATAGCCCTTACATCATCGAACAAAAACACTCGGAATTGTAAAAGACACCGCGCCCCTAGCATAGCCACGATTCCCCTACGGCAGAATGGGATTCAGCAATGCCAGCACATCCGCCACACTGAAGATTTGCGCGTCCGGTGGTGGGATGACCACCGCCGCCGTATTCACGTCGTACAGTGTTAAGGTGAATAACAAGCGCACGTCTACCGGGTCGCCCGCCCTGCCGGGAGAAAGCGCGGCGTTAATGTCGAACAGCAGGGCAAAATCAAGCGTTACCGCGCTCAATTGCCCGGTATCCGCATCCACATATTGCAGGATGAACAATGTTGCATCCACTTCACGCAGAAGCACGGGCAACAACTGAAGCAAAAATCCAAGTGTCGGGTCATCCGCCGCCTGACCACTCGCCAAGGCGAGCAGTTGCCCGAATTCCGGTGATGCCAGCAAAGCGTTAATATCCAGTGTGTACACAAATTCTTGCAGGGTGTTATCCGTCGCCAGCAGAAGGTCATCCCCGCGCACAAAGTCGGAGAACGGCGCAATATCCGCCCCGCTTGGGTTCAGCGCCCCGCCCAGTTGGTCTAACTGGATGAATTCCCCAAAATTAGCCGGGTTGCCTTCCAGCACGGCCTCTAGCGGCAAATCAAGTGTTATGCCGAGCGCATCCAACAAACTGCGGAGCGATTCGGCATCCAGCACAAAGCCCATTGTTGCACTATCTCCGGCTACATCACGCAGATAGGCTACGCCATCCACAATAGTCAGTTCTAGTTGTGCGGCCAGCGCGGGTTCATCTTCCAGCGCACCATTTGCGGAAAGGCTAAGTTGTAAATCTGCGGGGGTGTCGTCCGCAATCACGAAGCGCCCTTCCCCCGCGCTGGCAAAGCGGATTTCTTCCGGCAAATCAATAAACAGCGCCAATGGGAGCAAGCCAGTAGCGGAGAATTCTAAATCGTACAAAAAGGCGAAGCTGGTCATCTGTGCGGCGTTTTGCCCTGCCGTTACGATGATGGCGCAGTCTTCCGCCGCAAGGTTAAAACACGGGTAGCCATCGCCCTGCGCCAGCACAGGCGCGGCAAGCATCAAACCAGAGGCCAATATAACAAGCATCAACAGTCGTTTCATGGTATATCCCTATATACATTCATCAATCACTCAAGAGCTTAGGCATAATCTTATCCATCAGCAACGCGGTCTGCTCCAACGATTGGAAGTCGTCCGCGTAGGATAATATGTCGAGTTGCGGGTCGTAGCTCCAAAAACCGGCGACATCGTACAAATAGCGGATGTAGGTATAGCACATCCCCAGTACCACCCGCGATAGCACCCCGTAAGCCATATACGGGAAGAAAAGAATCACCCCGCGCTGGTGCAGGTAAAAGATAATGCCCAGTCGCTCGTCGCTGTGGTGTAGCTCCACATCTCCCGCCGGGCCATGCACCGCCCGAAAGGAAGGGTCTAGCTTGATTAAAAGCCGCGCCAATGCCTTTGGGTTTATCTCGCGCACCGGCCAATGGGCTTCCGGCTGGTCGTCGCTCTGGCCGTATTTAAACAGCCAATCCAGCATAAGGGGGGTCAATTGGCCGGTTTTGGGTGCGTAAAGGTGAATCTCATAAATCATGATGTTTTGCCTCCGGCTTGCGGCACACGCTCACGTAACAGGCGGAGCAACAAGGGCACATTTGCCAGTTGCATGATAGATACCTGCCGCCATAAGTCGCCATCCATCGTGCGGAACTTTAAGACATCTCCGGCAACTGTTACATCGCCTATCGCCGCCCAATGTAGGGTATCCCCTGCATAATGCACACCGTCCGCACTTAAGGATAGCTCACCCTCAAAATCAAGTTGGCCGCCCTGCGTCAGCGTGTCTACAGCACGCGGATAAGCCGATTGCATGATAGCGGCTTCAATTTGCCGCATCAAAGTATCTGACCGGGCGTAGGTGGCATCCACAAGGATAATCTCCGCAACATCCGTAATCAGCGTCAGACGGAAGGTCGCCCGCCGGATAAGCCCCCCTAAATAGGTGAGTAATGCGCCGCTTTGTCGCACCGTGACAACATGCTGGTAGTGGATGTAGGCCACATGCGAACCCCGTCGATAGCTGAATCCGTGCGTGTATAGCACAAACTCTCGGTTCCACAGGTGCAACGCCCACCAGCCCAGTATCAACGCCGCCAACGTGATGATAAACAACGTCAGGATGCTGGCGGTATCATCCGGCACATTCCATAAAGACACCGTGACCACAAACCACACCACCAGCATAAAACCACTGCCGATGATAAGCAAGCGCAGGCGGTTGGCCGGGTAATACGCCACAAATGCACCAAGTATGGGGTCATCCTCGAACGGGTTCAGGGGGTGCTCGCTCATGTCTTCATCCTTGTTCATAACGGCGCAATTATAACATCTCCCGCGCCCTTTTTGGTTTTATAACCCGGAATCGTTTAAAATGGTGAAGATTCATAGTCTTTAAATTTTAGGTATGCGTTCCGGTTTTTTATCCGTCTTTATCCGTTCTTATAACCTAATACAAGGGCTATTGACATTATAGAGTAATCATAGGGAGATAAGCCGTGTCCAACGAACGCGCACGGGAAATAGAAGAACGCGGTATCGAAGCCGCGAAAGCGGGTCAAAAGGATGAAGCACGCAAACTGCTACAGCACGCACTCCGTCTGGATCCAGTAAATGATAATGCGTGGTTGTGGCTGGCAAGTGTGGCTAAGGACAAGCGCGAACGCCTGCTATGCCTGCAAAAAGTATTAGAGATTAACCCGCAAAACGAGATGGGCATTAAAGCAGTGCAGGCCATGGGTATTGACCCGGCGCAGTTGCTCCCGCAACGCACCACCATCGACTCATCCCTGGCCGCAGAAGACGATTCCGCAGAAGACGATATCCCGCTCCCCAGTGCGGACTTCATCAAAGATGCGCTGGCGCGTGTGGACGCACTGACTGAATCACACATCGAAGTGCCACAAAACAGCCGCATCAACTGGACACGCAAGCAAAAAGGCCGCGCCGGAGAGCGCGAAATCTGGGTATTGCGGGCACAAATCGGCACGGCTGTCAGTGTGTTCGGCGCATTTGTCATTGGCTTATTGACGTTGGTCGTCAGCAATAGCCCGGAAGTACAACTGGTGCTATTCGGCGCATCCCCAACACCGCGCCCGCCCACCGCCACCGCCACATCGACACTCACGCCGCGACCAGACATCAACCCGACGGCGACCGCCACTATCGACTTTACCAGCGTGCCAACCTTCACCGCGACACCGACGATTAATCAACTCGCAACACGCTGGCCGCTTGACTTGAACAATAATCCAGTCTATGCCACACCCACCCCGACGGCGGTTTATCTGGGCTTTGTGGATAACGCCGTTTCCACGGCTATCGGCGCATTACAGCAAGAATCGAATTATCAGGATGCGGTACAACAGGTCAGGTTAGCCCAAGACCGTGCCGGTAGCGACTTTCAACCGCACCCCTATTACTTCGAGGCATTGCTGAGCGCCCAACTTGGCGATTATCCAGCCGCAATTGAAGCACTCAATCGCGGGCAGGCCATCCTGGATGATACCAGCGTTAATGCCGTTGTCTCGCGTGCGGATGCGCGCAACTTCCAACCGATGATTAACGCGGGATTTTTGCAGGTCTATATGCACGAAATCCGCGCCGCACGTCTGCGTGGAAATCAGTCCATCATCAATGACCGCATCAACCGCATGGAGCCGCTATTCCGTCAGGCTTACGAGATTGACCCTAACTACGGCGAACCCGTCGCATTGATGGCGGAAGCCTACATCGCACGTGGGCGCTACGATGACGCCATCAACGTGACTGAACAGGCGCTAAACCAGAATCTCGCATCCAATACACCGGTGATTGCCATGCACGGGCGGGCTTATCTGGAGCGTGGATTCGAGCGCCTGCGACGCGGCCAACAGAACGAAGCACGGCAAGACTTTGCCCGTGCCCAGTACATCGGCTACTACGGCACGCTGATTAGCCCCTTTAGTGAGCCAGCCCACGAACTACGGGTGGAAGCCACCATCGCGCTAAACGAAATCGCGCTGGCCTCTGTTTATACCAACGAATTCCTGTTTTACAGGCCAGATAGCGCGGTGGCGTATCGTCTGCTCGCGTCGGTACGGGCGGCGGAAAATAAGCCGGAATTCGCGCTGGACATCTTCACACAGGCACTAGAGCAAGAAAATGCGCAGAGTAGCACGCAGGCGGAAATCTTCGTGGAACGGGCTGTGCTATATGAAGAACAACGCCGCTTTGACCTTGCTCAAGCCGATTACAGCCGCGCCTACGAACTTCTGCCGGACTTTAATACACTGTATCGCCGTATGTTGAACGCTTACCAAGCCGGAGACACCGCCACCGCTTTTGCCGATGCCGATGCACTCATCGAAGCCGATTTAGTCGGTCAGGACGATGCCCGCCTTATTCGGGCGCGTATCATCGTGGATGAAGGCCGCATCGCGGATTATGATTCCGCGCTGGATGGTCTCAACATCATTTTCAACCGCCTCAGCACCGCTCAACGCTACATCGTAAGCGAATATCAAGCACGCATCTACTTAGAGCGTAACGACCTGCCCAACGCACTCAGCGCCATTAACCGGGCGATTGCAGGCGTAGAAACCGGGAGTCGGCGCTACTTGCGCGGCATCATCTACGAAACACGCGGCGAACGAGAAAACGCTATCGCGGATTATGCGTGGATTATGTTGTGGAATCAGGTATTTGATTATCCATTTGCAGGGGATGTAGAACTGCGGTTAACCGCTCTCCAGTCCGACATCGCAGGGGAAGCGATGCAGGCAACCGCAACGGTTGTCGCGGCCACACAAGCCGTCTTCGATGTCACCGCCACCTATGAGGCAGAACTCGCACTTACCGCCAGTCCTACACCGCCACCCACGCCGACGGATGAATTCGACCTGCAAGACCCCACCGCAGAACCTGAAAGCGAAGGTGACGAAACATAATAAGCCAAACGTCCACTTTATCACCTCAGAACACACTGGATAAATCAGGCGTGTTCTGAGGCAGATTGAATATCATGACTTTCGTGCATCCAACCCTTAATCCGTCGACGACACGATAATAGTCTCATCAGAAACACTACGCATCACCGGCAAGCCGCCCTCCATCTTAAACGTCTGGATGCTCTCGCGGTGCGGCTCTACGATAAGGTTCACCAGCAAAATGTGGATTACCCCCATAATGGGCACAGCAATCAGCGCACCAATGATGCCAAATAGCACAAAGCCAATGGATGTGTACAAAATCACCAGCAAGGGGTCTAGCCCCACACTATTGGACATAATGCGCGGCGCGAACACATAAGATTCCAGTTGTTGCACGCCGAAACACACGACCAGCACAATCACCAGATATTGCGGTTCGGAAACCAGTGTGATAAGCACCGCCGCTATCAGCCCAATCAATCCGCCAATCATCGGTATGGTTGTTGTGATGGCTGTCGTAAGCCCGATTGTGAGCGCATTCGGCACGCTTAAAAGCTGAAGCAGACCAAAATTCAGCACGCCGGAAATCAGCGAGACCAAAAACACCCCCCGCACGTAAGACCCTAACGTAGTTTCTATATCGTTAATAACGCGCTGGACGTTATCACGATATGAAGGCGGGGCAAGTTGCTGTACGAATCTTGCCGCTTTTTCATGGGAAGTCAGCCAATATGCGCCAATAACAAAAATGAGGATAGCTTCCCCGATAGATGAACTGATGTTATCTAAAAAGGATGGCATCCCATCGCGGATTTGCTGGATGAACACAGATACCGCATCCCGTATCTGTACAGGGTCTACCAATGTCACCTCTTCATTAAGCACGTTGCCGAGAGAGCTTTCTATCCAGCGTTGTGCGAGGATGATGCGATAGGCCAGGCGGCCTTCATTCTCGAAATAGAGCGTCACCTGACTCACAACAGGGGGCAATGCCGCTACAAAGATAACGCCAAGAATCAGCGCCAATGCCACATACACTAGTAAAATAGCAATACCTATGGGGATGCGGCGTCTGGTCATGGCGTCAACTATCGGGCGCATGGCCGAAGCGATGATAATAGCAATCAATAACACAACGATAATGCGTATACTCGCCACAAGTGTATAAGCCGCAAGAAGCGTCAATAAGATGACGCAAGTATTTTTAAAGGTCTGGCTTGTTGTCATGTTTTAGTCCGTATTGTCGTATGTACCGTAATATTCTAGTCTAAAAATCACCCGCTAGAATGGGACAAGATGCTGAAAGCAATCACCCACTTGGCCTATTTTGCTGGATAAACCACCCGGATGACCTATATCCAGATGACCCGTAAAACCCATCATACAAGCGACAGGCCGCCGTATTATAGAAAACTACAGAACTTAATCACGTGGCGGACAACCTATGAAACAATCTTTAACAGAATTCCTGAGCCTCATCAAAGAAACCTTTGCAGAATGGAACAAAGATAACGCCCCCATGCTGGCCGCTTCTTTGGCATATTATACCGCTTTTTCAATGGCTCCACTCATCATCATCACCGTCGCCATTATCGGGTTAGTAGTTAATCAGGCGGAAATCCAAGCGCAGATTCTCGAACAGGTAGAAAGCGCGGTGGGGGAAGGCGCGGCAGTGTTCATCGGTGACCTCATCAACAATATGGCGCAACCCGGTCAAGGGCTTATCTCGTCTATTCTGGGCGTGGTGGGCTTGTTGTTCGGCGCGTTGGCGCTGTTCAACAATTTGCAGATTGCGCTCAATAAAATATGGGGCGTGGATGATGTGGAAAAGCAAGGCGGCGCTCTGCAATTTATCCTCAACAAATTACTGTCATTTGGCATGATTCTAATTGTCGGCTTTTTGCTGATGACTTCGCTCGTGTTAGGAACTTTGCTATCTTTCCTGGATAGTTACCTGTTTAGCCTGTTCCCTAATTCCGCACTATTGTTACGCATCTTCAGCGAGGTATTATCCATCGGCATCACGACGCTGTTATTTATGCTCATCTTTAAAATTCTGCCTCATGCAGAAATCCGTTGGCGGGATGTGTGGGTGGGCGCATTAGTCACCGCCCTGCTTTTTACTGCCGGGCGCATTCTACTAGGGATGTATCTTGCTAACAGTGCTGTGAGTTCTACATACGGCGCGGCGGGGGCGTTGACGCTTATCTTACTATGGGTGTACTACTCGGCACAAATTGTATTGTTCGGCGCGGAATTTACCCAAATCTATGCACGACGTTATGGAGAAACCATCGTCGCCAATGCTGGCTTTGATCGCTTTAGCTAAGGTGAAAGTTAAGCCAGATACACAAGCGGAGAAAATTAAGAACACAGGCTGGAAGCAAATTTAATTTGAACACACCAGCTTTTCAATTGGTGCTTAATGTTTTATAGGGACACGCGCTTGTCGTGTCCCTAACTTGAGTCTTTTTCTAAGCGTTCGTCGTGCGGATGGTACGCGATACAGCGATAACACCCACCAAGCCTAGCGCAATCAACAGCGCCATAAGTAACCCTTGATCGCTGGTCAAGTCGTCGAACAAACCTGTTTCCGGCAATCTATCGCCCGGGACGCCCGTTGTCGGCGGTTGTGTGATTGGCCCGACCGCTTCCAGGTCTTCCGGCGTCGGTGTCGGGATGCCGCCGCGTAAGGCTTCGGCAATGGCTGTGGCCGTCAATGCCACATCTTCCGCCAATAAGGGCTGGGAGATCGGCGGCGGGGTTGGCGTATCTTCTTCAATTTCTGGCTCGACGGTCAGGAGTGTCGCGATTGCCGTTAGCGTCAGGTTTTCCGCTTGCGCCGTCTGGGTGGCGGGCAGGTCAAACGCGGCCACCTCTAGCGGAGTCGGCGTAAAGCTGAGCGCGATTTCCGTCAAGGCGACAATCGTCGCGGCCTCTTGCGTTAGCGCGGCCTCTGCTGTTTCCGTAATAGGGATTTCCGTCTGCAATGCGATGGCTGTGCTAGTCTGCTCCGCGTCGATGGCGGCTTGCGTTTCCGCGACGGTGGTCGCCCGCAAAATTGCCATCTCGGTAGCGGCGATGATGGTTGCTTCATTTTCTGCGGCGATTTGTGTAGCAGTCAGCGCGGTGGGTGATGGCCCGGTGGGGCGTAACGCCAGGAAGAGCACCAAGCCGATGCCGCACAGGAACGTCAGGAACATCAACACCGCAAGGATGATAAACGTGCGGTTGGTGCCGCGTGCGCTTTGCTCCTCATCCGTGAAGCTCAGGTCATCGCTATCATCAAAGTTGCTTAAGGCGTCAATGTCTTCAAAGTCGATGCTCTCGTCATCGTCGAAGTTAAAGTCATCATCATCCTGACTATACCCTCTGTCGCCGCTTCCCCCGCCCCCACTGAATGGATCATCGTCATCGAAGTTAAAATCATCATCGAAGTCGAAGTCCATGTCATCGTCTCTGAAATCGTCGTTCATGCCTATCTCCTTAAGTTCGGGGGACTCAGCGCCCAAGAACCTCTAAATTAGCAACCGGTATATCTGCCGTTTCGCCTGACACTAATTCTACCCGCGCACTGGGAACGCGCAACCCATTGGGTAATTTTACTGGTAAACGTGGCAAACTGACCACACGCCCGGTCAAGCCGAGATGTGGTGAGCGTGTCACACGGACGGTCATGCCTTCCCGTAAGGATAGCTGAACGTTAGGTGGCGTGGGTTTGGCGTCACGCGGGCGCACATTGACAATCACTTCCGGCGTGCGTGTCTCGAAGCGGCTGGGCGTATACGCATCCAGCGTGACCACGTTTTCCGCAAATTCTTTAAGTAAGTTATAAGCGGCGTTACTCATGCGGATGTTGCCGAAGCCCTCTGTGAGCAAAACCGCGCCCTTCCACGTCGTCGCCAACCGAATCAGCGCGGAATCCATGCTTGGGGCGATGACCCCCGCGAAGCCCTGCACCTTCATCACGCGGAAGGCTTCCGCAGTCAGTGGCCGCCGCGTTAAAACAATCGTGCCATTATACCGTTGCTCTAAGGAGTCCGCGACGATGGTTTCCAGCCCTTCTTCCGGTTCTACCCGCATGGAGGCAATCACGTTTTTGCCGTTGCCCCATACACCTTGCGTCTGCGCTCCGGCGGATTCCACCACGACGCCGCGCCCGGCCTCTACATGCACCACACGCCCGCGCACACCGGCTTCCACATCAATGACATCCGGTAATTCCTGCACGATGACGCGCCCGCCGTCTATCCGTGCGATGATGCCCTTTACAGGCGTCAACAGGCGCTTGCCGCGCTCCAGGCTTTTGCCAGCAATCACCTGGTCTTTATCCACCACACTGCCAGGTTCAACTTTCAGGAGTTCTTCGACTTGTTCCACACGGCGCAACCGGAAGAACTTCATCACATCCAGCAATACATAGCGCGATGGAATAACGCCAGTGGCAACTACATCGCGGATGTCTACGCGCTTGCCTTCCATCGTGCGGAGCGTGCCGAGCGCTTCTTCCGGCAACATGGCCTCACGCCGGATGACGGTTAATTCCGAAGCATAACGCTGGTCAGGATAGTACATTGCGTAAATCCTCTTCTTCAGCCTCTTGTTCCCCGCCGAACAAGTCATCAAAGCGGGTGTCGGTCTCGTTGGGTTTGCCCTTCTTGGGCTTCTTTTCCCTACGTTGCTTTTTCGGCTTTTTGGCCGCGTCTTTGGCGGCAGGGGCTATTTCTTCATCCGTGATTGGCTCTAACCAACGCTCCGGAATGGCTTCCAGTGCATCACCGGTCGCATCTGCCACCCAAACGGGCAGTTGTGCCGCCCGCTTGACAGGCGTATCACCCAACGGCAACGCCCGACCCCGCGCATCGAAGATCAACCCGACTGTGCCACCCGCGACTGTCAGCTTGACGCGCCGCTTGCCATTGATGTTCAGCCCACCCCGACACGCAACGCTCACGGTCGCATATTCCCCCACAGGCAAGGGATAAATACCAATATGCCCACCGAGTACGGTCATCTTGATTTTTTGCTTAGAATCCTGCGGCCTGATGGTAATTTTCAGCGCAGGTTTGTTCACACGCGGCCTGCCACTCACGCTAAAGGCGATGCCCAACCGTGTGAGGTTATCGCCATCCAGCAATTGTACAACGGCCTGCGGCGCTTTGGCCGCAATCGCGCCCATTGCCGGGACTAGCCCAAACGGGTCAGCCTCTAGCACGGTCACGCCTGCCGGTTGCACACAATCCAGAATCAGCATCGCATCGTAGCCGGGCGAGCCTGTGCGCGTTAATGCAGACCCACACGCGATAATCCAGCCGACGGCGGGCGGTTTTGTTTGCCATGCCGGGTTCGCGTCTAACAATGCGCGGCGCATCCCTGCGCGCAGAAAGGCGTGTTCTGTGTATAAATCCCACGCCGTCATCGGGATGGAGCCGGGACGGACAGATTTATTGAGTGTGTAATTGCGTAAATCCGCCGTTGTGGTGTATCCCGGCAACCACGCTTTTACCGCGTCCGCGCCAACGGCCTCTAACGTCTGCGGGGCGCTGTGGCCTAAGCCGATGTCCGTGCGGATGCTACTAAACACCTTGCCGCGCTCCGCCACCGCCACACTAAAGGCCGCGCTTCCTGCGTCAATAATGGCGACGTTGGCATCTTCGGCCTTGCTCAGATATTCCGCGACAATGGTCTGCCCGCGTGCGGTGGATAAAATCCCGGTTTGGCTACGCTCCGCCATGCTTGCAAAGCTCTTTTGACGTATCTCTTTATAACGGTCAAACGCTCGCCCAAGCTGGTAACGTGCCGCATCCAGCCGTTCTTCTTCCAAAGATGGCCGCAGATTATCCGCGATGAATACCGTTGTCAGTGGCTCGAATGTTTCGTGAATATAGGTTGATAGCGCGTGATTGCCAGAATAAACCAGCGACGGCCTGCGGTTTTTATCCGTCAGCGTGATGACCAGACGCACCAATTCCGCGTTACGCTTGACCATACCTTCCGCGCCATCATCCGTGCCCCCCGTCAAAAAGATAACATCCGGGTAGCTGAGCATCAGCGCGTTCAGCTTTTCCTCTTCCGTGCGGCGGTCATCCAGGCTGATGACGGCGCGCACGTCGATATATGTGCCTGTGGTGGCGCGGATGGCGCTATAAATGCTGACATTGGGCATCAAGCCGACAATCACAGCCCGCAAAGGCCGCCCGATACTCGCGCTAATGGCGAACAAATCCACACCAGCGCGTTCGTCGTTCTCCGGCGTCAGGATGCGCCCGGCGCTATCGGTCAGGCGGCGTCCGGTGGTTTCGGCTATCTCACGGACGATGCGCTCAAACCCGATAGAGAGGTCAAACACGGGGAAGCCATCCGTTGTGCGGCCTTCGCCACGCGCCAATAGCCGATATTCCCCATCCACCAGGTCAATCAGCACTGCCCGCGTGTACACACTGCCAAAATCCGCCGCTAAAATCGAACGGACGTTATCTGCCATAAACCCCTACCCCCCCAACAAAAAGCTGATGCGCTCACTAAAGATGGTTAAACTGGTGATGATGGCGGCGGCGTAGATGACGCTTAGGGTGATGATGATAACGCCTTCGCCCACCACGCCCAACGCCCGCACCGGCAATACCCGACGCGGGTTGCCCGCCGCATCTGCTCGCGCAATGTATTGAAAATAAATGAGGCTGGCCGCCACGCCGAAGAATATCAACACGGACTCAACTTCCGCGCCTTCGCGCACGGTCGCGCTGTCGAACGTCAACGGGAGGAGCGTGCCAGTGAGTGCGCCCGCTACGGCCACTGCCGCCCCCACGCCAATCACAAACGCGATGCCTAAGTTGCCAAAGCGCCCTAATCGTTTGGAGGATTTAAACAGCAACAGCACACCAATTAACACTGGAATCATCCCGGTGGCGAAGGTGGCGTTATCTTCGCTGTTCAGCGTGGTATCAAACCATGGGATTAACACACTTTCCACCACAACAATGCTGACATACCCTGCCACAAGGCCGACAAACACGTATACCGCCAGGCGATACAGCACGTTATCGCCCAGCAAATAGCTAAACACCATCAGCGTTAGCACTAAACCCGCAATCAGGCCGACATCTTCCATGTGCTATCCTTTGCAAGTCATCTGCAAGTTATCCCCAATTAATTACGCTTGGGACGGTTGCGCCGACCCGCCAGCCGTAAGACGTTATACACACTGCCGAACGCAATCACCACCACCGCGAATATCAGCCCCAGCGTGATGCTATACCACCGTGCATCGCTATCGGCCATCTCCGGCGGCGCGATGTTGCGCTCCAACGCACGCGGGCCGGGCGGTGTCGGCGTGAACTGCAAGCCCTCTAAAAGCGGTTGCAGGCTGTAATCATAAATCACGGGCAGGCCGGGCGTGCGCTCTGCACGGGCGGTAGCCGTCGCCAACGGGAGCGCGGTCAAGGTAGCGATGACCTCCTCCTGCGTCAGCAAGGCTTCGCCTTCTTCGTCGGCCTCATCACTTGCATCGGAATCATCATCTGCTTGGGCGCGGGTGATGCGTTTGCTGAATGTCGTCACCGAAACACCCTCCGGCGTTGGCGTCGGGAAGAAGCGTTCCACACTGCCTGTCGTCGTCTCAATCGTCACCAGGTCACTGCGTATCCAGCCTTCAATCAATGCGCCGTTGACATCAAAGAAGCGGATGTTGTACCACAGTTCACCGGAAGCATTGGTCTGCTCCCCGATGATAAGCGCCCGTTCCTCTGGCCGCAGTGCGCCTACCGCGCTCACGGTTGTACTCGGCTCTACCCGGACGTTAACCGCGCTATCCACATTCACCACTGCAAAACGGGCAACGGCAGAAGTCGCCGTGGCTGTTGGTGCAGGCGTGTTCGTCGGGCGCGGTGTATTGGTCGCTCGCGGCGTGTTGGTCGCGGCGGGGGTATTGGTCGGCTCTACTTCAACCGGAACAATCGCTTCGCCCTCAATGGTGGGAGCAGTCGTCGGTGCATCCGTCGGGATTTCGGTCGGCGTTGCCGTTGGCGGCGGTGTGTCGGTGGGCAATGGCGTTTGTGTTGGCGTTGGCGTAATGGTCGGCGTGAAGGTCGGCGTTGCCGTTGGCAGAATGTTAAAGTCGTAGCGCCCGCCAGACGCAATCAATGTGCTGACCATACCTTCATAGACCACACCATCGCGGTAGCCAACGATATAAGCGGCTAAGTTTTCCGCGCCAAGTTGTAAATATGGCTCGGAAAGCGGCGCGGCTCCCTGCGCGGTGATGGCGCTGATGGCCGTGTTCGTCAACGGGGATACTTGCTCCCCCCATGCACGGGCGCGGTCTGCGCTTTCCACAATCACCACAATCAAGCGGAAGTCATCCAGCGAATTGATGCTTAACCCGGTGCTGTTGCCGCGTGCATCCGTGTTGACGTAACGCTCGATATTTTGTGCAAAGTTGCGTAGGCCAATCGTATCGCCCACCAGGTACGAGCCAATCACATAATCCTGATTGCGCGTCAGGGTGTTCTGCGCCGCGATGCCGTCCATCAGGTTTTCCGCACGGAGCAAGCCCAGTGCATTACCACTGACAATTACCGGGCGTCCCCCGCGTGCCAGGATGTGACGCAACAGCGCGTCCGTCGCGCCGTCCAGTTCCGCGCCGCCCGCACTGCCGAAGTCCGCCGCGACAAGCACAAGGTCGTTACTCTCCACAGCCTCGATAGCCTGATAGAACGTCATCGGCACAGTGCCTGGTAAAAATTGCGCGGGTGGCCGGTCGCCGATGTTAAAGCTATCACTCAGGAAAGGCGCGGCCATCACCGCCAGTAACAGCAGGCCGATGAGCAAGCGGTCACTGAGGAAGCGGCGGCGCTTTTTGGCCTGCCTACGTGCGGATTCTTCCTCCGCACCAGCCAATGTGGTCAAAATAGCGGTACGCTGGCGTTGCTCATCCGTCAGCAGAACGTCCGTCAGTACCTCAACATCACCCGGCTCGAACACCACCGCCGGGAGCGTGTTGCTGACGCCCGGAATAATGCGCTCAATGGCAGGCGTATCGCCGGTGACGTTCATCACCTTCAGGTTTAGTCCGCGTTCACGCAGGTTTTTAAGCTGGTCGCCTAATGCATCCACCGGACGGTCTGGCTTTTGCCGCGCAAGTGCCGCCGCACTGCCTGCGCCTACCGCGCCTTCGGATAAATCCGCCAACCAATCCGGCGCATCCGGCGCGAGTTCCGGCGGGGCTTCGCCTGCGGTTTCCGTGCCGAGTCTTTCATCAAAGAACGTGTCGAAGTCCACTTCGTTCGACATCGCCACATCGCCCGTCGTCGGCAATGGTATATCGTCATCCAGGCTGGCGAGGTAGTCATCTACATCCGCATAGGAGCGCTCACGCGGGGCAAACCCGCCGATGGCGCTGTCGCGTTCGTCCGCTAATTGCTGGCTAATATCATCCGCGTTGAAGATGTCATCGTCAGAAATGCCGGATAACCAGTCGAGTTCATCCGGTTGTGCGACGCTGGACGATTGCTTAGGCTTATCAAAAAACGCATCGCGGAAGGGGTCTTCCTCATCACCGGAGTCATCGTCGCCAAAGCCACGCGCACCCGCCATCGTCAGGAAGTCGTCATCATCCGCTACCGCATCCGCGATGGGGGTTTCCTGTGCATCCCCGAACATCCGTTGGAATACTGCATCCGGGTCTTCCTGCGCGATAGGCTCCGCCTGTGCCTCGTCTTCATCAACCGTGTCGAAAAAGCTGAAGTCATCCGCTTCGGCTTCTGAGAAGGCAGAGTCTTCTACGGGTAATTTATCCCCTGCCAGTTCACCAAGCAGGTCAAAGTCGCCGCCATCGTCATCTGCTGTCGGGTCACTCAGCATCCCGGTAAAGCCCGTCCGTGCAGACCCTAACCCGCCCAGTAAGTCGAAGTCGTCGTCATCGTCCGCGCTGGTCTCCGCGATGAAGTCGTCTTCGTCAAAGTCATCAAACCCCTTGACAGGACTCGGCGCATCCGCCAACGAAGCAAAGTCAAATTCTTCGCTATCATCCCCGCCATCAAACATGCTTAGCAAGGGGTCAGGTTCCGCTTCTTCTTCCTCAAATACGTCATCGCCCTGCAACCAGTCCGGCAGAGCGTCAATATCAACGTCAGCATCTTCGACATCAAACGCTGTTTCCATACTCTGGCCGGATTCACTCAACCAGTCCGGCACAGCATCAATATCGTCTTCTTCAGCCTCATCATCCGGCAGGCCAGTCAGCCAATCCGGGATTTCTTCACTATCGTCGCCATTGTCCGTAAACGCGGATAACGGCTCTATCGATTCGGTGGCCTCCGGTGCATCCGGCATGGTCAGCCAATCCGGGACTTCTTCGCTGTCGTCGTCTGCTTCGCTGGAAAGCGCGGCGTCATCATCCGTGCCGCCTAACAACCAATCCGGCAGGCTGTCGCTGTCGTCATCACTTATATCATCCGGCAGATAGTCCAGCGCATCGTCATCAGCATCAAACGGCTCAAAAGACGCTATCGGCGCTTCCGGTTGGGCATCTGGCTCTAATTCCGTCAACCAATCCGGCGAATCTTGTAAATCCGCATCGGACGCCGTGAAGTCCTCGTCGTCATCGCTGAAGTCATCCCCCAACATGCCCAACAAGCCACCGAGTCCTGCTTTTTGGCCGCCTTGTACCTCAACGGTGGGGGCGTCTTCAAACGAAGTTTCATCGCCGCCCTGCAACCAGTCCGGCACATCTTGCGCGAAGTCCTGCACGTCCTCGTTATCATCATCGCCCGCGCCGAACAAATCATCCACCTTGTCCGGTTCCGGCACATCCTCTGCGGATGCTTGTTCCAGTTCTTTTTGGCGTGCTTCCAGCGCCTGCATCGCGCGTTCGGCTTCCTCCACCTGGCGCTCGAAGGAGTCCTCATGGCTGTCTAGCCAGTTGAGCATCCCGGTAACCCCTGTACGCGCAGGCAGGCCATCTTTGCCGCCGCCGTCCGGTGTGTCCCATTCAATATCAGGGATGTCGTCGTCATCGTCCGCGCTCGGTTGCTCGCCCTTTTTACCACCCCGCCGCCAGTTCAGCAGGCCGGTAACGCCTGTGCGTTCTTCCGGTGATGAGGTTTTTTCTTCCTCGCCGTCACGTTGCCAATCGAATTTATCCCCTGATGAGTCATCAGGTGTTTCGTCGCCATCGTCCGGTTGATTGTCGTTTAACCAGTTAAAATCGTCGCTCATAACCCTCACTCACGGTAGGAACGATCCACGCCAATGAGCACGCGCACGCCGGTGATTACCGTGCCTAACGCGATGCCTAGCAACAAGCCCCGTGTCCCCGCGCTTACAGGGACGGCCAACAGCCAATCCCGAACCGGGTGCAAAGGCTCCACATTAGAAAAAGGCAAAGCCGCCGTCAAAATCAGCAATAATATGCTGACGAACAACGCCCGCGCCCACGTCACCTGATGCCGTAACATCCGGTAAGCGCCATACACCAGCGCGAAGAACACCACCCCCGCCAACGCGGACTCCACCGAAAACTGCACTGTTTCCAGGATGATGATGCTGGTTTCGCGGTTAAAGGCATAAGTGCCCACCACCAACCCAAAGCTGACCAACAGCGCCAGACTATAAAACAGGCCACGCTCGCGTTTGCGTACCCGGTTCGTATGCACCACGACCAGATTAATAATGCCTATGATGATGGTCAGTGCAATGACAATCGTCGTGAGTTGAAGCAGAAAGTCCGCAATGCTGTTCAGCGTGCGGATGGAAGAACTGGTCAGACCGCCGTCATCGCCCGCTTCAGGCGTCAGCAACAGGCCGAACAATACAATCAAGCCGATGGCCGCCGTCAGTGCAGATGTAATTGCCGCCCACAGCCTTACACGCATAGCCGCTTACCCCCTTGCCGAAAGCACTAATATCACCAGCATTGCGGCGATGAGCAAATAACGCATCATGTCCAGCGTCAGCGCCAGACGCGCCTCCGACGGGTTTTCGTCTAAATAGGCCGGAGCAACAAACACTTCTTCGCCGATGAGCGGCGCATCGCCCATCACGTAAGCCACCGCCTGCCCTTCTAAGCGGTCGCTGACCGCGATAATGGGTTGTCCCATGCGTGATGATGTATTCATCACCAGTGCAACTTCTGCCCCATGACTGCCAGCCAGCACACTACCGCCCACACGCTCATCACTGAGCATAACGCTCAGTGCGGCGGCAAAGGCCAACGAGCGCCCGCCGGATGGATACCAGCGTGCCGCCGACGGATTATATCGTGCAGAGGCGTTGATGTCGCGGTAGGCACGGCGCAGGGCGTCCTGGGCTAACGGGATGGCGCTTGTATCCGAAGCCGTAATCAGGGGGGAATGGTCGCCGACTGCCGCCCGCAATGCAAGTTGATAGGCCAATGACGCGCCGACCACTGCAATCATCGTGCTTTCCCCACCTATCCCCGCCGAGCCGAGCGAAATATGCAGGGGGCGGTCTGCTTCTACCGTGCGCCCGACAATATCGGGCATCATCTCATAGGCTTCAATGCGCCGTAGGGCAGGCCGACGACGTACTGGCACGGTGATGAGAATAAGCACCACCAAAATCACTAATATGGACAGGACGCCTAATGTGCTGTAATCCAAAGCGATTGTCTCCCCGTCAAACAAGCTGGTTAATCATCATCGGCGGCCTTTAAGCGTTGGCGTAAAGCCGCGATTTCTTCCGGGTCTTCCAGCGTATGGGCAAAATTTGCCACTGCATCCCCCCAGCCGAATAACCCAGTCACAGGCTGAGCGACATACAGCAATTGCGCGGCCAACGGCCCTAGAGGGGTTAATACGTCCAGCACGGTACGAAACGCGCTCCCCAATCCCCTTGCGTTAATTGCTTCTACCCAGTCATTCATTGGTTCTCTCATATTGGCGAGTATAACACAGCGCAACGATGTGCGAAAATCAATTCTTGGTTTTGCTCCATACAAAATGCAGAGTATGTTAAAATCGCAACATGCGTTTGTGGTTTATAACGTTATTCTTGTCCTGTCTTTAAAAGGGGAAGCCACCACATGACCCGTGTATTGATGGTTTCTAAGGCGTTGGTGGTTGGCATCTACCAACGCAAGCTGGAGCTAATCGCCCAGCAGGGGATTGATTTGCGCGTCGTCGTCCCGCCGGTGTGGAAGGACGAGCGCGGCGACATGCCCCTGGAACGCGCTTATACCTCCGGCTATCAATTGGATGTCTTGCCCATCCGCATGAATGGCAACTTTCATCTGCACTTTTACGCCGGGCTTGGGCAGGTCATCCGGGAATTTAAGCCGCACATCGTCCACATTGATGAAGAACCGTACAACCTATCCGCATGGCAGGCGCTGTATCATGCCCAACAAGTAAGCGCGAAATCGGTCTTTTTCTCATGGCAAAACCTCAAACGCGATTATCCGATTCCGTTCCGTTGGGGGGAACGTTGGGCGCTTGATAATGCGGATTACCTCCTCGTAGGTACAGACAGCGCCGGAGAGGTCTGGCGCGAAAAAGGCTACACCCGCCCTCTACGGACTATTCCGCAATTCGGCACGGATACCGCACTGTTCGCACCGCCGGATGACGTTCTCCCGCGCCGTGAAGTGTTCACAATCGGGTATGTTGGGCGCTTAGTAGAGGAAAAAGGTATCGGTGTTTTGTTGGAAGCTGTCGCGCAATTAAGCGGCGACTGGCGCTTGAAGATTCTGGGCGGTGGGCCGATGCGCGAAGCCCTGGAATACCAAGCGATTAACTTGGGCATCCGCCCGCGTGTGGAATTTTTAGCTCAGGTTCCCTCAACGCAGATTCCCATTTTTTATCACACATTGGATGTGCTCGCCCTGCCCAGCCTGACGCGCCCCAACTGGAAAGAACAGTTCGGGCGGGTGCTGGTAGAGGCGATGGCCTCTGGTGTGCCCGTCATCGGCTCGGATAGTGGCGCGATACCGGGTGTCATTGGCGATGCTGGCCTCATCGTACCGGAGAACGACGCCTCCGCGCTGGCCGAGCGACTGGCACAATTGCAAGCGGATTTTTCCCTATCAGCACACCTTAGCATGTTAGGCCGGGAACGCGCCCTCACTCACTTCACCCATGAGGGTATTGCGGCGCAAACGGTTGCGGTGTATCAGGAATTGATGTAATCCGTTCACTTTACCCCCAAGCAAATCGGGCTTATGCGCGGTAAAATAGAACAATAGTCCGCATCCAGCAAGGTGATAAGTTAAACGCATGTCCGATTTATTTACGGAAATTTTCCCCATCCCGCCGGAGGCCGTGCCGCCGCTTGTGGCGTATAAGCTCAACGTCACCCCCAACGCACCGCAAGCGATTGTTAATCGTATGGGGGGGCGCATGGCCGCACGCCTGCGCCGCACGTTCGCGGGTGATTGGCTGTGGCTGGACGCGCATCTCATCACCGACAACATCAGCATCAACCCGATAGAGGTTGTTATCACAGGGGATGCACTGAAGGCTGAAGCACCGGACGCCTTCGCCCTGTTGGATGGCATCGACCCGCAGACCCAGCGCGACCTGCCGCCCGGCACGATAGCCGCGTTTATAGCCCGTACCAAAATCAAGCCACTGGCCGAGACAATGCAAGCCGCGCTGGATAAGTTCAACACAACCATCCGTAATGCCCGCGTAGAACGTGAGAGCAAAGTACAGGCATGGAGCGTCAACGGTCAGCCTGCCCTGTCGCTATCCATCGCTTCCCGGCTGATTTATAACCTGAACCTGCAAGACTATATCGGTAGCATAGCGGAGATAACCGCCGTCAAAGAGCGTGCCATTGGCCTATGGGTGACTGATGGACAGAGTCGCGGCGAAATTGTCGGGGTTATCGGCCAATTGCGCGACCACCGCCCGCGCTTGATGGTAGAAGCGCCACACATACCACCAGAAGTTGTAGAGCGTTCGCCCGATGATGAATGGGTGGTCACGGTGCAGGCCGGGCGCAACACGCTGGAATATCTTGCGCGGGGGGTGCGTTTGATCGTCCGCTTGCCACAGTTACACCGCTTTGAAGTTGACCCGCGTCAGGCATTACAGACACTCCAGATGCCGCCCAAAGCCCGCGCCTTGCAAGTCCGCGCGGTGAGCGACATCCCCAAGCAAGCCGGGATTATCGGCAAAGCGTTTGATTCCCGCATCATGCCCGAGTCTTTCACCTCTGCGGATTTTGAGATGAACCTGCGGTTTAAAGATAACCGTGTGCGCCCTTACAACGCCGCCACACTCACGGATGACTTCCTCAAGTGCGGCGTGTATACCATGCGCCCGGCCTTCGCTCGTGCCCCTGTGCGCGTATGTGTGGTCAATACGCTGAATATGAAGATTGAAGATTTTGTGGAGGCCATGCGCCGTCAGTTGGGGCGCTCCTTCCCGTTCGAGATTGAAGTCATCCGCGAGCGCCGGGTGCGGGTGGTTTCCCGCGAGAATTTAGAAAGTGCGGTGCGCGTGGTGGAAAAAGAAGACCCGGACATTATTCTGGCTTTCTTCCCGGATGAAATAGACGCGGGTGACGACGAAGAAAACAGCGACGACGCCACCGCCGCTTATGTCAAAACGCTAACACTAGCGCGGGGATTGCCTACCCACGTCATTTACGAGTCTACGCTCAATGACCCCGACGCCATGACCGGCATGATCCTCAGTATTTTGGGCAAGACGGGCAACACGCCCTTTCTGCTGGCCGAGCCGATAGAAGCCGCCGATTATGTGGTCGGGCTGGACATCATCCGGCAGACGTTTGTCACGTTAGAGGCCACCCGCCTGACCGCCATTGCGCGAGTGTATAAAGCGGATGGCGAATTTTTGCATTATGCCGTGCGCGAGTTGGAGATTACAGAGGACAAACTCCCGTTCGTGCTGGTGCGCGATTTATTCCCGCAGAAGATTTTTTCCGGCAAGCGCGTGATGATTCACTATCTGGATGAATTCCCGGCGGATTTGCTGGCCGCGCTAACGACATGGGGGCAGGCTATCCGCGCCCAATTTCTGCCAGTGGAAGTCATCCGCTTTGGTGCGCCGCGCTTGTACGCCATTAACTCCGGCAATATTGTGCAACCCGCATGGGGCAACGCCTTTAAACTGAGCAATACCGAAGCGTTTTTAGTCTCTTCTGTGCCGCCGGATGACATCACACCGCAACCGTTACACATCCGCACCCTTAGCGCCGGATCGCCCGCCCTGCCCATTGATGAAGCCCTGCGGAGCGTGCTCATCTGGACGTTGCTTACTTATGGCGCACAACGCCCGCCCAAACTGCCAGTGACCGTCGTCAACGCGGAACAACTGAGCGAATGGTTAGGGCGTGGCAATCGCTTTAACCTGGATGACGGTGTGGTTCCGTTTTGGCTGTAATCATTTAAAGGCGACGCTTAAAAACGATTCTCACGGAAATAAGTCTGTGGGTAGCTGTTGGCGGGTAGCTGTTGACCCATCGCCCTGAACTTATAGTTGTTTCACCTCAAACCAGTCAAAATCCGCCGGAGTATCGCCGTGTGTATACATCCCCCAGAAGACGCCCGTAAAGCCGCCTGCAGCCTCAGAAGATAGATGGCGTGTGCGGGCGGTTGCCAGATATGCTGGCGCGGCATCCCCGCAGATGTACGAAAAATGATACGCTTCCGGCTCCGCACGGATGATGAACGTCACCAAACCTTGCGGCAGAAACTCACGCGCCACCGTCGCCGCCAATGTGCCAATCCGTTGCCGCACACCGATGTACCGTTGCTGGTCTTCCTGCCCGATGAAGATTTCGTAATGATGCTCCTCGTTCTGGTACACGGTCATTCCGGCGGAATCGGCGGCAGACTGCGGTTCATAATCTACCAGAGCGCGTGCTTCGCAATGAAGATGCTGTTGGCGGCGGCCAACAAATGCAGGGCAAGCCACCTCGTCTAACGTATGGCCGTTCCCTGTAAGGCGTAACCAGCCATGCCGCGCTATTAATGACCAAAACGCCGTATGCGGCGTGCGGATGAAGTTCCACATCAAACCGAGCGTTGGCTGGTCAAAATCATCTAACTCCGGGAAGCCATTTGTCGGTTGCAGGGGCAATGTCTCTGCTTGCATGGTTAATTCCGCCGGGTTGCCTTCGTTGACCACCAACCAGCCTGCGTCATCCCATGCGGCAGGCACAAGGATTGTCTCCCGCCCTAAGTGGTGGGCGGGGAAATCCCGCGACGGGCGATTCGCCAGACACACCATCCACCAGCGTCCCGCATGGTCTTGCACTAAATCTGCATGGCCGGTGGCCTGCAAAGCCAGGTTTGGCAGATTCATATGGGTAAAAATAGGGTTGTGAGGACAAGGTTCAAACGGCCCCCAAGCGGATTTTGACCGCGCCAATGTGACCCGGTGTGCATATTCCGTCCCGCCTTCGGAAATCATCAGGTAGTAATAATCCCCGACCTTGTACAGATGCGGCCCTTCCGGGTAACGTCCGCCCATCCCTCGCCAAATCATGACCGACTCTTTTAAATTTTTGCCTGTTTTAAGGTCAACTTCCGTTTGATAAATGCCCGGTGGCTCGCCCGTCCCGGTCAGGTAAACGCGCCCATCATCCTCAAAAAACAGCGAAGGGTCTATGCCGCCTTGTTCCAACCACACCGGGTCAGACCATTCTCCGGCGGGGTCGTCCGCCCATACGTAGAAGTTGCCACCGCCGCCCATCAGAGTCGTCACCATGTAAAAACGCCCGTGATGGTAGCGCAAAGTCGGCGCAAAAATCCCCAGCGCAAAAGGGATGTTATCCAGCATCAACTGTGACGCCCGCGTTAGGCAATGCCCTATCTGCTCCCAGTGGATTAAATCTCTGCTGTGGAAGATAGGCACACCGGGAAAGTAGCAAAAGCTACTGGTGACAATGTAATAATCCTCCCCGACCCGGCAAATACTGGGGTCGGGGTAGGTTCCTTTTAAAATGGGGTTCTCATAGGTGTTTTTCATGAATAAAGTATGTGTCCTGATTTAAAACCTGACAATCACCGCCTAGTCTGCGCGGAACTGCTTAATCACATGCCGCGCAATCACCATCCGGTGGACTTCCGACGCGCCATCGTAAATGCGGAAGGCGCGGGCGGCTTCGTACCATTTACTGATGGGAACATCACGGGAGATGCCCAGCCCACCACAAATCTGAATCGCGCGATCCAGCACACGGTTAACAGTTTCTGCTACATGCACTTTTGCCATAGAGCCTTCTTGACGCGCATCATCCCCCTTACTGATGAGATAAGCCGCATGTTGCACCATCAACCGCCCTGCATGAAGTTCCAACGCGCTGTCGGCCAACATCCACTGCACCGCCTGGTGTTGTGTGAGGTTCTGCCCGAACGCTTCGCGCTGGCTGGCGTAGGCTGTCGCAATCTCCAACGCACGCTGGGCGACGCCCGTCCAGCGCATACAATGGGTTAAGCGTGCCGGGCCTAGCCGCTTTTGCACCAGCTTAAAGCCCTGCCCCGCCGCGCCCAGAATCGCGCTATCCGGCAGGCGTAAATCATGGAATTTCACCTCATAGTGACCACCGGGATCGGGTTCGCCCATATGATGAATAGCGCGAACAAGCTCAATACCGGGTGAATCCAGTGGGGCGAGAAACAACGTCGTGCCGCTTTTAGCATCTTCCCCTGTGCGTGCCATGATGATGATAAACGATGCGATTCCCGCGCCCGTCGTCCACCATTTATGCCCGTTGATAATCCAGTCTTCGCCGTCGCGCTCGGCGTAAGTTTGGAGCATGGTCGGGTCGCTCCCTGCGCCGGGATGCGGCTCAGTCATGCCGAAGCACGAGAAGGTTTCCCCGCGTGTGAGGGGGGCCAGGTAGCGTTCGCGCTGTTCGTCATTCGCGTACATATTCAGCAGGTGCATATTGCCCTCATCCGGCGCGGAGCAATTGAGCACCATTGGCCCCAGCAGGCTACGCCCGGCGGCCTCCAGCACAGGCGGCCATTCTTCCAGCGTCAGCCCTAACCCGCCCAATGACGGCGGCATGGTGGGCGCCCACAACCCGGCGGCTTTCGCCTTTTGCCGGGCGTCGTGTATCATCTGCATCGGGATTCCATTGTCGGGGTCGTCGTGGGCGTGCTTCTCCATCGGGATGACGACTTCATCCACGAAGCGCCGCACGCGCTCGGCTAAGTCCAGGATGTGAGGGGGATAGCTAAAATCCATTATAAAAATCTCCATAAACTATCGTTATTGCGCTAAATTGGGTAATCTCTTTAGTGTGCTGGATGTTGTTTTTATATGTGCAGAGGCATGATAATCCAGTTTAAAAATTAAGTGTGGTTATTGTCGTGGCATGGCCTGCCGTGCCGCTACGGGAAAATCCATCCCTAACAAAAGCAATCAGGAAAATAACCTTATGTCCCATGATTTAAGTATAGACGATTTACGTGCAAAACTCGAAACCTTCCTGACGGAGCAAACCCGCGCTAAAGTCCGCATCCAGGCGATGCACGCGCTGGCGGGTGGGGCATCGCGGGAAAGTTGGGCCATCACGCTCACCATCGCCGACCAGCCGCACAAGCTCGTCATGCGTAAGGATTTGCCCACCACCATGAACGAAGATGCGCTCAGCCGTCGGCAGGAATTTACGCTGATGCAAGCCGCCTATGATGCAGGTGTCAACGTTGCGCCAGTACGCTATTTATGCGAAGATAACAGCGTGTTGGGCTTGCCCTTCTTCCTGATGGATTTTGTGGAAGGCGTCAGCATCGGGCGCAAGGTCATCACCGCGCCGGAACTCGCCGGAGCACGTGATAACCTGCCAGAGCAGATGGCAAAACAACTGGCACGGATTCATAGCATCCCGCTCAACAACCCGGCGCTGGACTTCCTGCAACGTCCGCTTGCTGGTCAGACCGCCGCACAGACCACACTCACGCAGACTTACATGATTTTAGACGCGCTCGGCGCACACGTCCCGGCGTTCGAGTACGCGCTCCGCTGGGCGGAAAGTAACATGCCCGTCGACGCGGAACAAACTTTTATTCACGGTGACTTCCGTATTGGCAATTTGCTGGTGGATACAAGCGGATTAGCCGCCGTGATTGATTGGGAATTCGCACATGTTGGGCATCCGGCGGAGGAAATCGGTTATTTGTGTATGCGCGATTGGCGCTTCGGCAATGACCATCTGCACGCGGCGGGCTTGTGTGAACGCGAACGCTTCATCCGCGCTTATGAAGAATTTAGTGGACGTGCCATTGATCGCGCCGCCGCCGATTGGTGGGAGATTATCGGCAACATCCGGTGGGGGATTATCTGCCTGGCACAGGCACAACGTCACCTCAGTGGTGCGGAGCAAAGTGTAGAGCTTGCCAGCTTAGGCCGCCGTAGCGCGGAGATGCAGATGGAAGCGCTCAATCTCATTCAAAAAATTGGCATCTGATAACCATAAGACAAGGTAAAAAGGCGTACACCATGACCGACGCTATCCGTATTTTACATTTTGCCGATGCTCATATCGGCATGGAAAATTACGGCAAGACCGACCCCGACACCGGGCTAAGTAGCCGCGTAGTAGACTTTTTGCGGCGCATGGATGACATCTGCGCCTATGCCAGCGAACACGACGCGGATTTAATTATCTTCGCGGGGGACGCCTTCAAGACGCGCACGCCCAACCCGACCTATCAACGCGAGTTCGCCCACCGCATCCGCGATTTGTCACAGATTGCGCCCGTTGTCATGCTCATCGGCAATCATGATGTCGCCCCGGCCAGAATGAAGGCGTCCAGCATTGAAATTTATGATACGCTGGCCGTGCCGAATGTATGGGTGGCGGCGGATTATGAGGTACGCAAAATCAGCACCAAGCGTGGAGATGTCATCATCGGGTCTGCGCCGTACCCCATGCGCTCACGAATCCTGGATGCTCTGCCCACCATGAGCAGAACCATCGCGGAGACTGACCGCGCCCTGCACGAGAGCCTTGTCTATATATTAGAGGAACTGGCGGAAGAAGCGGAGACAAAAGCCGCGCCCGACGGCCTGCCCCGCCTGCTGACCGCACACTTCACCGTGACAGGTGCAATTGCCGGGAGTGAGCGCGGCATCATGCTAGGCCGGGATATTAGCGTGAGTAAGACACACGTCGCCGATGCACGTTGGGACTATGTCGCGCTGGGGCACATCCACAAACACCAGAACATCACCGCCGACCGTGACGACCTGCCGCCCACCGTGTATAGCGGCAGTATCGAGCGCATCGACTTTGGCGAAGAAGGCGACCCCAAAGGCTTCTGTTGGGTGGAGTTAAGTCGGGGGGCGACAACGTGGCAATTCGTGGAACTTAACGCACGGCCATTTGTCACGCTGTCGGCGGATTTACGCGATAGCCTAGACCCAACCACAGAGGTGATGAAGCTCATCGACAAGCATAATCTACGCGATGCCGTTGTGCGTGTTCTGTTGGAATTTACGCCGGAGAGCGAAGCCCGGTTTAACGACAACGCCGTGCGCGATGCCCTGCGGCGGGCGGGCATGTTCGCGCTCGGCACACTCCGTAAGCATGTGGAGCAACCCTCACGAATGCGGCTAGGCACAAGCCCGGAAGGGCTAACCAATATGGAGTTATTGGAGCGTTACCTGATGAGTACGGAAATTCCGGCGGAGCGCCGGGCAGATTTGTTAGAGGCCGCCTTAGATGTCATGCAGGAGATTGACACCAAAGACGGCGCTTCCAGTTGACGATAATCCGCTTTTTACCAGACGCGAAGCGCTGTCGATGTTACACCGGCGGCCAGGGGTAATTGGGGCCGGGGCCAGGCATAGGATAAACTTTTTCTATCAGCAATTTATCCACTCGCCGCCGGAGCGCCGTCATCTCCGCACTGGTCAGCAGATTCAACATCTCGCAGGTGTAGCCATCCTGCGTATCTTCCAGCCGGGCACGGAAGGCGGCGAGGTCTTGCAGATGCTCATGCAAGATCGGCTGTTGCGCGAAGTTCCAGACAACGGTACGGAGTTTATGCTGTGTGTGGAACGTGATGCCGTGGTCAATCCCCCACAGGTGATCGTCCGCGTCCACAATGCAATGCCCGCCTTTGCGGTCAGCATTGTTCACGACCACATCAAAGAGCGCCAGCTTAGTCAACTGCGGTATCAAGGCGGCATCAAATGTGAAGTAATGATGTTCCGGGTCATGTTCCACGAAGAACTGCACAGACCCTACCCCGCGTGACCCCTCACGGAGTACCGTCGGCGGGACGAGCCGCCAGCCAAGCGCCTCCGATGTGAGGAAGGCCGCCCGTTCCCGTTGGCACAATGTCCCATCCGGGAAGTCCCACAACGGGCGTTCGCCCCCACGCGGTTTGTACACCGCATGGAATTCTAAATCACCATAAACAACTGCCGTCAGGAACGTGTAGTTAGAACTCCACCGAATCATGCCTTGTTCGGCGGAGATGTCGCCCAGTTCTAGTGCCTCGACAATCGTTTCAAACGGGATAGGGTTGTGTGCATCGTCGCTCAAAGTTACGTCCAATAATATACTAATCGTCCATTTTGGCGCGGGTCGGCACGGCCAGACCGCACCGTGTCCACAGCATGGTCGCTGAGCGCACGCATCTGGGCGCGGCTACACCAAATCCGCACGACGCCAGGGCGTTCTTCACCGGGCACTTCAAAGGACTCTTCTTCTACTTCTATTTCTACGTCTGCATCAGCGCCTTCTATTCCGTCTAACCCCGTGCCGCTCCGGTTCAGCACTAATTCCTGTGCCACCAGCACGATTTTGTCGCGTTCTTCATCGTAGCCCAGCCCCATCTGCGAGACGCGGAACATCGGCTCGATGGGTTCACGCAAGTCCATCTCTTCCTGGTTATAGGGAAGCACGCTGGTATCGTCACTCACGCGCTTGTCAATATCATCAATGAGTTCACGGATGGCTTCGCTGAGCGCCCAGGATTGCTCTTTTTCGATAACGAGCGATACAAGCTGAGCGCCTTGCCCGGCCTGCAAATAGAACACGCGCCGCCCCTTAGGGCCTACCGTGCCGATGGTGATAAAGTCTGCTGGATCAATTTCAACTTCTACGTTCGGCATAATGAACTCCGCCTTTTGTACCTTTCGGTTTGGCCGACTATTTTTTAGCGTTTGCACGTTCCAACTGTTGCACATGCGCGATATCGTTCACCGTCGCTAAGTAAGGGCGGCTGTGCCCCAACATCAGCGTGCTGACGGACGCTGGCGATACCACAATGCGCTGGAAGCTATCAAGGTGCATCCCTAAATAGTGCGCCAAAACCATCTTAATCAAATCCGCATGAGACACAATAGCAATCATCTGGTTAGGATGTAGCTTGGTCAATCGTTCAATTTCCGTCACGGCACGGGTCTGTACGTCCCGCATCGCTTCACCATTCGGGAAGACCGCCCGCGACGGATACTCCTGCACCACCTCCCACATTTTTCGGCTACGTAGGGCGGCAATCTTCATGCCTTCCCAATCCCCATATCTCACCTCACCAATGGCTGTGTTCTGCTGGATGTTTAAAGCCATGTGATGTTGTTGGATGGCCTGCGCGGTTTCCATAGTGCGCTCTAGTGGGCTGGCATAGATAGCCCGAAGCGGTGCATCGGCGAGGCGCTGTCCTAATGCTTCGGCCTGTGCCTTACCTTCATCGTTAAGGTGTACACCGGGCGTCCACCCGGCGAGACGGCCTGTTTTTACGTAGTCATTTACCGCATGTCTGATGAGTAGAATTGTGGTCATAGCGCCTTTTTCAATCTTATCATATCAAGTCATTTCTATTATAGTGCCTGACCTTTATCTTTTCATGAGTTTTCACATTGTGCTAATTCAACAAAGAATGTCCCCCTTAAATATGGGCAAGATTTTGGCGTGCATCCACCCGTCAATTGCCTTATAATAGGTCACATTAAGTCAAGACTAGGGTTAAGTTATGAAAATCGGAGTTTTATCAGATATACATGGAGACTACCAAACGCTTGCGACAGTTTTAAACAGATTAGACACCGTACACCAAGCAGGTTATGTCGTGTGCGCGGGCGATTTGGTCGGTCGTGGGCCGGAAGAAGACCGCGTGGTGGAAACAATTCGTGAGCGGGGTATCCCCACTGTACGCGGCAATCATGATGAATGGTTTTACAACATCAAGGAGGAAAACAGCGCGTTTTTGAAGGAACTGCCCGTTAATTTACGGCTGAAATACAACAATACCGAGATTTTTATGTGTCACGGCAAGCCAGGAAGCAATATGTGGGGGCTATACCGCGACCACATCTCCGATACATTGCTCAATATGATGCTAGAGTCGCTGGGCGTGGACATCCTCATCACCGGCCATACTCACGTCCCGTTATTTGCCCATGTAGAGCGTGGCATCGTCGTAAATCCTGGTTCGCTGTATAGCTTCAAAAGCTCACGCGAGACATCGCATACTTATGGTGTGCTGGATGTCGGCGCGATGTCCTTCACGCTCTATGATGCACTTGCAGAAGCCATCGAGCCTATCGGGGTGGAAAGCTATGACTAATACGGCGGATTATAAAGCCCATTACACGAAGGATTACTTCGCCAAGTGGAACTATGCCGATAGAGGCATGGGGCGCTATAGCATGTATTGGTTCGCCCGCCGCTACTTTGCCCGTCTTATACGGGAGTACGCCCCGCGTGATGGCGGCAAATTGCTGGAAATGGGGTGCGGACTCGGCCATTTACTCGGCTTGTTGCAGGATGACTTCCAGTGTGTGGGTATTGACCTCATCGACTACAGCATCGAGCAAACACGCCTTAATGCCCCCAAAGCACAAGCCCTGCAAATGGATGTGGCCGACATCCACACATTGCCCGCCGGGGACTTCAGCTCGGTGGTGGCGTTGCATCTCGTGGAGCATCTGCCCCACCCCCAGCAGACTATCCGCGCTGTAAACCGCCTGCTAAAGCCCGGCGGATTGTGGTTCTTCGCTACGCCGCATCCAGATTACGCCCTGCGTGGCTTAAAAGACCGCGATAACGACGCCATCGGCAAGGACAAGACACACATCAACGTTCAGCCGCCGCCCGTGTGGAAGGCGTGGTGTGAGGAAAACGGGTTTGCCGTCCTCAAGCAGTTTGGTGATGGCCTGTGGGATGTGCCATATTTGCCTGTCCTGCCCAAGCCGATGCAATTTGCGATGTTCGGCTTTCCTGCATTTTTGCAGGTCATCACAGGCGGGACGTACATCCCGTTATCATTAGGGGTGAACCAAATCAACATCGCGCTAAAAGTGGATGAGGTAAGCGCATGATCAAATCCAACAAGCCCATGACCCGCCGCAAGTTTATGCAATATGCGGCACTTGCGGTCGGTGGCGGCGTTGTGGGGTTTGGAGCCTCTTATGTTATCAATTACGAATCCACCCCCGCCCAGTTGCCCGCACGCGACCCTTTGCCGCCGGGTGAACTCAGCCCGGAGGTCAGCCAGAACTTACAGGCGTTGGTGGATGCCTTTGTAGGTGAAAATAGCGGAAGTATCAGTCATTATGCCCCCGTCTTCGACTTCCGCGCCCGTTACCTCCCGGACTACCGCGAAACCTATACCTTGCTCAGCGAAACGCTGGATTTAGCCGCACAAGACATCGCCGGGCAACCTTACCGCGATGCGCCGCGTGATGTCCGTGAGGCCATCCTGTATGATGGTCTGGGTGTTGTCAGTCCGGAGTCCACGCGGTTTAGCATCACACCCGCCCAAGACACGCCCGCCGATGACCTGTGGCTACGGTTTAACCAACAGGTTATCGGGGAAATTCTCAACGTGTACATGGAGACAAACGCGATGATTCTGCTGGGATATGATCGCTGGCCGGGCCAACCACGCGGGCTGGATGCCTATATGTTGCCCCCTGTAAATTCATAGGTAAAACAAGTTCAGAAACGGACAAGAAATTATGTCTGATACCCGTATCGCCATCATCGGCTCTGGTATCGTCGGCGTTGCCGTCGCCCATCAGCTAACACAACGCGGATATACGGTGGATATGTACGAAAAAGGCCGGGACTACCCGTATCCACCGAACAATCTGTGGGATGCGATATTCAACCTACGCTTCACGGAAGACGAAGCCGACAATCAATTTAATCTGCCCCTGCCCGACGATTTAAAAAATACCACCCATAGCGGGCGTCAGACCGACATCAACACCACACGCTATATGTGGGCAGGGGGTAGCGCTACCTTATGGGAGGCCATCACTCCGCGAATGCGCCCCACGGACTTCGCCACGCGCACGCTATACGGCTTCGGCCAAGATTGGCCGATAAGCTATGCGGATTTAGAACCTTATTACGGCGTAGCAGAAAGCTATCTGGGTGTCTCCGGCACAGATGCGGATAACCCGTTCGCGCCGCCGCGTAGCACGCCCTACCCTCTGCCCCATTTTGAACTCGGCCACGACGACAACCTGCTGGCGGATAGGTTGTCACAGGCTGGAATCACACTCCACACCACACCTCAGGCGCGCACCCGGCAGAGCTACGACGGGCGTCCGGCCTGTGTGAACTTCGGCACATGCCGCCAATGTCCCATCGGGGCGCGTTACCTGCCCAATGTGCATCTTCAGCGCATGGTGGCAAGCGGCCTGTGCAACCTGCAAACAGAGGTCAGTGTGCGGCGCGTCATCCCTAACCGTAACGGCGACGGCGCGACCATCGTCTATCGCCAGAACGACGCGCAAGACGACAGCGAAGCCCATTACGACATCGTGATTATCGCGTGTGGCGCGGTGGAAACAGCGCGTCTGCTTCTGCTTTCCGCCGATGAACGCCACCCGGATGGACTCGGTAATCAAAGTGGTTGGGTGGGGCAAGGCTTGACGTTTCATCATACATGGCGCGGGCACATGCGTTATGATTTTGACCTGTTTCCCGGCAGGTCGGGCTTCTGGACAGGGCAGAGTGACCAGTTCTTGGAGCCGGAAACACGCGGTCAGCATGGCGGCGTCAAAGTGGAATTTTCCAGCGTGGCGTATTTAGAAGCCCTTAACAACGTGCAATGGGCGGATTTAACAGACCGCGAACGTCTAAAAGAACGGCTGTCTCCCATCAGCCGCACGCGCCCGATTGCCATTTTGACCGAAACACCCGGCGATGACCAGAAGTACATCATGTTATCAACCGCGCTTGACCGCTTCGGTGATCCCTTCGCCCATGTGCATTATGAGCTATCCGACTTCGACGCCAGCACCTATGATTTTAGCTTGGGTGTGTACACGCGCTTTTCGCAGGCCACAGGCGCGATTGGCGGCTATCTTAACCCGTTGGAGATGTGGGACTCGGCGGCACATCACATGGGCACAGGCCGCATGAGCGCATCGGCGGCGGATGGCGTGGTGAATAGCTTCGGGCAAATCCACACCGCGCCGGGCGTGTACGCGCTCGGCGGGAGCATGTTTGTCGGCTCTGGCGGCGCGGTAAACCCCACGCTTACGATGGTAGCGCTGGCTATCCGTAGTGCGGAATATATGCTGGAGCAATTAGACCACACGTAGCCTCAAAAACATGGAACATGCTGGCGTTTAAGTTACACCCGACTCCCGGTGATAATCCGCACGGCCTCCCCGATGCCATCTTCCGCACGAATTTGTGCGCCGAGCGCGGCGGCACGTTCCGCCATTGGCGCATAACCTGATGCCATATGGATGGCCTGCGCCAGCACTTCCGCCGTGAGTTGCTTGCTGATGATGGGCGGCGGGTTGACACCCAGCGCCGCGCCACGTTCCGCCCAGAAGAATTGATCGCCAAAGAAAGGTAGAATCACACCCGGTACGCCCGCACGGAAAGCGGCGGCGGCTGTGCCTGCCCCACCGTGATGCACAATCGCACTCACACGCGGGAACAGCCAATCATGCGGCACGGAATCCAGCGTATAGACGGTTGACGGCAAATCATCACGGGTTAAATCTCCCCAACCAGATACCCACACGGCCCGTTTGCCTGCCAGCGTTAACGCCTGTCGCACCACATCCACAATATGCTGTTTCGACTCTGTGACCATGCTCCCAAAGCCGACATAAATCGGTCGCTCTCCGTCACGCTCTGCCGCGTCGATGAAGGCTTGTAGACCTTCCGGCGGAGTCCATCCGGCATTTTCCAGATACCAATAGCCTGTTAAATGTACGTTTCCGTCCCAATCCGGCGGGAACGGGAGAATGTGCGGGCTGATGGCATAGAGGATGTGCGGGCGATGACGGTTATTCCGCGCTAACGGCCATGTAAGGCGCGGCGGTAGCTCCGGGTGTTGGCGGCGTACCATTTGATACGAGAAGCGGTTGGACTGCCAAAAGATTTGATTAAATAGCGTATGCCATACCCGGTTAAAACGCCCTGTCAAGACGGGCATTTGGGGGAATAACATCGGCGGAAAATCCACAGTGGGAGTCATAATAGGTTGCAGATGCACAAAATAATCAGGGATGTTGCGCCGCCGTGCGATGTAATGCGCGGGGATCGCCAGTAGAAAGCTGTAAACAATGGCGTCCGCGTCGGCGCAGGCTTCTTCCATCTGCTGGAAGATAGTCACCGCACGGGGCATAGCGTAATCACGGATGACCTGAGCCAGCTTGATGAAATTCCCGCCGCCCTCATCCACCAATGAGCGCGAAAGCTCGGCAGGGTCACCTATGAGGGGTGCAAAGTCCAGCCCATAACTTGCGACAAAATCCGCGAAGCGTTCCGGCGCGGCCAGGCGCACACGATGCCCCGCGCCTTGCAAACGCACGCCTAATGCAACAAACGGTTGCACATCCCCGCGTGAGCCATAAGTGAGTAGTGTAATATTCATCGTGCGGATTCCGACTTCATCAACATGGGGGTAAGTGTAGCGGAAAATGCTACAAAACAAAAAGCCGACGGGTTGGTCGGCTTTTTGCGGGTTGGGCTGTATGATTATTTATACAGTATGCGACGATTATAGGCGTGCGCGATGCGTTTTGCAAGGGTAGCATCAGGCAATTTTGCCACCCATTAAAAAGTTTACTCCAAGCAGTCGCTCGCTATCAGCCTGTGTTCTCATCGGATTTTTACGTAAGAAAGTGCAATGTGTCCGTGTCGAAACCGTGAAACACATCGTTAGTTACAATTAGGGAGAGCGCATATTATGGCACGTGCGACATGGAATGGTAAAGTTCTGGCAGAGAGCGATGATATTGTCGTCGTAGAGGGCAATCTGTATTTCCCGGAAGAATCGCTCAACAAAGATTATTTTGTGGAAAGCAACCATCACACCACCTGCCCCTGGAAGGGCGAAGCAAGCTACTACAGCGTGACGGTAGATGGCGAGACAAACCGTGATGCGGCGTGGTATTACCCCACCCCCAAAGACGCCGCCAAGCAGATTACCGGGCGGGTGGCCTTCTGGCGTGGGGTAGAAGTCGAATCGTAGGGATACCTACTCCCCGCGTAATTTGCTGAAGTACAGCATATCCCGCGTGACGCCGTTGGGGTTGCGTTCCTTCATACGGAACAATCCCTCTTCTTTAAAGCCGGCACGGCGGGCGACGTTGGCGCTGGCCTGATTGCGCTGGTCGCACCGTATCATCACACGCTCCGCGTGCAGATAATCAAACAGATAAGCCGTCAGCCCGTTGACGGCTTCTGTCATGTACCCCTTACCCGTGTGTGCACTTGCCAGCCAATAGCCGATTTCGTACTCCGGGATGTTAATATTGCGTGCGTGTGCCCCGCATTTCCCCACAAATGCCCCATCTTCCCGCCGCAATAGCAAAAATGCGTAATCCGTGCGGAGGATAAACTTAGCCGACATAATCCGAATAAAACGCTCTGTCTCTTCTATGCTCTGCCCGCCGATTGCCCAATCAAGGAACGGCTCTATCTCTGGCAGGGAGGCTTCAATCGCGGGTTGCGTCAGGCGGCTATCGCCCGCACGCGGAACGCGAAGCTCTAAGCGTTCAGTCTGGATGATGTCCGGCAAGTCCAGCAGGATAAGGTCATCTGTTTTCATAGGTGTTTTTTCCTCTTAGGCTGTATCTGGTTGGTTGCGCTACATCATCTTATACCCTTTATGACCCTTTGTAAACCTTTAGGCTGTCACTTTTTGCAGGATGCCGCACAATTTTTAAAAGTCTCACAAATAAAGTTACGACACATCCTAGCGGACTAACGCGGAAATGCAGTATAGTTTTATGAACATTCCGCACCTGTAACCAAAGCACGATGACAGCCCATGACCCAACCCAGTTACGACTATGACGTATTTATCAGCTATGCACGGAACGACGGCCTCTCCTATGCGGAACAGCTAGAGGCTGAACTATCACAGGCAGGCTTTAAACCATGGCGAGATAAACGCCTGCTTGACCCCAACCAGGACTTCACAGCAGAATTGGAGCGCGGCATTGAGCGAAGCGCACAGGTTGTGTGTTGCATCACGCCGGACACACGCCGCGATGATAGTTTTGTGCGGCGAGAAATCGCGTATGCCATCGCGTTAGGCAAGCCCATTATTCCGCTTATCTTTGAGGACACCTTGCCGCCCATCCACATTATTAACATCACCCGTGTCGATTTTACGCACCAGGCATGGCAACCTGCCATACAACAGTTACGCGCCCGGTTGCTTCGGCCACGTACTGAGGACGAAACCACACAAGGACTCACCCCGCCGGAAGACCCCTTCCGCGATTATCTGAACATGCTCTATAAACAAATCATCGCCTACCTGACCCAGACCGTGTTCGAGTTGGTTCCCGGCCAGACCATGCAGGAACTCATCACCCTCAAGACAGAAGCCACCGCCGAAGCGGTTCAGCCAATGCCCAACACGTTAGAGCAGGCGCTCCCGTTGGCATTCTTTGATATGGCAGGGCTTTCTAACACACCAGACTTCCGGGATTTTGCGGGAGCATTTGCTCATTATGACGGGCGGATTCTGTTATTAGGCGAGCCGGGAAGCGGCAAGACCACAACCTTAATGGCCTTTGCGCGGGATGCTGTCTCGCGCCGCCTGCAAGACCCATCCGCGCCGTTGCCGTTGCTCGCGCCGGTGGCAACATGGGATGTAAAAACGCGCCCGGTCATCGCGGTATGGATGGCGTCTCAAATACCGGCCTTGCGTGATAAACTCGCGGAGATGGAGCGCATCATCACGGCGGGCGGCGCCCTGCTGTTGCTGGATGGCATGGACGAGCTAGGCATTGAGGACGAAGACATCCAGAAGGAAAGCAATACAGCACCAACACCTTCTTCCGACGCTGAACATGACGAAGACCCACGTATCGTATTTATGCAAATCATCCCGCCTAACAATCAGGTGATTGTCTCCTGCCGGGTGAAGGACTATAACGAAATTATCGCGGAATCCGGCCATAGGGTTGCATTAAACGGCGCAGTCACTCTGCAACCGTTGGACGACGCGCAGATGGTGAAATATCTACAGGATTTCCCGGAATTATGGGACATCCTCAGCACAGACAACGCCCTGCGCGATGTAGCACGCACGCCGTTATTACTGCGGCTGTTCACGTTTGCGTTTGCAGGGTTAAAGGACGAAATAGACGACCTGCACCAGTTGAGCCAAGGCGGTGCGGCAGGTGATGTGCGCGACCACATCTTCAGGATTTATGTAGAACGCCGCTATCATCATGAGGGGCGTAAGCTCCACGCGGATTTAAAGTTTTCGCTGGATGCGCTTTACGATGGGCTATGCCGTGTGGCGATGTTCGATGCGGGCAAATGGCGCTGGCTGAGCGACGCCAACATCCTGCCTCATAGCTTCTTTGACCACGCCCTACCCTCCGCAAACGACATTGAGCCGTTTATTGAATTGGCACTGCGCCTGCACATTCTTGTTAGGCATGGCACAGGCGAAGACAGCAAGCCGACTTACCGCTTTATTCATCTGCTACTGCGTGATTACTTCGCATATACCGGGAGCATAAATAATCTGCACGACTTCGACAATTACGATCGCTATGGGTATACGACGCCGTTACGGGTATTGGGTATTCTGCGGGATGAACGAGTGTTTGACCCTATCCGCGCCATTTTGCAGGATAAAAAGCATCCTGCGGAAATCCGCCAGGCCGCCGCAGAAACACTAGGCCGCCTGCGCGACCCCCGCGCCCTGCAACCGTTGATTGATGCACTCGATGAAGACTCCAACGCCATCCGCCGGAGTGCGGTAGATGGGCTAGGCTGGATGCGCGACCCCCGTGCTTATGAAGCAATCGTGCCCCTGCTGGAAGACCCAGACCGTCATATCCGCCGACGGACGGTGTTCGCGCTCAGTCGAATTAACGACCCCCGCGCCATTGAACCCCTTAAGCGGTTGATACAGGATGAAGACCACGACGTAAGGAATGCTACCCTGCGCGTTTTGCGGCGCTTAGGGGCGGTGGACGCGCTCATCACGGCGATGAGCGATGAGCGTGTAGACGTGCGTTATAACAGTGCTATCGCGTTGGGGCGTTTGGCGGATGCGTCCGCGTGCCCCGTGCTGATGGCCGCCCTCAGGGATAAATCCGGCAAAGTACGTGGGGCGGCGGCAATATCACTGGGCAAAATTGGTGATGCAGAGGCTATCCCGGCGCTGATTCAGGCACTCATCAGCAGTGGCCGTGCCGCCCGCGAGAGCATTTGCAAGGCGTTGTTGATGTTGGATGCCTTCACGCCATTGGTAGACACGCTCAACGGGACAGATGAATCCCGACGGGTGATTGCCCCGTTGGGGTTGTGGTGCTTTGGAGAACGTGCGATTTCTCCCTTGACCGCCGTACTAAACGATAAAAGCGCCCAACTGCGTTTTAATACGGTAGAAGCATTAGGCCGCATTGAATCGGCGGCAGTTGTGCCATTACTCATCAATGCGTTGGCGGACGAAAACCGGAGGGTGCGGGGAAGCGCGGCCTATGCGTTGGAAAACCGACATCACACGGCGGAAGCACAGGCGGCTTTGGCGGATGCACGGGAACGGGGTGTAATCCCTTAAAAACACAAACGGGCGGGGAATTTAACGCCCCCGCCCTTATGATACTGACTGACTCTGCTTACGCTACAAACCTATTTGCCAGCTTTGCGGGCGTCAATATCGCCTTGATAGCTGAGTGCTTGCTTGCCCTCTTCGCCCGTGCTGATGCGGATGACCTGCTCCACGGGGTAGATGAAGATAACGCCGTCGCCTTTTTCTCCGGTATAGGCCGCTTTCTTGATGGCATCCACCGTTGCATCGACGTTTTCATCGCTCAGTACAATGTTAATTTGCTTACGTGGGAGCAAGTCCACGATGTAGGTTCCCGTGCGCCATTGTAGCTGAATACCACTACCGCGCCCGCGCCCGACAACATCCATAACGGTTATGCCGACAATGCCAACATCTGACAGTGCTTTTTTAACCGCCTGGAGCTTTTCTTCACGGATAATTGCTTCAATTTTTTTGGTCATGTGTGGTTAGTCCCTTCCGAAACACAGGCCGGATTAGTTAAACGGTATGGGTTCGCTGGGCGAATTGGTAAATTCTGGGTAGGCCACCATGCCATGCTCATAAATATCCAGACCCAAGATTTCGCCTTCGCGCTCCGCCCGTAGCCAGCCGACAGAATTCAGTGCAAAGAATACCGCGCCGGATGTGATGATGACAAAAGCGCCGATGGCGACAACGCCAATGATCTGTGTGATAAGCTGGTCGAAACCACCGCCACTCAACAGACCAACTTCAGGGCCAAATATGCCTATGGCTAGTGTACCCCAAACTCCGGCAAAACCATGCACCGAAACAGCCCCGACAACATCATCTATCTTAAATCTTTCCAGCAGGTTGACGCCACCATACATGATGAGGCCACCGATAGAGCCGATCAAAATTGCCTGTGCAGGGGTCATCATGTCCGGTGAAGCCGTGATGGAAACCAGACCCGCCAGAGCACCATTCAGCGCCCATGGCAACTGCGGCTTACCTACCAGATACCAGCCCAGCAACATAGCGGTAATCGCCCCGGCGGAACCTGCTAGATTGGTGGTCACGGCGATGTAAGCGATGCTTGCACCATCCGCATCCAGTTGGCTACCAGGGTTAAAGCCGAACCAGCCAAACCACAGAATAAATGTACCCAGTGCGGCCATCGTCATGCTATGGCCGGGCATGGGGGTGCTGTTTTCACCAAAGCGATTCAGGCGCGGCCCAAGCACAATTGCGCCCATCAAGCCGACCCATGCACCCGTCGAGTGTACAATGGTTGACCCGGCGAAGTCCACAAAGCCCAAATCCGCTAACCAACCACCGCCCCAAGTCCAGTGGCCGATGATGGGATAGATGAAGATAGTGACCATGCCGCTATAAACAAAATAGCCGCGGAAATCAGTACGACCAGCCATCGCACCAGAAGCAATGGTGGCGGCAGTGGCCGCGAATGCGAATTGGAAGAAGAAGAAGGCGTAAGTCGGCACGGTCAAATCGGGGTAGACCTCCGGGATGCCTTCCAGGAAGAACCATTCGCTACCGAAGAAGCCGTTGCCAGCGCCAAACATAAGACCGAAGCCCAGCGCCCAATAACCGATGGCTCCAATCGACAGGTCAAAGAAATTTTTCATAAAGATGTTTACAACCGTCTTTGCCCGCACGAAGCCTGCTTCCAGCAGTGCAAAGCCCGCCTGCATAAAGAACACCATGAAGCCAGCAACCAGCATCCATACCGTATCTAAGTTGTTAATTTCCGCTACGGCATCTGCTTCTACCGCTTCGGCCTCGACGACTTCTTCCACAGCTTCAGTTTCTACTTCGGTTACTTCTTCCGTAGTCACATCATCTGTGTCTGTGTCGGTTTCCCCTTGTGCGAACACCGCCCCCACGACAAGCGTCATCAGTAGGTAGGACAGCACAAACAGGACAAGTAATGTAAAACCTTTCTTACGTTCGCGCATACCAGTTTCCTTGTTGTTGTAGGCCAAAAGTTAAAAAGCTTCACTAGATTTTAGTACCAGATAACATGAATACTTCGGCTATAACCCACAAAATGAACACCATATTTTGTGAGAAATCGCTAAAGTTTTTCATATTCGTCTATCAGGGTGTGGCTCGCTTGGGCAAAGTAGATAGCTTTTCGCAGGTAGGGTTAGACAGTTCTAACGTCCCGGAATGTACAAATAGCACATCAGTTGGTCGGCGCGGCATGTTCGGGTATAGTATGGGGGCATTTGTTCTTCGGGCATCGCACCGCCCTAACCAGCAATACGCTTTGTAACGCGCCAGCCGCCCTAAGATATCATCGGAATTATTAAACTTTTAACCAGAAAGGAACTTTGGATGAAAGCAATTTTGTGTAAAGCATGGGGTGAACCCAATACGCTAGTGCTGGAAGATGTCACCCTACCGCCCCCTGCGCCCGGCCAGGCTAAAATCAAAGTGAAGGCCGCGAGTGCTAACTTCGCCGATGCTCTGCTGATTCAGGGTAAGTATCAGCTACGGCCACCGCACCCCTTTACACCCGGCATGGAATTTGCGGGCATTGTGTTAGAGGTTGGCGAAGGCGTGACCAACGTCAAGCCGGGTGATGAAGTCATGGGCATTACCGATTACGGCGCATATGCGGAAGAGGTAAACGCGACTGCCGCCACGCTGTTGCCCAAACCGCCGCAGATGGACTTCCCGACGGCGGCGGCCTTCCCGATTGTCTACGGCACATCACACATCGGGCTTTGGCATCGGGCGAAGTTACAGCCCGGCGAGACGGTATTGGTGTTTGGTGCGGCAGGCGGTGTCGGGCTGACGGCGGTTGAGATTGCGAAACACATGGGCGCAACTGTCATCGCGTGTGCGTCTACACCGGAAAAACTGGAACTCACGCGCAAGTATGGCGCAGACCACACCATTAACTACAAAGAGGAGAATATCCGCGACAGAGTAAAGCAACTTACCGGCGGCAAAGGGGCGGATGTTATCTACGACCCGGTAGGCGGCGAAGCCTTCAACGATGCGATGCGGGCAGTCGCGTGGGAGGGGCGTGTGCTGGTGGTGGGTTTTGCCAGTGGCATCATCCCGGATTTAGCCGTGAATTTAACGCTGGTCAAGAATTGCTCCGTAGTGGGTGTGTATTGGGGTGCGTATGCGCGGCAAAATCCCGCGATTTTGGTGGAGAGCTTGCAAACGCTGGCGACATGGTACGCACAAGGCACGCTTAAGCCGCACATCAGCGAAACTTACGCACTAGCAGATGCACCACAGGCGCTGGACGCACTGCTCAACCGCACATCGATGGGGAAAATGGTCATCATCCCGTAAACAATCGCGCTAAACGAGTATGTTATAATTGCCCCATCCGACGACTTAACCATTAGACGATGGGGTGTTCCAGCCTGGTACACTCCGCGAAAATCTGCCAAAACATGAGCCAACAAACGATACCAGACGACTACTTCCACCGTGTTTTTGAGCAATCCCCCATCGCACAGATGATGTACAACGCGGATGGGAGCATCATCCGCGTGAACCCGGCGCTGAATACCCTACTCGGCTACGCGCCCGGTGCATTGTTATTCCATACTATTCAGGATGTTGTGCTTCCGCTTAACAGTGAACGCCCCGATGTAATCGAAGTCGGGTTAGGCACACTATCCAGCAAATTTTTACAGCTAGACCGCCTGTGCCAACGCGGAGATGGCGGCACGCTAGAGGCAAAAATCACGCTGTATTCGTTAAACAGTGCAGATGGGGATTTTCTGCATAATGTGGCATTAATTGAAAGCATCAGCACACAAAAAGCCCGCGAAAGCCAAATTCAGCTTTTCGCGCATGATGTCAAAAGCCCATTAACCAACATTCTTTCTGCTGTGGCGCTCTTGCAGGAAGAACTGCCCAAAGCGACAAAATCCACACAAGAATTGCTCTCCTACATCCAGACAAGCGCCCGCCATGCCATCGACATAGCGGATACCCTGCACCGATTATCCTCTGTGGCACAGGGCGCAACACTGAACAAGCAGGAAGAATCCTTAAACAAATTGCTCCAGAACGCGCTCAATGACTGTGCGATGCTGGCGCGAGAAAAAGCAATTACATTGGATTTTTCCGGGCTGACGCCGGATGTCGCGTTATCATTTGACATGATGCTGATGCGGCAAGCCCTGGATAATCTGCTGACGAACGCCATCAAGTACACCGCCTCTGGGGGGCGTGTGGCGGTTTCCATGTTATTGACCGCCGATGAAGTCATCATCACCGTAGATGACAACGGCTTGGGCATACCGCAAGCGGATATTGATAAAGTATTCCGGCGCTTTTATCGTGTGGAATCGGCGGAGCATCTGGCAGTAGATGGTACGGGCTTGGGCTTGTCTATCATCAAAGCTATTGTGGAACAACACGGCGGGCGCATCTGGCTAGAGAGTGAGCTAGGGGTAGGCAGTACGTTTTACATCACACTTCCACTTGATGCCAACACATAACAGGCTGGCAATCCTTGAGTGATTGCCAGCCATCGCAAAATTTATTGAACAGTGCGTATTA
>DAIMZF010000012.1:0-48698 GCA_036734085.1 Aggregatilineales bacterium
GCAGATGGTGAGCGTACACATCGGCATGTTGACACGCAATACCGCAGTGGGCGCGGCCATGATTTTTGAGATTCGCCCCCTGATGAGCCTCAAAGCGCCATCATCTAATGGAAGCCACAAGCATAGTGAATTCATCGAACGGCGCGATGCTTTCTTCACCCGTCGGGACTACTTCGAGAGCCTGTATCGTGCAGTAATACAGGGTGGCATCACCGCCGGAGAATTCCGCGCTGTGGATGTGCCGATTTTCGTTAAGACGATGCTCGGCTCTAACAATTGGGTGGCTGTCTGGTTCCGGGAAGGCGGACGATTGAATGGTGAGCAAATCGCCGGGATGATTGCGGATACATTTTTGCAGGCATTGAACCCCTAATAATCCAAAATTTGTTGTGTGTCTGGCCTTTTAGGGCGCAATAATTTGTGCCTTTATGGGAAAAATAATCTCAAGTGCATATTATTTTTTTGAGGAACGTTAAGCTATATGCTATTACAAGATAAAGTTGCCATTATTACGGGCAGTGGGCGCGGCATCGGCGCGGCTACTGCGAAGCTCTACGCCGCACATGGCGCCAGGGTTATCGTTACAGACATTGACCCCACCCCTGCCGATGAAACCGCCGAAGCCATCCTGCAAGCAGGCGGGCAAGCTGTTTCAATCCCTGTGGATGTAACCGACCCTAGCGGGGTTGAATCGCTGGTCGCACAGACCGTCAAAGCCTATGGCGGGGTGGATGTCCTCATCAACAACGCCGGTTACACATGGGACGGCATGGCCCACAAAATGACCTCCGACCAATGGCAGGCGATGTTAGCCATCCACCTGACCGCACCATTTAACCTTATCCAGGCCTGCATTCCCTACATGCGTGATGCGGCAAAGCAAGAGATAGCCGCAGGCGGTACAGCCAAAGCGCGCAAAATCATCAACATCAGCAGTACTTCCGGCACACGCGGCAATGTCGGCCAAGCCAATTATGCGGCAGGCAAAGCCGGGATCATCGGCCTGAGCAAGACGTTAGCCAAAGAATGGGGCGCGTTTAACATTCAAGTGAATGTGATTGCTTTCGGTTATATCGACACACGCCTGACCCAAGCGGACGAAAAAGGTGATTTTACCGAGCGCGACGGGCAAAAAATCAAGCTCGGCATCCCGGATAGTCTGCGTCAATTGGCGACAATGGCAATCCCGATGGGGCGTGCAGGCACACCGGAAGAAGCCGCCGGGCCGATGGTATTCTTTGGCAGTTCATTGTCGGATTATGTATCCGGCCAAGTGTTAGAAATTACAGGCGGCATGTAATTCTGGCTTTTAGCAGGGGCATAAGAAACTCTGCCCATTCATCAACCTATTTATAGTAAAAAGGACACTGACACATGGTTTCATTTACGCTGACAGAAGACCAGCAGATTTTAATTGATACCCTCCGCCGCTATGCGGAGAAAAACGTGCGCCCGCACGCCCACGAAGCTGACGAAGCAGAGCAACCCGACCTAGACGCGCTTAAGTCCGGTTGGCAACTCGGCCTTGTGCCTTCCGCCCTGCCGGAAGAACTGGGCGGCTTTGGCGAGATGAGCGCCATCACAGGCGCACTCATCGCGGAAGAACTGGCGTTTGGGGATTTAGCCAACGCCCTGCACCTGATGACACCGGCGCTATTCGCGTATCCGGTGACGTTATTCGGCACGGCGGAACAACGCGAGACCTTGCTCCCGGCATTTTTAGAGGAGGACTTCACCGCCGCGACTGCCGCCCTGCTAGAGCCGGGAATCGGCTTTGACGCGCACGACATGAAGACCACTGCCACCGCTTCCGGCGATAAAATTGTATTGAGTGGCACGAAAGCCTACGTCCCGCTTGCCGACGCCGCCGCGCACATCCTGGTTTATGCGCGTAATGCAGAATCTGGTGATGTAGAAGGGTATATCGTGCCAAAAGATACACCCGGCCTGAGTATTGTTGACCGTGAGAAGCTGATGGGCATTCGCGCCCTGCCCACGTTCCGCATCAAGTTGGAAGATTTGACACTGGACGGTAGCGCCAAGCTCGGCGGCGCAGTGGGTATCGACTTCCAGACCATCCTCAACCGCCAGAATGTTGCCCTGTCTGCATTGGCGGTGGGTGTGGCACGCGGCGCATATGAATATGCTAAAGAATATGCCAAAAACCGCGAACAATTCGGGCGGCCAGTCGCACAGAATCAATCTATCGCGTTTATGCTGGCGGAAATGGCGATCGAAATCGACGCGACACGCTTAATGGTGTGGGAAGCGGCCTGGATGCTGGACAATGGCAACGACGCCAGCCGCGAAGCCTATCTCACCCGGCAATATGCGAACAAAATGGTACTCACCGTTGCCGATGGCGGCGTGCAGACACTCGGCGGTTATGGCTTCATCCGCGAATACCCGGCGGAGCGTTGGCTTCGTAATGGGCGCGGCTTCCCCACATTTGACGGTTTAGCGATAGTGTAAAGGTATTAAAAATGGCAATTAGTTTTGAAATCCCGGAAAGTATTTTACAGACAGCGCAGATGGTCAAGTACATCGCGGAAACCACCATGCGCCCCTTCTCCCGCGAGTTAGACGAGAACGAACACGCCCGCCCGACGGCGTTTGTCGAAGCCCTGTGGCCGATTTTAAGCGGACAACAACAAGCGGCACTCGCCAAGATTGAAAAACAACTGGAAGCACAAAAGAATGGCGAAGTCGCGGTCAAAGAAGAGAAGAAAACACGCGCCAGCACTCATTACCTTAACATGATGTATCTGGTGGAAATCCTCTCCTGGGGGGATGCTGGAATTTACCTGTGTCTGCCCAGCCCGGCGTTGGGTGGGTTTGCCATTGAAGCCGTTGGCACACCGGAGCAAAAACTCCGCTTGCTCCGCCGTTTTGCGGAAGGCGAACCAGCATGGGGCGCAATGGCGATGACCGAGCCGGGTGCTGGTTCGGATACATCCGCCATCCAGACAACGGCGGTCTTTGATGAAAAGACCAACGAATGGGTACTCAATGGGGAAAAAATCTTCTGCACGAGTGGCGGATTAGCCCTCAACGAAGGTGACGGCGTGGTGATTGTGTGGGCAACGGTTGACCGTGACGCAGGCCGCGCCGGGATGAAGCCGTTTGTCGTGGAAGCAGGCTCGCCGGGCGTAAAGGTCGTCAAGGCGGAGATGAAGCACGGCATCCGCGCTAGTGATACGGTGTCTATCGCGTTTAACGATGCACGCATCCCGGCGGATAACGTGCTTGGTTCGCCGGATGTGCAATCCGACAAAGGCACAAAAGGCTTTAAAGGGGCCATGGCAACCTTCGACGCGAGCCGCCCACTTGTCGCCGCCAGCGCGTTAGGCATTGGCCGGGCGGCGGTGGAATTCGTGCGCGAGCAGTTGGCCGAAGCCGGAATCGACATTCCCTACGGCGCACCCTACCACAAACTCACGGCTGTTCAGCGTGATTTTATGGAGATGGAAGCGCAGATGAAAGCCGCCCACCTGCTGACCTTACGCTCTATCGTGATGCTGGATGAAGGCACTGCGAATCCGCTAGAAGCCTCCATGGCGAAGGTTAAAGCCGGGAAAGCGGTCACGGCAGTGACACAAAAAGCCGTAGAACTGCTGGGTATGATGGGTTATAGCCGCGAATGGCTGGTGGAAAAATGGATGCGTGACGGCAAGATTAACGACATCTACGAAGGCACCGGGCAGATTAACACGCTCATCGTCGCACGCCGCATTTTAGACTATAACCGCACGGATTTAGCCTAAAAATTATCACATGAGGGGCACAATAGATTTTAGTGCCTCTCACGTCCTCGCTTTAGTTCAATGCTTGCTCAAAATCAAGAATTGTGGCAAAAATCGCGGTCAACTCCGGCGGCAGATAGGCGTCCTGCGCCTCAATGCTGAATTCTCGCCCGGCTTGGCGCACGGTGAAATCATAATAATACGGGGAACGACTCAGCGGCAGGCCATTAAACACCTGATCAACAGCAAACAGATTGATGGTATCAAAGCTGGCCTGTAGCGCGGCCACTGCATCCGGTGTGATGCGACCTTCGCGCCCATCCTGCACCACACGCCCATCGGGATACACCTCAATAGTGTAGTTTAAATCTATCGGGCCACCCCGTTGTGTCAACGAGACATAATCAAACAGCACCCCCGCAAACGGATTATCTGCGGAGCCGATAACTAATTCAGATGCAAACGCGGACGGGTTCTGCGGGTCAAAGGTCGGCCTGATGAAAGATTCATCGATATCTTGCGACGCTTGCCGGATTAAATCTTCCAGTGTAATCACTTCTTCTTCCGGTGTTGGCGGCAGAGACTCAGGCGTGGCGTCCGGGTCAAGCGTCACAGCAGGGTCGGCGGTGTTCTGGGGTGAGGATGTCGCATCCTCGCCGGATGCCCCACCCCCGCACGCAGTCAGCAGAACAATCAGCAAGATATAGGCAAGCATAATTCGGTTGAACACAGAAGCCCCCTAAAACTAGGTTAAGTTCACCTGATGCGCGTGACGGACAAAATCGTGGCTACAAAGCGTCTGTAGCACGTCTTCCGGCACGGGTTCGTCCAACGTCAGCACAGTCAATGTTTGGCCGCCGGGTTGGTCGCGCCCGGTGTGCCAACTGGCGATATTCACATCGTTGTTAGCCATCAGTGTACCCACACGGCCAATCACGCCGGGCTGGTCATAGCTACCCATCAACAATAGATGGCCTTGTGGGACAAAGTTCATGCGGTATTCGTTAATCTGCAAGATATGCGGGACGCGGCGATCGAGCAGTGTGCCGGATATAACAATTTCTTCGCCATCTTCCAGCGTCACTTTGCAGGATACCAGGTTCACATAATCTCCGGTGGGCAGGTTTTTGGCCTGATACACCTGTATGCCGCGCTCGTGTGCCAAAAATGGCGCATTAATATAGCTCACGCTCTCGCCCAACACAGCATGAAGCATCCCCTTAAGCAGTGCCACCGTGACAGGTTTAATCAGCACACTGGCTTCTTCACCGCGTAGCTCTACCGCCACTCGCTTAACCGGATGCCGCGCCAGCGCATGAAGCAACATGCCCAATCTATCCGCAAGGAGCATGTACGGGCGCACCGCTTCGTAATCCATGCCCGGAATCAAGGGCAGGTTAATCACGTTGCGGTAATCCACATCATGCAGAGCATCCAGCACTTGCCTCACAATCTGCGCGGATAAGCTATGCTTGGCTTCTACGGTATTATCCCCGATATGGGGCGTATGCAGAACGCCATCCAACCCTACTAACGGATTGGTATAGGGTGGCTCATCAGAATAAACGTCAACCGCGACGCCTGCTAAATGCCCAGCCAGAATCGCGTCCGCCACAGCTTGTTCGTCTATGGCCGCCCCATAGGATGTATTCAACAGGCGTGCACCCGGCTTCATCAGCGCGATTCGTTCCGCGTTCAGCAGATGACGGGTTTCCCTTGTAGCGGAGACATGCAATGTTACAAAGTCACTCTGTTGCAGTAATTCCCGCAGACCGAGCAACTGCACACGCCCATCGCCAATCTGGTCTTCAGTGATGTAAGGGTCATAAGCGATAACATTCATCCCGAAGGCCAATGCCAGCGATGCCACCACACGCCCGACACGCCCTAAGCCGATGATGCCGAGTGTCTTCTCGCGTAATTGTGTGCCCGCTTGCCGCCGACGGTCAAGCAACCAATAGCCGGAGCGCATCCCATTGTGCGCCTCTACCAGATGCCGACTGAGTGCCAACATCAGCGCCATGGTATGCTCTGCCGCCGCCACCGCGCTAACTCCCGGTGTATTCATCACGATGATGCCGCGTTCAGTAGCGGCTTCAATATCTACGCCGTTCAATCCGGCGGCGGGATGCCCAATCACCTTGAGCAATGGCGCGGCTTCGATGATTTCACGGTCAACCAGCACATCATCACGGGTGATAAGCGCGTGTATTTCCTTCAAAAACGGGCGGATGGCCTGTGCATTGGGCGGCACAACCGTCAGGCGCACGTCTGTTGCCTGGCGCAAAGTCTCCAGGCTGTCGTCGGTTAAATCCGTCGCTACCAGAATATGATAATCACTCATGCACGGATAGCCTCCAACACCTCAATCAGGCTGGTGTAAACGTGTGGCGTAACGCCTGCAAAGGCATCTGCATGGCTGTGGGATGGGTCAGGCACGGCATAGCACGTCATCCCGGCGGCGACGGCGGCGCGTGCCCCGTTAGGGCTGTCTTCCAGCGCCAGACAGCGTTCCGGCGGCACACCAAGTGTCGCGGCGGCACGCAGGTATACGTCCGGCGCGGGTTTGCCCTTTTCATCATCATCGGCGGAACAGCGCACATGAAACAGATTACCCCACCCCTGACTTTCCAGTGTAGCGTTAATCACTTTCATGGAAGAACTCGACGCGATAGCATGAGGAATATTCTGCTCTAACACATAGTCAATCATGGCTTGTGCGCCGGGTTGGGCGTTAACCTCTGTGCGGATTAAATCCAGCACGCTGGCCTGTAGCGTCGCGGTGAGTTCCGGCAAGCTGGGCTTAAGGTCATAATAATCCTTTAGCACGGCCATAAATTCATCCATACGCAAGCCGACAATCGCTTCGCGGGCTTCGTGGGTGTATACATGCCCAAAGGACTGAATAAATTTGTCCTCCGCGATGTGCCATATCCGCTCGGAATCCACGAGCAAACCATCCATATCAAAAATAATTGCGTCAAATTGCGTCGTCATCGCCAGCAAAAGCCTCTGTAAATGCCATACGTAAGTCCGGGCGCATGGATACCCCATCGCCCTGCGCTAACGTAAGCCCCTTGTCAAAAATTGCCTGATGCGGTGTCCCTTTCACCTGCTGATACCCCCAACGCCCGGCCACAATCGGCAGTAAGGGCGCGATAGATTCTGTGTGGATAAAGACATCGGCTTCATCCCTTACCTTCTGCCGGGCGACAACGCCGCCATAGCCAACGAACAAATCCACGACGCCCCGCGTCGCTAAATCGGATGAGCCGTCGCCTATCATCAATCGTCGCCCGGTCTTACCGGTGGATAGCTCGCGGATGATGTCGGGCTTGCCACTGGTCACAGTCAGCGGCCCTTCGTCATAGTCCAGATAGGTTTGTTTGTGTTGAGTCTGCGGTTCGTGGAAGCGCCACCAATCGCCAGAAAGTTGATTATATTCAACCTCTACCGCGCGGATGTTCTGCGGGGATACGCCCAAACGCTGACCAAAGCCTTTGACTGGCTCTGACAAGCCGCCACTGATGATGAATATTTCCCGTTGTAAAAAGCGGAGGGCGGCTAACAGGGGTTGCACATCCAGCACGATGGTCTCCCAGTAACGCTCCTCAATGGCTTTTAGCTGGCCGCGTGTAGGGCGGATAGCCTGTAGGCGTTTGCCATAGACTTCTTCAAGGTCAAGCTCGCCATCCATCGCCTTTTGGGTCAATAAGCCGACGCGCCATTCTTTACCTTTAAGTTTTGCGAGTTCGTCAATGCCTTCGATGGTGGAAAGCGTGCTGTCACAGTCAAAAAAGATGAGGTCATAACTAGCCCAACGTCTTTCTTGCATATTTTTCTCCCTGCTTTGGCTATCCCTTGATATTATAACCCCAACAAGCAAATTAGGCAGTGCGGAATTAGCCGACGGCGTGCCTTTGGCGTGTGGTAAAATGAGGTTGGAAGATTATGTAACGGAATTGTCAATTTGAGCCTATTATTTTATCTTAAGCGCGTTACCAAAGCGGCTATCGGCATCCTGATTTTAGTCTTACTGTTGCAACGCTCCACCTATCCCACTTACTTCACATGGAACGCTGTCGCGCTGGTTGTCGCGGAAGAAAAGTTTGACTATGTGACATGGACAGCCGAAGCCCTGTGGAGCAAATTATCCTATAGCATCGGCGGCCAGCACTATTACCTCAGCGAAGCGCAGGCCAGCGACATTGTGCGGGCTTACATGGCGGATTTAGCGCAAGCCCAACAACTGGAAGCAGAACTTGACCGCCGCTATCTCGACAACCCCTTTGACGATACATCCGCCCTACAAAGCGAGCGCGACACCCTACGCCGCAATCTGGCAAGTCAGCAGACGATGGTCGAGGCTATCCTAGAGGGGCAGATTTCCGCCGTGTTGGTGGATGAAGGCTTCGGCACATTGGGGCAACTGCTCCCGCCTGTCGCCATGCGCTTTACCCAGATGCCGAATCTGCTGGTCGTTAGCCCGCGTGATGAAATCCGCCGCAGTGTAGAATTAGCCGTGCGCCCGATGAACCTGGCGGAACGTGCCAATGTTGAGCGCCGGGTGCAGAGTGTGCGCGATGTCAGCGCGCTGGTTGTGCCGTTGGGCGGCATGGCGATTTATCCCGCGATGATCCAGGAGAGCGCCAATATCGCCTGGGTGGTGGATACATTCGCGCATGAATGGCTTCACCATTATTTTTTCTTCTTCCCACTAGGGCTGAACTATTTTGTAGATGTCGGCGGCTCACCGGAGGCACTGATTATCAACGAAACGGTTGCAGATATGTTCGGGCGGGAGATTGCGAACATCACACTAGCGCGTTATTACCCGGAACTCACCCCACAAGTAAACCAACCGCCTACCGCGCAGTTTATCGCGGATTCCGACTCCGCACCGTTTGACTACGGCGCAACCATGCACGAAACCCGAGCCAATGTGGATAACATCATGCACCGCATCGCCAATCTGCGGGCAGTCAATAACAGCTATCACCGCCTGAGCGATGCGCCGAGCATCAATAAAAATGAAGCCGACATCCGCGCCCTGATAGACAAAGCGGAAGGCTATATGGAGCATCGGCGGCTTATCTTCGTGGAAAATGGCTACCGCATCCGGCAGTTAAACCAGGCTTATTTTGCATTTTACGGCGGCTATCAGGGGGGTATTCCGGGCATCGGCGGCCAAGACCCCATCGGCCCGGCTGTACAAAACATCCGAGATTTAAGCCCATCTTTGCATGATTTTGTCATCATGATGCGCGACATCACCAACCGCGCACAACTCATCGCTACACGCGATGGTTTAGCATCTGCCGAAGAATGAGAATAGGCATTTGTATAGCGCAAATGTATAATTTTATGTAGATTTTTATAGTCTTTTGGTAGGATTATCGGAGTAAAGGAACATGCAAAACACGGTAAAAGCGCCGCGCAGTTTATTGATTCTGACGGCGGTCACGTTGACGGCCTTTGTGTTCGGCTTGTATCTGGCGTTGGGCTATGCCAATACAGACATTGAGCAAGGCGAGATACAACGAATTTTCTATATTCATATGCCGTCATTCTTTGGCGCGTTTTTGGCCTTTGGTGCTACTGTGCTAGGCGGAATTCAATATCTGCGCACGCGACAGACCAAATGGGACACACTGGCATTAGCCGGTGTGGAAGTCGGCCTGGCGCTGTCAATCATCAACCTTGCGACGGGTTCCATATGGGCACGGCCTATCTGGAATACATGGTGGACGTGGGACGCCCGCCTGACCAGCGCCGCCATCATGGTGCTGACTTATGCCGCTTACCTGATGTTCCGCAACGGGGTGGAAAACCCGGATACCCGGCGACGTTTTGCATCCGTCTATGGCATTGTGGCGATAACGACCGTCATCCTGACGCTGGTTATCATCCGCATCGTACCGGATACGATTCATCCGGCGGTCATCGGCCCCAGCCCACAAAACGCGGAAGGCACATTCGAGGCGACAACCAATGTTGCTATTGCGTTATTGCCTAATCTGCTATTCTGGTCAACCCTTATTCCCATCACGCTGATGTGGTGGCGCATCCGTCTGGAAAACCGCCTGGAAGTCATTCATCAGCGCAAAATTACCCTACTCAGCCGGAGCTAAAACAACGATGAAAAGATTGCTGGTCTGCGTTGTAGCGTTATTATGCCTGTTTCCGACATCCGCGCACGCACAAGATACGGAAGATGAAACACCCGCCCTGCCCGTCATCCCTTATTATACATCTCAGCAAGCCGGGCGACAGTTTAATGTGCCTATCCCCGCCGGGTGGGAAGTAGATGATAGTGACGGGCGCTACCTGCGTATGACAAATGCCGCTACAAACGGGGCATTTTATGTGATGAAGCTGACTGATGCCCCAGATATATCGGCGGCAGTCAATATGTTGATTACCACTGTAGCGCCAGATTTTATCGGGCGGGTGCCACACACACAGGCGGACATCACATTTGACGGCCTGACGTGGGAAATCCGGCTGTATGATGCGCCACAAGCGCAGGACGGCAACCTCACCGTTTATGCTCAGGAACGCGATAATGCCGTTTACACGGTGGCGTATCTCAACACGGAGGATGCAATCGACTTTTACATGCTGGCGCTTCAGTCGGAATCACTCAATAGCCCTGTTACGCTGGACGACATCTTGAACCGGATTTATGAGGGATTCGACAGCACGCCGCAGGAGAGCCAAACCATCAGCTATGGTGCAACCACATGGCAACGGAATATCTTCGTGGTAGATGGTGAGCAAATCATCACATTACACCAAGACCGTGCCGGGAGCATTTACGCGGTGATTCAGCGCGGGGAAGGCGGCGCAATCGACACTGTGAACCGGGCGATGTATACCATTATTTTCGGCTTCTTCGTCACCCCGCAGAACACAGGCTTCCTGTGGTTAGGACTAGCCGCAACAATGGGTATTATCCTGCTGTTGCTTTTCAGCATCTATCTGCGCTATCGTAATGCACAGAAGGATTTAGAACTCATCGAGCAATTAGAGGCAGAATAAACGTGCATCGCTTATTCACAGCAACCGCAATCGTAAGCGCCCTGTTGGGCTGTCTGGTGATTTTGGCGGCCTGCCAACCGGAAGGACAGGCCGCGCCACCACGCATAACCATTATCCCATTCCCGACGGTTACGCCGGGTAGCGCACTCAGTGGTTATCTGCCTACGGCGTCAGCCCGGCAAGGCTTGATCCCGGTGGCGTTGGCCGCACCCACCGCTACCCCTGCCACCGAGATATGCCCGCCTGCATCCGAAGCGGTAGAACTGGCCGCCAAGCCAGAAAATGAAGCTGAAACGAGCGATATTATCCTGCAATATTTAAGCGACGGCGGGAGCATCACCGCGCTACAGACCGCGCTCCGGGATGAATGGGACGTACTGGGTGATACGGGCTTCATCCGCGCTGATGTGGACTTGACGGGCGCAGGCCAGCCGGAAGTGATTATCGGCTATGCGGACGAAGAAAGTGCTAAATTGCTCATCATAGGTTGTGATAGCGGGCGCTATGTGGAGCGTTACCGGGCGGAAAACGCCACTCGTGCCCCCAACGCCACGCCGATACCGCCGCAACTTATCGCTGTGCAGGACATCAACCAAAACGGTACAGCCGATGTGATTTTCGCCTTACGTCCATGTGAAGAAGACCGATGCGACTACCGTACACAAGCGGTTGCATGGCAAGCGAACCTGCGGCGCTTCGTTGGTTTGATTAGCGGCGGTATCCTCAGCGACACCTTGCCCGAATTGCTGGATACAGATGATGACCAGATTCTTGAGATTGTCGTCCGGCTGGAATCTGTGGGCGACATCAACACGGGGCCGTTGCGGACGGGGGTCAAAATTTATGATTGGGATGGCACGGAATATGTGCTTTCTATCGTCCAGCCGGAACCGCTACGGTATCAGATTCAAGTTATCCATGAAGGCGACCGCTATTTAGTCGCTAACCGTTTTGATGATGCGATTCGGCTGTATCAACGCGCCTTGACCGACGATGATCTACGAGTATGGCTTCGTAATGAAGCACCTATCCTGGAAAGTTACATCCTGTATCGGCTGTTGCTGGCACGGTCTGCGGAAAACCAGATGGACTCCACGCTAATCTATGATCGCATCATCGCAGGCGTAGAAGAAGGCCAAGCACCGCCGATTTATGTGGCTGTGGCGCAGGCTTTTTGGGATGTCTACGTCACAACGGCAGATGTGCGGATTGCGTGTGCGTCCGTGCGTGAAGTGCTGGAAGGCGACCTGAGCGAAGCAGTAAATTACCTCAACCGTTATGGTAGCCGCAACCCACAGTACACTGCACGGGATGTATGCCCTTTCTAAAAACTTGCTATTCGTATTAAATTCCCCATGCCTTTCGTCACATGGTCTTAAACTCTGCTTGACGGACGTTAGCCGCCTGTTTAAACTCTCTTAAACTAGATTAACCAACCACAGATTATTTTTTGCCGTCCATACCATGCGGCATTACATGACGAGGAAGATATGTCCGATTTATTGCATTACTTTACAGAACAGAAGCAAGTGATGGTCGATTTGCTGACGGAACTCATCCACTACGAAACACCCACCCTGCAAAAAGACCACGTAGACTTATTAGGCGCATTCATGGAGGGGCAATTTCGAGGCATGGGTGCTTCCTCCGTGACGCGCTACGCCCAGGCGGAAGTAGGCGACATGCTCCTTGCCAAATGGCACGAAGACGCACCGGGCAAACCGATTATGTTCCTCATCCATATTGATACCGTGTGGCCGCTTGGCACATTGGCGGAGCGTCCCATCCATATTGACGACGAAGGCCGGTTGTTTGGGCCGGGTGCGGTGGATATGAAGGGCGGAGTCACGATTGTTTTAACCGCCTTACGCGGGTTGGTGGAACGCAGTGAACTGCCGGAGCGTCCCATCTGGGTATTGATGACCAGCGATGAAGAGATTGGCAGTAAATACTCTATCCCTTTGATTGAATCAATTGGTCAGCAGGCAGGCTTGGTACTGGTAATGGAACCGGGCACAAAAGAGGGTGCGCTCAAGACGTGGCGCAAGGGCATCGCTACCTACAAACTGCATGTGGAAGGCCGCCCTTCCCATGCTGGCAACGCACCGGAGCAAGGCATTAACGCCGTCGTGGAGCTTGCCCAACAGATTATGCAGATTAACAAACTCAATGACCTTAAGCGTGGCACATCCGTTAGTGTGACGATGGCGCAAGGGGGAAGCGCGATGAACGTCATCCCGGCGGCGGCCAGCGCCACCATTGATACACGCTTTTTAACCATGATGGAGATGACACGCATCCAGACCGCGCTTGAGGCGCTTGAACCCCTGAATCCGGGTGCAAAGCTTCAACTCGAGGTGGTGCATCAGCGCGGGCCGATGGAACATAACGACCAGATGAAGGCCACCTTTGCACAAACCAAAGAGATTGGCGAGCGTCATGGGCTGACCGTGCGTGAGGACGGAAGCGGAGGCGGGAGCGATGGCAACCTCACCGCTAGCTTAGGCATCGCTACGCTGGACGGGCTAGGGCCACAAGGCGATGGCCTGCACGCGCTCCACGAGCATGTGGTGATTAACAGCCTGCCCCAACGCGCCACACTGATGGCAGGAATATTAAAGGATTGGGTGTTTTAATCCTCTGTTGTGTATTCAAACAACACTGCGCCTAGTGTCACATAAATCACGTCAATGACGATGAGCGCGATAAACCACGCACCGATGGCGTCGCCCAACAGCAAGCCATCGGTGGCGCGGACGACAATCAGCACGATGGGCAACGCGGCAGGCAATAGCACAATCGGGAGTAAAGTCTCGCGGGCGCGGGTCTGCACGGTCATCGCCGCCAGTAATGTGCCAATCGCGGCAAGCCCTAGCACGCCGAACGTCAACGTCAGCACCAGTTCTACGCGGAATAAGTTCACATCGTATAACACGGTCATAATGGGTAAAAGCACGACGCCAACAGTCAGGGTAAACAGCAAATTACCGATGAGTTTGCCTGTATACACGGCGGCACGGCTGACAGGCGCAATCATCAAGGCGTCCATGTTGCCGCCTTCGCGCTCCTGCGCCATACCACGATTTAGCCCTAAAATACTGGCGAAGACCAACGTTACCCACAGCACCCCGTTGACGACTTCCTGCCGGGCGTCCCGGTTGAGTTCCAGTGCAAAGCTGAATACAAGGATGCTCAATAACGTAAATAACCCCATGCTCCCGACAAGCTCCCGACTACGCAATTCTCCGCGTAAGTCCTTTCGCACGATGGCGGCGACCGTCTGCCAGAATGCGCTCATCGGGATGTAGCCATTTCTGTTACGCGGGCATAAGTGGCGGGTAAATCCTGCACGGATTCGCACGGTGCGTCAAGCACAATCCCGCCACGCGACAGAATCACGATTCGTCCGGCCAGTAATGCGGCGCGGTCTAGCTGGTGGGTTGTCATGATGATGGCACGTTGGCCGTTGTGCGCGGTCTGGAGCAGGTTATCCAGCGTGGCGGCGGCGTCCTGGTCAAGCCCGGTATACGGCTCATCCAGCAACAGTACATCCGGCATATGGAGCAAAGCACGCGCAATCGTCAGGCGTTGGAGCATCCCGCGTGAGAACGTGCGGACGAGATCATAAGCGCGTTTCTTCAGCCCGACCTGCGTGAGCATCTCCCAAATGCGCGGCTCGCCATTTGGGAGTCGGTAGAGGTCGGCAAAAAATCGTAGATTTTCATAAGCGGTCAAATTTTCATAGAGCAGGGATTTATGGCTGACAAGGCCAATCTGCCCACGCACGGCGGCGGCTTCTTTGGGCAGTTGCCACCCCCCTATGGTGATGCTTCCGCTATTGGCACGCCCTAGCCCGGCCAACAAGCGTAACAATGTGGATTTTCCGCTACCGTTTGGCCCTAACAATGCCACGAATTCACCGCGTTGCACAGCCAGATTAACCTGCTTTAGCACGGGTAGAAGGCCGTAGGTCTTCACAACATCTATCGCATGGATTAACGGACGTGACGATGTATCGGGCGTCATTCCGCAGGGTCTCTTAACTCAGCCAAACGCGCCATTAAATCCGCCTTGCGACGCTGGTATACATCATGGTTTAGCTCGCCAGAATCATGTTGAGAGTCAAGATGCTGTATCTGCCGGAGCAGGTTGTTAATCAAGACATCTTTGTTATCCGTTGCGGAAGCCGCCCCGCGCCGTACAGAAGCCGCCACACCTGCCACCGCGCTGATGAGAATGACAGCAAAAATCAACACAAGTGGCAACAACGTATCCGCCGTAATGATGTCCCCCTGACCTGATGTGCCGATAGCGACAGAAGCGCCGTTCACATCATAGCGGACGAGTTCCCCTGCCGAGAGCGTCAACGGGCCGCCTAATAAACGGAGAGTCTGCCCGCCGACTTCACGCGGTTCATCCGTGATGATCCATTCTGCGGTAATTGTTAATGCTGGATTTTGCACCAGTAAGCCCATCGCGCCGTTCAAAGCATATGCGACAGGAAATTCGATGATAGCGGCGTTGCGATAGGGCACAACATACTGAATCGTCAGTTGCGTATTCTGCCCGGCATAAAGCGGATTCGTCAGGTAAACGCGGCTGGCGGCACTGTCAAAAAACGCGGCAGAATCTCCCGGCACGCCGATGAATAATGCGCCGGGAGGCAAATCAAACGCCAGCGAAGAACGGCGGTTTTGTGTGCCGCCGCGCAAATCGGTTAACAAGGTACGGTCAGTGGGGTTAACAATGCTGATGGTATCCGCAAATTCTAAAAAGTCCCCCACTGCATCCACCTGAGATAAAATGCTGGTGATGACAGCCGCGTTTCGATCATCGGTTGTCTCGAATATCAGCAGGGATAAATCCAACTGAGACATACTCGGCGCGGCACTGGCTGTCTCGCTGATGTAGGGCACATCGTCGTATTCCACCACCGTAAAATAGAGGTAGCCACCCACAAATGGCACATCAATAAATTCAAACCGTCCGGTGTCGTCTGTGGTTGTCTCTCGCACCAGTCGCTCTTGAGTGGTCGTGACGATCACCAGCACCACTTCCAAGCCTATGGGGAGTTCTGCATCAGCACTTTGGTTAATCACCTGCCCCACCACACGCCCGCCGGATTCCTGCCCGGCTTGGGCGGCTTCCACATTTCCCATCGCAATCGCGGCGGGCGTAGCCGTCGCAGGTATTGATTCTGTCACTTCGGCTGTGGCTGTTGGCGGCGGAATCGTGGCAATAATGCGCGGCTCTCCACCTAGCCCCTGACAAGCGACCAGCAAAAGCACACACAGCACAGCGAGCATATAAAAACCTTTAGCGTTAGTCCGTCTGTTGGGCATTGAGTGTTACATCCGCAGGTTGGAGGGTATCGTTCATCATATCCGAAGTCGTTAAAGCACGGTCAATCGCCGCATCCAGTGCGGCCACATCCGCCGTTGGTGGGGCAATCAGGTTTTGTACGTCGAGAGTCTCTACCGCCTTTAACGCGGCCACCCCACGCTTAACCCAACGCTCGCGCTCTGCACGATATTCCACGTCGTTCAATTTGCCGGTGGTGTGGTCTTCGTCCAGGTCGTGGATGTTACGCAGAACGCGCTCATAATAAAGCTTAAGGCGCTCCCGTTGACGCTCGACATCGGCAAAGTTGGCCGCTTTGTCATCCGCGCCCGCATGGGCTGGTCGCTCCATGAACGGCAAGGCCAATACCAGCAAAAAGCTGAAAGCGATAAACAGCGCAATCACTAAACCGGGAATACTCATGCAGGCTATGTCCTCAGGTCGTCTTCTAGCTGGGCGCGGTAATCATCATCCGCACCCGTTTGGTCAGGTAAGGTGGCGTTTGATTGGGGCACAACACGCCATCGGCGAATGGTCGCCAACCCCACCCACGCCGCCAGCACCAGTGCCAGCAAAGGCACACCAATCGCCAGGAGTCGCAGGCCGTCATCCTGTGGGATGCCGACAACTTGCTGGCCGCCTTCCGCTACAAAATAAGCGACGATTTCCGGCTCTGTGAACCCTGCCTGCAATTGACGGCGGATTTCCGCGCGCCATTCAAAACACGTCGGCGCTAAGCAGGTGTGCAACGGTTCGCTTTCGCACACCGGGCAGAATAGACGCCGGGCAACCGCGTTTACATCATCATCCGTCACTAAAACAGGCGTGTTATCCGGCGGTGGGGGCGTTTGTTCGATCTGTGCCAATGCTGGCAACGCTCCCCCCGCATAAAAAATCATCGTTAGTAAAACGAAGAACAGGTGCATTCTAGCTTGCATCACCTAAAAACTGCATTCCAGGATGGTCTTCCGCCAGGTTGTTCCGCGAGCCACCATCTTCAAAGCGGCTAGGACACTTTAACAGAAGTTCCGTGCCATAAAATACGCCGTCTTCGCCCAACGTGCCCGTGACAATCGCCTGTGCTTCGTGGCTTAATAAGTCCGGCATCACCTGGTTATAGATGACAATTTGCAGGTTCGGCAGTTGCGGGTTATTCACGGATTGGTGCAGTGCTTCCGCCAGATTACTAAAATTCGTCGGGATGTGTGAAATTGTAAAAGCGATGTCTAAGTTCTCACGATCATAGCGGATGGTATCCCCTATCACCGCGCCGCTAATACGCACCGTGCGCCCGACATAATCCTGTGGATTGTTGACGATTTCATCGATTGTGGTAAAAGACTGCACATTAGCTGTCGTGCCGACAAAAATCAAAATCACTACGGAGGCTAATATCAGCACACCACCCAGCAAAAACTTCCAGCGGCCTGTACTTTGTTGGGAAGAAGTGCTTGTGGCGCTTCCTGCCGGGCTTAAGGGCTTTTCCCAAGTCGCTTGTGCCATTTAAAACACTCCAATACTTTACATTACAACTAACATTCTAGCGGATTTTGTGAACTTTGTCACGATCTGGCGGACTCAGCACGGCTACGGCCAATCATCGCCATGCCGACGCCCAAAATACCTGCCGCCCCTGCCAACATAAACAGGATGTTCACACCTTGCGGGGCATCACTGGTCGTTGATGTCGCCTCTAACGTTAGCGCATCGATAGCTTGTTGCAATTCCTCAGCTTCCGCAGAGATAGTAGTCTCGTCAGATTGGGAATCATCGCCGTCTTGGGCGTAAATGGGCATAGCAATCAGCATAAACATAGCAAGAATGAGTAGTTTTCGCATGATGTTATCTCCTTAGGTTGTAACTTCATTTTACCGCGTTCATCAGCCCGGTTAAAGCCTTTTAAGGGAGGAACTGATCCTGACCAAAAAGATAGGCCACAATGTCCGCGATATTCTGGTAACTCAGGCGTGCGCCGTAGTTGTCCGGCATGATATATTCCGGGTAACCGGGCATATGGTAGTCATAGGGGCGGACGATGCTCTCCACAATATAGCGCTCAAAAGTATAGTCCGCTAAAGCCGGGTCATTACGGTGGATTTCATCCCAGCGCGTCCATGTGCCCGCCAATGACGGCCCAATGGATTCCGGGTTAGCATGGCATACGATGCACCCTAGCGTCCGGCCATCTGCACCTGCTTCTACGTCGTTATAAATCAACTGCCCATTGAGCGTATCAGGACGGATTGTTTCCAGCACCCGCAGGATTTGGTCAACATCATCACCAACAAACATCCCACCGATTTCATCCGGGATGTAGCCGCAATCCAGCGCCCAACGTTGGTACAGTACCCCGATGTCGTAGAGCGCCGCCAACGTATCATCAGGTGTTTGTGCTAAGTCCTGTGCAAAAGCGTCTAGCTGGGTTTGTGTTTCCGCTTGGGCGGTCAGTAGTTCCTCCGGGTCGCAAGTGAGCGTATCTTCTAAGGGCATATTCTGTGCCAATAGATAGCTCACGCCGGATAATCCCGCCACGCCCATTACAATAAGAATAATCATCCACCGCATGAGGTTACTCTCATTCTCTAACAAGTCCAATGTTTTTATTTTGATATAAAATAAAAGCCCCCGCCGGATGAGACTGACAGGGGCTTGTTGTTTGCTTTGATGTTGTCCGGGTCAGGCTTCGTCGCCGTCGCCTGAATCTTCATCTGCATCTTCATCCATGCCGGGTTCTCCCGGTTGGACAATATTATCACTATGGTCAGCATCGCTGTAAGAACGCAGGTACAGGATGACATCTGCAATGTCCTGAACGCTCATGCTCTGGCCGAAGCCGCCGGGCATGTTCGCGCCCCATCCATCCACAATATATTCCTGCGGGAGGACGATACTTTCCACAATGTATTCTTCCGCCGTGTAGCCCGCTAAATCCGGGTCGTTCAAGCGCAGGTTGAGTGTGTTGTCCCATGTTGCATCTGTTGCCGGGCCTGCCACACCCCCCGCATGACAGCCAGAGCAACCCAGACGCGCACCCAGTTGGCTGGTCTGACGGTTGTTATAAATGGCTTCACCGCGTAGTGCATCACCGGTGATGCCTTCGTCGGCGATTTGTTGCAGAATAGCGGCGACATTCGTACCAGCCGGTTCGCCGACAACTTCCGCCGTGCCCCCGATACCCGGCACAATAGCATATTGCCGCACAGCGAGCGCGTCTTCAATCGTCCAGTTATTGCCCTTATCCCAGTTGAGGATGAAGTTTGTTAAGTCGTCGATTTGGTCATCGCGCAGGGGGCCGCCTGTACGTTGTGACCAGGACACCATCTGAACCTCGTTACCAGGACTGCCCCAGTAGCTGATGCTGGTTGGGCGACCATGCACCAACGTCGTGAAAACGAAGTCGTATAGCGTACCCGACCAGTTAACCTGAGCCAAGCGGTCGCTCGTGTACACCACTTCACCGTTCGCGTTGATGTCTACCGGATAGCCGTTATCGGCGGCGGGCAATAGCTGGTCGGCAATCACAATCATTTGCGCCTGCAGGTCTTCCAACTGTTCGCGGATGCCGCCCTCGCCCGTGATGCGGTCGCTGATGGCATCGCGGCGCTCTAAGATTTCCGCACGCCGCTCATCATTTACATTACCAGAGACCAATTCTTCGCGCAGGGTGTCTAATTCGTTATTCAGCGCATTTTCTTCGTTCTGGAGCGCGGTAGTCTGGTTTGTCACAGCCGCGAAGTAGTCATGACCGAAGAAGTGCGGGCTATTCAATGCCGGGCCACGCCCGCCGATGCCACGCCCATCATTCCCATGACAGGTGGAGCAGTTAGCGGCGAATTGCTCCGCACCACGCTCTATGGAGCGGGCCAAGAACATTTCATCGAAAGCCCGCATACGCGCATTTTCGTTGATGGCCACCCACCCCACAAGCACCATAATGCCGACAAACGACACGATGCCCACGAGGATGCGGTTCTCCATCTTATCAATCAGCATCCGTTGTAGCATGTAATTTTCCCTCTAAAGGTGTTCATTGATTGAATAAACAGCGGCCCCGCACACCTCACGGGGCCAGCATAAAGTCATTCTTACTGGAAGTAAGCCGCATCCTGATGGATGAACAGGTGATACTCCCGCACCACATAGGACGGTTCGCCTGCTTCGTTCGTCACGAAGACAGTCTCGCCATCTTCACCTTCAGCCGTCGCCTGGAACATAATGAGCACGTCAACACGGCGTAGGTTGTTCTGAGCTTCTGTGATGACCACAGCCCCCCATCCGTTACGCAATTCATTTTGTGCGTCCACAACCAGATGCGCGAATTCTGCCATGACGCTTTCCAGTTGTGGGGATGAAGCGGGCACCGGGCGGAAGCGCGGCGCGGTCATCTGGGCGGTGACGGGGTTATGCGTCCCACTCATGGTCGCTAAAATACTACGCCCTAAGGCACTGTCCTGTACATTAGCGTTGAGGATAGCGATAGCCTCCGCACCTTGTGCGCCATCTGCCACAGCACATTCCTGGAACTGGCAGGTGGTATACATGCCGGGCGCAAGTTCGTCAAATGGAACGGGAAGCAGAATACCCATCTTATTATGCGCGGGTTCGTGCGTTAGCTCAAAGAAAATTTCCTCGTCTGGGGAGGAAGCCACACCGTATTCCGCCAGCCCCATATAGCTGAGGATCGTCATGACAGACATCACAGCAAACATGGCGCTAATGGCAAAACGGCGGTCAGCAAAGCGGCGGCTGGGGTTCGCGTCGATGTACGGAATAATCATGAACACAACCAGGACGATGGTCGGGAAGATGATGCCCCACAGCACTTTATCACCTAGCTTCAGCGCACCCTGAATCCACAGGAAGTACCAAGGCGCGGTCGTGCCTATCGGTGTGACTTGCGGGTCGGCATGTGCTTCTAGCGGCGCATGGAAGAACCATACACACAGCAAAACAAGGATAAACGTCGTGACGCCAATCCACATAATTTCGCTGGTCATGGCATCCGGGATGAAGTAAACGCGCTTGTCAAGCGGCACGCGCTTGGCGGTATCTTCGCCGATGTTCTCTTTTTGCGGCGGCAAGCTGTGCCCGTGAATGATAACTTTGTAGTAATGAACGCCCGTGAAGATGAACAACACGGCAGGCACGGCCAAAACGTGTAACAGATAGAAACGTAACAGACCGTTCGCGCCGATGTCCGGGCCACCACGCAGGAGGAGGTTCAGGTTTTCCCCGACGACTTCCGGCGGTGCAGCTTCAATCATGGATGCACCAATCGTTACCGCCCACAGCGCCAATTGATCCCATGGGAGCAGATAGCCGCTAAAGCTCAAGAAACCGGTGGCGATGAGCAAAATCATCCCGGTAAACCATGTGAACTGTCTCGGTTTTTTATAACTGCCTGTAAAGAACGTTCGGAGCATGTGCAACACAACAATCAACACCATGGCTTCCGCACCCAGGCGGTGCAGGTCACGCATCAATTGTCCCATTGGCACATTGCTGAGGATGCCAATCATGTTGGCATAAGCCACGTCCGGGGACGGGGTGTACCAAATCATGAGGAACATGCCGGTCAGTGTTTCAAAAAAGACGAAATAAGTAGAAAGCCAGCCTAAGCGAAAGGTGGGGTAAAGCCCGGTCATATCTCGGTGGAAGTAACTCGGGCGCATGTGCAACCAGAAGCCATCGGCATGGGGTTGCAAACGCGGGTTGGGGCGACGGCTGGGCGCTTCGCCGCGCAACGCCTCGCGAATATCTTGGATGTTCATACCGGCAGTCACGCGCTCCACGACGTTATCTACTGCTTCAAACGTCGCACGCTTTAGACCTTTGCGCCGGATGTCCTCCAGAAACGGGGGGACTGGAATAATCGACATACGGTTTCTCCTCTAAGCCCTCAAAACCAATTTCTCACTAACGACCCAATTAAGAACCAATTGGCGGCCCGTTAACACGAGCGCCAGTATCTACACGGACTTCTGCAATCTCCCGCCCTTGCAGGGGGATGGGTTGCCCATCAGAGGATGTTGCACTCGTGCCATCAGTAAAGATGATCGTGGTGCTGTAGCGATCCAGGCCACGCGGCGCTGGCCCGGTGATGTAACCACCGTTTAGCTCGAAGCGCGAACCGTGACACGGACATTCAAAGCGGAAGTTTTCCACGTTCCACCCCGGCAAGCACCCCAAGTGCGTACAAACAGCATACAACGCCAGGAAGCCTTCCCCCGTATTAGAGAGCCAAATCCGGCCTTGCGGGATTTCCAACGGGGCAGTACCGGGTGCTGGCACAACATCACCTAAAAATGTGAATGTACCGCCGAATTCACCTTCCCGGAAGCGTGGCAAGGCAAACCAGACGATCACCGCCGTCGTCTGTCCCAGGAACATCAGCAAAGATGCTCCCCAAATATAATACAGAAACTCGCGGCGGTTTGGCCCAGCGACTTCTACCGCGATCTGTTGTTTCTGCGCTCGTTCTACAATGGCGCTTTGTTGTTTAGTGGCTGTCGCCATCTAGCCCTCCAGAAAGTTAGTTAAGGCTACTTCTATCTACTTAATAACGGCAAATAGTAGGGTTATTACTAAAGTACTTGATGGACAAGCCATCAAGACATGTAAAATATATCACAAAGGAACAGGGGTGTCAAAATGGAAGTAAGTCCGTGCAAAGAGCAAATGATGTGTATTGACAGCCATCGCATCCTTGTTAAAAATCAGGTATACAAGTCAAGATGGTCATAAGATAACATGCCCCAACCAAAACTACCACCGGCAGACATCATCGCCACACCCGCCGCACTTGATGGCTTGATTACCAAATTGCAGAATGAATCTTTGGTTGCCTTCGATACTGAATCCAACAGTATGCACGCCTATCGTGAACAGGTTTGTTTGATTCAAGTGTCTACACGGCAGGCAGATTACATCATTGACCCGCTTGCGGTTGATGTACAGCCGTTAGGCGTCATCTTCGGGGATGAGAAAATCGAGAAAGTCTTCCATGCGGCGGAGTATGACCTGATGTGCTTAAAGCGCGACTACGATTTCGTGTTCCGCAATATATTCGACACGATGATGGCGGCGCGCGTGTGTGGCATCACTGCGTTTGGCTTAGGGCCTCTGTTGCAGGAATACACTGGCATCCGGTTGGATAAAAGCCATCAGCGTGATGACTGGGGCAAGCGCCCCCTACCAACTGCCAGCTTACGCTACGCGCAGATGGACACGCATTATTTGCCCATGTTGCGCGACATCTTAAAGGCGATGCTCCTTGAAAAAGGCTATGCGGAAGAAGCACAGGAAGCCTTTGACGAATTATGCAACGTCCCAGCGGCGGTTAAGCGGCTGTTTGATACAGAGTCGTTCTGGCACATCGGCAGACCCAACATGCTTAACCGTAGCGAATTGCTCATCCTGCGGGAGTTAGTCCAACTGCGAGAAGACATCGCGCAACAGCGCGACATTCCGCCTTATAAAGTGATGACAAACAATACCCTTGTAGACATCGCCCGCTATGCCCCGCAGAACATCAGCGAACTTAAGCGGATTCGCGGCATTTCCGCCCGGCAAGGTCGGCGTTACGGCGAAAAGCTCCTCAAGGCTGTACGGCGCGGGCAACAGGCAAAGGATTTACCCCTTCCCCCCCGCCCGGAAACACCAGACCCGCTCACGGCGGAGCGTTACACCGCGCTCCACCTATGGCGCAAAGAACGCGCCCTACAGCGCGGCGTGGATTCCGATGTTATCATATCTAAACAGGCGCTGTGGGATATTGCCAACCAAGCACCAACAACGCTGGAAGGTTTGCGCGGTGTCAAAAGCATTGGCGCGTGGAAGTTTAATACTTATGGTCAAGACATCTTACGAGTGTTGATTGACCAGCAAGTGATAGAAAAGAAGTTAACGGAAGAATAAGCGATGTCTGTTTTTAGCGATGAATGGCGGCGGTGTATGCGGGTGCATTACCAGCATGTCATCCGCCACAATGATACTGTGACAAAACCCACCCTGACGGAAGTCCTGCATATGGTTGGTTTTACAGAAGCGGAGCTAAACCAACTCTATATCGAAGCCACGATGCGTACGGAAGATAACAACCCGGACTTTAAGCCGAACTTAAGCCTGCTACAAGCCATGCAACCAGAACCACAAGCCGCAAGCCACCCGGCGGAATGTCAGTGTCCATCCTGCGTGAACATCGACATGATTCCGCACGATGCAGACGGCCAGCCTATACAAACCGATGATGACGATGACACGCCGGAGCAGTTGAGCCTGTTTTGATGAATGACGCCTACTGGATGCGAGAAGCACTGGCAGAGGCACGGTTAGCACTCCACACAGGGGATGTACCGATTGGAGCAGTCGTCGTCAGTGATGGGCAAATCATCGGGCGCGGGCATAATTTACGCGAGGCCAACCACGACCCCACCGCCCATGCGGAAGTTATCGCACTCCGGCAGGCCGCGCAACACCTTAAGCGCTGGCGACTGGATGGCGCGACCTTGTATTGCACACTAGAGCCGTGTTGCATGTGTGCCGGCGCGATGGTACTCGCTCGCTTACCCCGCCTGGTATACGCCGCGCTAGACCCCAAAGCGGGATGTGCTGGGAGCATTTTAGATGTCCTGCGTCATCCTCAGCTTAACCACCGCGTTGACGTGGATTTAGGCCTGTTAGCGGAAGAATCCGCCGCATTGCTGGAAGACTTCTTCCGCCAGTTACGCACAGATGAAAATTAGCGGCGCTTGCGACGAGTTGGCTTGCCAAACACACGATGCCCGATGTAAATGAGTATCATAGCCGTGACGGTCGCCACCAATAAATTCACAATGACAAGTAAAAGCCCGGTAGTCTGCGGGTCAAATTGCAGGATTGAGCCACTGATATAACCGCCCAACAGTGCCCCCGCACCCCCTAGCAAAATATCATTCCAGAATGGAAAATCATCCGAGCGCATAAAATACCGGGCTAACCCACCCGCCAGGAACGCCACCAATAACCACCCCATACAGATGAACGGCGCGGCTACAATGCGTCCGATAAGGTCAAAAAACTCGCTCATCGCAAACCCCTCTCTTGTGCTGTGTTCGCTGGTTTTTTACCGCATTTGTTTGTGTATAGCTTATCGGACAAGCGGCTTATCCGCAATTAAAACACAGGATAACAAAAGACTTTATCTGCCGCGCTTTTTGCTGTAAACTGTTTGCATTATCACCCATTCACGGAGAGGTGCCAGAGTGGACGATTGGGACTGTCTCGAAAACAGTTGTATCCGCAAGGGTACCGTGGGTTCGAATCCCACCCTCTCCGCACCATAAAAAGCCTGCTGAAGCTTGAGCAGGCTTTTTCGTAACAAGGCAAAAAACACAAAGACAGTCTAGCGAATGAGAGCATAATATGAAGAAAATCGCCGTATACGGTAGCTCGATGTCTCAACCGGAAGAAGCCGACTACATCGCAGCTTACGAAGTTGGGCAGGCCCTAGCCCAAGCAGGATTCACGGTGATGACGGGCGGCTATGCCGGCATCATGGAGGCTGCCAGCAAAGGAGCGGCGGAAGTCGGTGGGCGTGTCATCGGCGTGACGACCGATGTCTTCGACAAAGGGCGCGGTGACGGCACACAGATTAACGCATGGGTCAGCCAGGAAATCCGCTATATTACCCTGCGCGAACGCCTGTTACATCTCGTGTTGGGCGCGGATGCCTATGTGTGTATGCCTGGCGGATTAGGGACTCTGCACGAATTGATTACCAGTTGGGAATTCATCCGCGTGGGGGATATTCCACAGCGCCCTATCATCTGCTACGGCGATTACTGGTCTAAGATGCTGGAACCCATGCGCCATACCCCTTATCTTAAGCCCATCATCTGGGATTACCTGACATTTGTTGATAGCCCACAAGCATTAATTGATACACTTCATGAAGAGAAGGCCAAGCTAAAGGTATGAGCCAAGCAGACACCTTGAGGTGGCGTGAAGAGCGCAACGAACATTTTAAGCACAGCCCACAGTCCCCACTGACCGATGCCCAAAAACCACACTTCGATGGGCTAAGTTATTACGATTATGACGCGAACATGGACTTCACCGTAACGGTGCAACTTGCTAAAGATGCTGACATGGCGCAGATTTTCACCACACAAAACACCATTCGCAATTATGGGCGCTACGGCACGTTTGAAGTCTCCATCGCTGGGCAACTTATCCGACTCACTATATATGACACACCACACGGGTTTTTTATCCCATTTGTGGATGCCAATGCCGGAACAGAGACTTATGCAGGGGGACGTTACATCGACGCTGAAGCCATAAACCCTACCACCTTCCATGTAGATTTCAACCGGGCTTATAATCCCTTCTGTGTGTACAATAGCCGTTACGACTGCCCCATCCCGCCCAAAGAGAACCGGGTCGCGGTTGCCATCCGTGTGGGAGAAAAAATCCCAACCGGGCGCTGGGTTCAAAACGCTATTGGAGATTAACCCGTGATGCGCTTGTTTATAAGCATTGTGTCGATTTTGCTGATATTAACCAGTTGTGTCGGGAATGACACCGCCACGCAGGAATCACAATCTGCTACTGCACCCGCTACCACAGCCACCCCCATCCCGCCCATTTCGCTCACGGCTTCCCCTTCTACGGGTGAAGCGCCGACCACAGAAGCACAGACACTCGCTTTATGGTGGCCGGACACCCTGACCTCCATCGAGCAAGCCGACATCAACGATGTACTCAACGAACAGCTTAACGCTTTTGTATTATCCGAAGAAGATACGATTGAACTCGACTTTCGCATCAAGCGTTATGGCAACGATCTGGGCGGAATCATGCCTACTTTGCGTTCTGCAAGTGGCGTCGCGCCCGGCGCATTGCCGGATATTACGCTTATTCGCCGCAATGATTTGATTGCCGCCGTGGATGCCGGGCTTATCTATCCGCTTGATGGGCTGATGAGTGCAACCATTATCGGAGATTTATACCCGTCTGTGTTGCGGCTTGGTCAGGTGAACGATACTTTATACGGCTTGCCTTACGTCGTTGACGTGCAACATATGGCTTACACAGCAGAAGCACTCGCCATGCTGGATGACTCTTTTGATACCTCATTCGCCGGGTTTTTAAATGCTGATATTCAATGGATGATGCCAACCCGCCGTCCGAACGGGTTAAACCTGACGTTTTATGCACAATACATCAATGCCAGTGGCGTGTTGCCAGATAGCGAGCGTGGCACCTTGCCACTTGATATTGAAGCATTAGCGGCGGTGCTGGCCTTTTACGAAACCGCGTATAACCAGGAACTCATCGACCCGGCATCGCTGGAATATGGCAGTGTCAACGATTACACCGCACTTATCTTAAACGGGGGTGCGTTTGATGGCGCTTTGGTGTCATCCAACCTGTTTTTAAGCGAGAGATACAGTGGCCGCAACCTTGTAGCAACCTCTATCCCGACCTTAAGCGGGCAGGATACAGGAATCGTCAACGGGTGGCTGTGGGTGGTCACAACTGCGAATACCGACCGTCAGGCGTTATCCGGGCGCTTTTTAAATTGGATGATGGACAGCACCCGCCAAGCGGAGTTCGCGCAGATAAGCCAGACGTTGCCCTCACTCCAAAGCGCGTTACAAACCTTAGATCGTAATGTCGTGCCGGTAGATATGTTCGACTCCATTTTGAGCCGAGCCATCATCACCCTACCAGAGCCATTTACCAGCACGTCCGGGCGCACAATGCAGGCCGCATTGATGAGTGTGCTTATGGGTGAAAGCACCGCTACCGACGCGACGCAATCCGTGATTGACCAGTTGAGCAGTAACTAACCCAAATCCACCTGATAAAAGCGGTAAATGCGGTACTGTGTCATGCCGATTTGCTTCACAATGCTGATGAGCGTCTGGTTGACCTCCAACACCCAACCGCAATCCAGATGTTGGTACGGCGTATGCGGAGAAACAAGCCTGTTATAGATGTAGTCATGGAGCAGAATATCTAACCCCTTGTTGCGATATTCCGCCTTCATCCCCATCAGAGGCAGGCGCATCCCGTCCAACTTCGGGCGGAGCTTCCAATGCCACAACGCCTTCAGGAGCGTCCATAATTCCGGCGTTCCGGGACGCGCATAGGCCATCTTCAGCACTTTGTTAAAATCCGGGACGGCCAGCGCAAAGCCCACCGCCTGGCCGTCTACTTCCACAAAACACGCCAACGAGGGATCATAAAATTGAGATAGGCTATTCACCAGTGCGTCGAGTTCGCGCTCTGTCATGGGCGTGAACCCCCAGTTGTTTTCCCACGCTTCGTTGTACAGTCGCTTAAATGTCTGGAAGTCTTGCCGCGCTGTCTTGCATGACCCCACGCGCAAAGTCACGTTGTATTGGCGCTTAACGCGAGCAATCACCTTCTTGACGCGCTCCTGCTTGGTGTTGTCGAGTTGGTCACGCTCCGCGTTGAGATAGTAGCTAAAAGTATCCATCACCTTGTTAAATCCGTCAAATTGCTCTATCAACGTTTGATAATATGGCGGGTTGTACGGCATCAGCATCACAGGGCGCTCAAAGCCTGCTATCAGCAGACCGCATTCCTCATGGGTAGTGAAGCTCTGCGGGCCGCGCAACGCCTTATAGCCGCGCTCACGCGCCCAATTTACCGCAGTTTGTAGCAAGGCATGGGCGGCCTGCTCATCGTCGTAGACCTCAAAAAACCCAAACCATGCGATGTGTTCCCTATGAAATTCATTATGGCGATGGTTCACAAATGCCGCAATCGTGCCGACTGGTTCCGCCCCCCGCCATGCCACAAAGTAATCCCCCTCTAAATATTCCCATGCGGGGTTTTTATCCTTATCCAGCAATTCCCGCCGCATAGAAAGTAGTACAGGCGTCCAGTGGGGGTCATCCTGATAAAGCGCCCATGGAAAGCGAAAGAAAGCCTCAAAATCGCGTTTGTCCGCCACCTTGCGGACAGTCACTTCTGCGGTCATAGCATCCCCTTTGGCAATTAGACGTTAAGTGTAGCAAATCCACCTTTAGGCGGAAAGCCCTCTTGACATTGCCAGGTCAGTTTGTTAGGATACGCCATGTTACATGCTTTACATTCCACAGTAGCTCAATGGCAGAGCAATCGGCTGTTAACCGATGGGTTCCTGGTTCGAGTCCAGGCTGTGGAGCAAGCCCCGCACAAATTTGTGTGGGGTTTTTTTGTTTAATGAGTGCGTCCCATGCAAACCATACAACAACCTGTTAAAACACCTCTGCCTTACGAAGAACTACGCGATGTCATCGACCTATCGCTGTGGACGGGGCAATTGTTATTGCAATACGGCGCGGAAACATCCCGCATTGAAGAAACTGTGCATCACATCGGCACGGGCTTAGGCTGTGACTGGATGGACGTGATTGTATCGCCGGATGGCCTGCTCATCACGACCACAAGCGGCGATGAATTCCGCACGAAAGCGCGACGTGTGGTGCGGCTGGCGGTTAACTTCAGCGTGATTGACCAGGTGAACAACCTCAGTCATCGTGTAGACCACGCACAGATTGACCGTCACATCCTGCGGGCGGAGCTTAAACGCATCTCGGAAGAACCCCCACTTTATAGTCGCTGGCTTATTATCGGGCTGGTGGGGCTGGCGTGCGCCGCTTTTAGCCGTTTATTCGGCGCGGATTTGCCTGTAATGGCGGTCACGTTTTGCGCGGCGGCCTGTGCCATGTTCATCCGGCAGGAACTGAGCAAGCACCACCTTAATCACTTTATCGTGGTCGTCATTACGGCCTTTATCGCCGGGAGCATCGCCGGGCTAGCTGTGCGCTATAACGTCGGCACACGGCCAGATTTAGGGCTGGCGGCGGCTGTTCTGTTGCTTGTTCCTGGCGTTCCGCTTATCACCTCTGTGGAGGACATTCTGCACGGTAGCATCCTCATGGGCATTGCGCGGGGGGTCTTCGGCCTGGTTGTATCGCTCGGCATCGCCATCGGCCTGACGGCGGCCATACGCCTCATCGGAGTCAGCTTATGATGATATTATTACTGGAAGATGCGCTGTGGTCGGCAGTGGCGGCGGTAGGTTTCGCGTGTTTATTCAACGTGCCACGCCGGGCATTGGTTGGTTGTATGTTGACTGGCGCGATGGGACACGCGACCCGGCAGGGACTGGTGATGACCTTCGGCCTGTCCATCGAAGCGGGGACACTGGTCGGCGCGACAGTCGTCGGATTTTTAAGCATCTGGCTGGCACGACGATTGCGTGCGCCGTCGCTGGTATTTGCCGTGACTGGTGCGATCCCGATGGTTCCCGGCATCTTTGCCTATCAAGCTATGGCGGGATTTATCCAGCTTACGCAGGTTAGCCCGGCAGAGGGCGGCGTTATATTGGTCGGCGCGATGGTCAACCTTGTGCGAACAAGTCTCATTTTAGGCGCAATCGCACTCGGAATTTCTATGCCGCATCTGCTCTTCCGGCGGATTAAGCCTGTGGTGTAATGTCATGGGCTGTACAAGTGTCATTGTACAATCCAGGCTAAAATACATGCCTATCGCCACGTTTACCGGGAGACTTCAGATATTTGTCTAAAAAGTCGAGCATGGTCTTAAGCACAGTGCGGCTAATCTGACGCAGATGCGGCGGTAAATCCTCCGTGAAGAAATCATGCCCGATTTGTGGCACAATATGAATCTCATGGTCTGTACCGTGATTCGACTTAAGCATTTCGTCCCGCATCTTCTGGATAACTTCCGGCTTGATGTGCGGCTCTTGTTCCCCATAAAACGCGCAGATAGGCGTATTCGCCTTCGCAAATTGGCCGATAAAGCGGTGCGGAAACCCCGAAAAAGCGACTGCCGCCTCTAAATCGATGCGGCGGATTGCGGCCTCAAATGCCAGGCTCCCGCCCATGCCAATGCCAACGGCGGCGACAGTCTTGTTACAGTGATGGTGATTTTCCAGCGCCTTAAGCGCATGGCTCACCTGAGCATAGTTTTTGTCTTTAGTCTGCTCTAAGAGTGCCATCGCTTGCTGGGGTGTCTGCGCGACTTCCCCGGCGAACAAATCCGGCGCGATGACATAATGCCCCATCTGTGCCAGCAGGTTCGCCATCCGGCGGACAATATTTGTCATCCCCCACCAATCATGCACCAACACAATGCCAGGAAACTTCGTGCCGAGCGTGGGATGCGCCCAATATGCAGGCAGATACCCGCCCTCATCCAGTGCAATACGTATCATGCCATCTGTGATGGAATACTCAACATGGTCGGGTTCGTAAATGGGCATAGGGCATCATCTCCTTAATCAGCTAAAGGTTTATAGCGCGTAGATGTCGAACTTATAGGGTGTGGTCTCTGCTTCCGCTACAAAGACTTTCGCGGTCTCCGGCGCAACAGCCAATACCAGCGTGCGGTAGCCTTCGCGGTATGTCCAGTCGCGGATGGCAACCAGCAATTGTGAAGTCAACGGCTTGGCCGACCAGCAGAAGACATCCGCCGTGCGGTCTTGGAACAATCCACGTCGGATGCACACAAACGCATCGTGGCCGGATGCTGAAATATGAAGACGGTGGGCGCGATGAGCGCGAATAGCCCCAACAGCATCCCAAATACCCGGCCACAGCATGTGCCAATGGGTAGCCGCACTCTGGATGCGGCCTACAGGCATCGACCATCCGTTAATCTGGCTCACCACCGGGTTAAGATGCTCCGTTGCCTGATAAAAGCCACGTCCACTCTGTGCAATCAGTGTATATTGCTCCACTGTGGCAAGCGGCGTAAAGCCTGCGGATTGATAAAACGCCTTGCCGCTTTGATCATAGCTGGAAAGCGTTACCGCAAGACGGCGCGATTCTGTCTGTGGCTTTAGTCCTTTCAGCAATGCCAAGCGCACGTCATCTTCATACGCTTCAGTCGCCATCAGGTGCAGAATATGCACATTTTTGCCGTGTGGCTTTGGCTCGTCGCCGGGATAGGCCTCTACATAGCCGACTATTGCGCCGTCTTGCTCCGCAACTAAAGCAATACAGTGATGCAGAATCAGGTAACTGAGCAGTAATGCGCCTGTCTCAACACTCATCCATGCGCCTGCATGGGTGGGTGTGCCATGTAGCCAACGCTCGTATAATGTCAGCGTGCGATAGTCCGCCGCTTCTGCACGGCCATCAGCACCGACCTTCTGCCACGCTTCTACACGGCGGCAGAACAGCGCCACAATATGCTGTACATCGTCCATTGTGGCCGGGCGGATGTTGATTAGGGTCATAAATCATCCTATCATGTTGTGCAGGTATAGTGCCTATTCTAACATAAGTACGTCCAGCCCCGAGAGGACTCGTCATGACGGATTTGAATATAGACATCACCGCGCAGGTTGAGTTTTTAACCGGCTTGCTCAATACGCCTAGTCCAACAGGTTATCATGTAGAAGCTATCGAATATACCCGGCAGGCATTCGCCGCACTAAACGTCCCAGATTTAGACCTCAGCGTAACGCCTAAAGGCACATTACTGCTTAAGTGGCAGGGTCAATCCAGCGCCGACCCCATCGGCCTGACCGCCCACCTGGATACACTCGGCCTGATGGTGAAAGAAATAAAAAGTAATGGCCGCCTGAAAGTAACCAATCTCGGTGGCATTTTGTGGGGCGGCATCGAGGGCGAAGGCGTGACCGTCCGCACCCACGACAACCAGCGTATACGCGGCACGTTACTCCCCGTAGAGACTAGCGTACACGTAAATCGCAAAATCCGCACACAGGAGCGCAACGAGGACACAGTGGAAATTCGGCTGGATGCCCGCACAACCAATCGAAAAGAGACCGAAGCTTTCGGCATTGGCGTGGGCGACTTTGTATTTGTAGACCCGCGCGTGGAAGTCAACGAAAACGGTTTCATTCGTTCGCGCTTTTTGGACGATAAAGCAGGAGTCGCCAATCTTTTCGGCGCGGTGCAGGCCATCCACGCCGCCGGACTAAAACCACCCCGCGATGTGTATTTGCTCATCGCCAATTATGAAGAGGTTGGGCATGGTGGCGCGGCGGGCTTCCCGGCGGATTTAGCGGAATTAGTCTCTGTCGATATGGGCGCAATCGGCGCAAGCCAGGCAGGGGATGAATTTAGTGTGAGCATCTGCGTGAAGGATGGCGGCGGGCCGTATCACTTCGACATGAATAACAAGCTCCGGGCATTGGCGGAGCAATACGACATTCAATATAAAGTGGATATTTATGTGTTTTATTCATCGGATGGCACAGCCTATTGGCGGGCAGGTGGCGGCGCTAAGGTTGGATTAGCAGGGCCGGGTGTGGATGCTTCCCATGCGTATGAACGCACACATACAGATGCGCTGTATCATTCGACACATCTGCTAGCACGCTATATGTTGGCGGAGTGAGCAGGTGATTGGTCAGAGCAGGTCGGCAAATTCCTGTAGGCTCGCGGCAGTTGCGACAAGCCCTACTCTGACCAGTATTTGAAGGTATTCTTCGGCAGTATAGGGTGGTTTTGTGAGATTTGAACGTGTGGCTTTTATCGCACTGCAAAATCGCCCTTGATGTAATCCCAACAAGCCAACCAGAAAATCATCAGGATGTTGGGCGTCAATGCCATAAAGCTCTAATTCTTTTTGTGGAAAGTGTTTGATGTTCTGTGTGACTATCACATCACAACGTCCGACAATCGCGGCGGCTAAAACATGCCTGTCGTTAGGGTCAGGGAGTTCAAGAGCAGGAATTAAGTGTTGATAATCAACGATTTTTGCATCCTCAATATGCAAATCCATCTTGTCTCTTGTACGTTCTAGTCGTTCACGATCTCTGGTGGGTTCTTTTCTCAACAATGCCTCTATCCATTCCCTATGGATGTCATCTGTCCATTTAGCCTTAAAAAGATCAAATAAAGCTAAGTGCATAAAAACGTCACGCATAGGTGCAGGATAGAGAATATTTGCGTCAAGAAGAGCGACTATTGTCATTCCTAATAGCCCATATCTTCTTCCTGAGCTTCTAAAACAAGCTCTGCAAGTACTTTGGCACGTTTTTCTCTTATGTCTTGTCTATAGCGAATAATATGTTCCATCTGCACCCGCCGATGAGTCCCTACTTTGTGGTGAGGAATAACGCCGTCTTCTAATAACTTCACCAAATACGGACGAGATACATTAAGAATCTCGGCGGCTTGCGCGGTGGTTAACTCGGCATCCTGTGGGATAATCATCACCCCTTGCCCCGATGCTATCGCGCCTAGAATTTCCATTAGTAACGTGACTGCCCCTGCTGGCAATTCAATGGTTTCTTTTTTAGCGTTGTCAACAATCTGCAAGGTAAGCGGTTTACCTTCTTTGATGTGCTGTGCCAAGACCTGCTTTGATCGACGTGCCTGAATTTTGTCTTCGTTTATGGGTGAATGTTCTTTATGTGCATACATGATATTTTGACTCCTTTCACATCACCATCATACAGTACAAACGAAATAAACGAAATAAACGAAATGAGATGGTATTTAAATCCGAATTATTTGGGCGTATGAGTGATATAGGGATAGCTCTATAATATCATCACGAAAAATAATCTTTACATAACGCAGGAGGCAAAAATCTTTTGCTATTAGCCATCGACATAGGCAACACAAATATTCATCTAGGGCTATGGAAGGCGGAATCGTGGGCGCTCAGTTGGCGGGCGCGAACGGTAGCGGACAAAATGCCCGACGAATACGCCGTCCTTGTGCGGAACTTCCTTAACAGCGCGGATGTCGGCTGGCGGGCGGTGACGGGTGTCATCATCAGCAGTGTGGTTCCACCGCTAACCTCAGCCTTTACAGAGATGGTAAAGCGTTATGGTGCGCTGGAGCCGCTTGTCGTCACGGCCACCACCAACACCGGAGTCCGTCTTGACATTGACCAACCGGAGCAGGCGGGCGCAGACCGTATTGTGAATAGCGCGGCAGTGGCGGCACTGTACGGCGGCCCGGCAATTGTGATTGACTTCGGCACAGCCACCACCTTCGATGTAATTTCTGCCGATGGTGCGTATAAAGGCGGCGCAATCGCACCTGGAATCAACATCGCGCATGATGCTTTAGTAAGCCGGGCGGCGCGTCTGCATAAGATAGACCTCATACCCCCACCGAGTCCCATCGGGCGTAACACGATCCATGCGATGCAAAGCGGTATCTTTTGGGGGTATGTGTCTTTGGTGGAGGGATTAATCACACGGATTAAAGCCGACATGCCAGAGGAAGCCAGTGTGAAAGTCATCGCCACTGGCGGATTAGCGCCTTTGTTCAACCAGCACACCACATCTATAGACCTCATCGCGCCAGAACTGACGCTTGATGGCCTGCGCGTAATTTATGAGCTAAACCAGCGTTAATTACAGGGGCTGGCCTATGTACCAGCCCCGTTTTATTCGGGATGAAACGCCCGCTTGTTTATTGGCTTAACCACACAGAGCCGCGTGCGGGCAATTCAAATGTCAATATGCCATCCTGCGCGCTGACATCCGCCAGATTACCCAACAAATCATGCCATGTGCCGCGCTCTCCCTCTACCAGAGATAGCTCGGCGGTTTGCGGCTGGCGGCTGGCATTGAACACCGCATACAAGCTCTTGCCAGCAAAGCGCCGCCGGATGCCGTATAATCGTTTTACATCATCAATTAACACAGTTTCCACATCACCATAACGCAGTACGTCGTTCGTCTTACGCAGGTTCATCATGCGCGTAAACAACGCGGTCAGCTTCTCATCGGGGTTATCCCAATCCATACACCGCCGACTATCCTCCGGGAATTTACCCGCCAGCGCGGACTCTGTGCCATAGAACACCGTCGGCGCACCCGGATAGGCGAACAAAAAAGCGAACGCCTGCATAAAGCGGTCACGGTTGCCCCCGCAAGCGGTGATGAGGCGGTCTGTATCGTGTGAATCCAACAGATTCATCTGAGCATGTAACGCAGGCAACGGGGTATCCTGTCGATGTAAAAACAAGCGGTCTTCAAACTCACTTGGTGTTAGATATTCCATCGCGAACAACCCACGCACCGCCCATGCCAACCGATAGTTCATCGTCGCGTTGAAGGTATCCCCCAGCAAATAATGAGAAGCATCGCGCCATTCCTCCGCGATTGTCCATGCTTCCGGCTTGACGGCGTCTATACGTTCGCGGAAGCGTTGCCAAAAGCTGAACGTATTATCAAACGGAACATCCGCCCGCCAACCATCAATACCTTTGTTCAGCCAACGCGCCGCGATGCCATCTTCACCCAAAAAGAATTGTATCATCTCCGGGCATTCCACGAACTCCGGCATAAAACCGAGTCCAATCCAACCGTCGTATTCATCCGGCCATTGCTTAAAGTTGAACCAACGGTAATAAGGGGATTGACGGGTCTGTGTTGCGCCATTGCCAAACTTGCCTGTAATGTCAAAATACACGCTATCCGATGAGCAGTGGTTAAACACAGCATCCAGCACAATTTTTATACCCCGTCGATGTGCGCTTGCGATAAGCTCGTCGAAGTCTTCTTCCGTGCCCAGCATCCGATCAATCTTCAAAAAGTCGATGGCTTCGTAACGGTGGTTAGAAGATGCCTCAAAGATAGGGTTTAAGTAGATGCACTCAACGCCTAGTGTTTCCAGATAGTCCAGCTTTTCAATGATTCCGCGCAAGTCCCCGCCGTAGAAGTCGCGGCCAAGCGGCGGGTCTTCCGGCTTATCTCCCCATGTCATGAACATCGGCTCATGCCCATAAACGCCTTTCATAGCGGCGGTGGCGCTAGCGTCACTCTGTGCTTTGGCGAAGCGGTCAGGGAAAATCTGATAGACGACCATGCCATGTGTCCATGCGGCGGGCATCCGTACCGGGTCATAGACGGATATTTTAAAGGGCGCTTCCACCCATTCGCCATATGTAGGGCGAAAGCCGAAGTCAGTTTCGCGGCTTTCTAGCTGGCGTTTTTCTTTGTAGATTTTGCCGTCCACGACAAAATGATACACCACAATCGTTATTGTATCCGGCAGGCGGATGTGTGCCTGCCATTCACCGGGAGCATCTGCCGCAGACATCGCCACGCGCCACACATAATCTCGCCGAGCGTCAGTCAGCACGATTTCTGGCGGTGTACTCACTTCCGCGATGAGCTTCAGCGTGATAGCGGTATTAAGCGCCTGTGCGCCCGGCGGAATATGCATCACGCCATCAGGACGCAAGCGACGGTAAACATTATGGCTGAGTTCATGCGGCATATCGAGCGTTCTCCCTTAAAAATACATTACCTAGTGTTCACAGTATAACGCCCGCTAACCAACCCCAACAGGGCATTATGTCACTTCAAAATAACAAACTTCGCCACGCGGCACATCCCGCAGGCTGATTTGCCCGTCCTGCACCATGAGGACACCCCCGCCTAATAAATCTGTGAGCGTTGCGCCATCCGCAATGCCCCCCTGCCACACAGGGATGTTTAACTCTGCGCCGTCTTCCCCACGATGCCCGACAATTATCAGGCGTTGTTGTGCGGATTCGCGCAGGAATGCCCACGCATCCGCACCGGTGTAAAGCGTCTGGAAGCCGCCGTGTATCAGGGCATCTGCGGTCTTGCGTACTGCAATCACCCGTTGATGAAAACCACGCAAATCCATATCCCAATCCGCTTCATCCCACGGCATACAACGTCGGTTATCCGGGTCAACTTCACCCGGCAGGCCGATTTCATCGCCATAATACACGCACGGCACACCCGGATACGCCATCAACAGGCCAACACCCAATCGCACTAGTGGTTTTTCCATATGAACAACATTCAAAATCCGGCGCGTGTCGTGGCTACCCAATTGGTTGAACTGCATCCGTGCGATGACCCATGGTACGGCGGCGCGAAAATTACGCAGTTGTGTATCGAAGGCGTCCGTTGGCATGTGCTTATCATCACTAATTTGTGGCAACCAGTGTTTGCCGTCAAAGCCACTCAGCCAGCGCCATAGCGGGATGTTAAAGCCCTCATAATTCATGGTGGCGTCCATCTCATCCCCTTGCAGGTGCGGTGTGCCATCGAAGAAGTGTTCACCGAACAGGTAAGCATCGGGGTTTTCTGTTTTTACAGCTTTGCGGATGCCTTGCCCGGTCTCTTTATTCAGTTGCAAACTGCCCTGCCGGGCGGTCATGTTATAAACATCCAATCGCCACCCGTCGATGTTATACGGTGGGCGCAACCAATACCGGAAGACGGCCTCATCTCCCGCATACATCGCATCGCGCAGTTTTTCGCTGGCATAGTTCAGCTTGGGTAACGTCCGCACCCCCAACCAGGCCAGATAATCGTCAGGGCGCTCGTGGAACGTATAAAAATCCGCCGATGGGCTGTTTTCATCTGCCTGCGCGGACGTAAACCATTCGCCGGTGTTACTGGTATGGTTGGGCGTAATATCCAGGATGAGTTTCATGTCGCGGGTATGCATCGCGTCGGTCAAGTGTGCCAGCGCGGGGTTGCCGCCCAGATGCACATCCACATTGTAGAAGTCATCAATGTTATAGCGGTGGTTACTCTTGCTGACAAAAATCGGCGTCAGGTAGATGGCATTTACCCCTAAATCTGCCAGATAATCCAGCTTGTGCTGGATACCGACTAAATCCCCGCCGAAGAAATCAAGGCTTCCGCCTTTTTCCCATTTAACCGGGAGTTCGCCCCATGCACGCTGAACAACCGCGTACCCTTTATACTCCCATTCGCCATCCTTCGGGCTAATGCTAGGGTCACCATTGTGGAATCTGTCCGGGAAAATCTGGTAAAACACCGCGCCCAGCACCCATTCCGGTGCTTGGAAGTCCGCCAACAGCTTAAAGTCGAACACGTCGGGCATCATGGCACGGTTGATGCCCAAGCCGTTGTAATAGAACAAGCCATCTTCGGTCAGCAGTTCAAAGCGATAGTTATTAAACGGCATCGTCACTTTGATGGTCACTTGCCAGAAGTTCGACAGGTCATCACTTGTAGCGACTTCCATAAAATCGCGGTGGGCTTCGCCGTCCGGCATCGTGCGGACGACAATCGTCTTTATCGGCGCGGACTTAGGCACGCGCAAGGTCAGTGTTATTTCTTCACCTAATGCCGGGAGCGGGTTCGACACATAACGCGCCGAACCATCATGATGCACACCAAGCATCCAATCAGAGTGGGTCATGGGGAGGGTATCCTTATGGTCTTGAGCTATGATTACAGCTAACGTTTGGCGACATCGCCATAAACTTCGTCCTGTTGGTCGGCACGGCGGCGATACAACCATGTAAAATGCGCCAAACGGTCTTTCGCTGGGTCGTCCAGTGCTTCTATGCTAAAGCGCCAACCCCAGTTACCACCCTGTTTGCCGGGCGTGTTCATCCGTGTATCCGCCCCATAGCCTAAAATATCCTGCATGGGCATCACAAATGTATGCGCGGATGACGCCATACCCAGTCGAATGAGCGCCCACACCGGGTCAGCAACTTCCGCCTGAATATAGTCCGCAATCATATTTTTGGCATGGTCGCCCGCTTCACCATCCAGCCACCAGCCCAGCGTCGTGTTGTTGTCATGTGTGCCGGTGTACGCCACACAGTTGACCGGGTAGTTATGGGGCAAAAATGGGTTTTGTGGGTCGCTCCATGCGAATTGCAGAATCTTCATGCCCGGCAAGCCGAGCGCGTCGCGCAGTTCAATCACGCCGGGCGTGATTTCGCCCAGGTCTTCCGCGATAATGGGCAAATCACCTAATGCGTCACTCAACGCGCGGAAGAAATCCAAATTTGGCCCTTCCACCCATTGACCGTTAACTGCGGTTTCCTCAGTAGCAGGAATCTCCCAGTACGCCTCAAACCCGCGAAAGTGGTCAATCCGCACAAGGTCAACTAATTCCAGGCACGCCTTAAACCGCGCAATCCACCAGGCATAGCCCGACGCCTTGACGACTTCCCAGTTATAAAGCGGATTCCCCCACCGTTGCCCGGTCGCGCTAAAGTAATCCGGCGGGACGCCTGCTACAACTGTTGGGTTCCCCTGCTCATCAAGGTAAAAGCGATCACGGTTAGCCCAAACATCACTGCTATCATGCGCGACAAAAATCGGGATGTCACCAATCAAGCGGATGCCGTTGTCGTTCGCATAGCGGCGGAGTTGCGCCCATTGTTGATAAAACAGCCATTGGTAGAACTTGTGCTTATTGATTTCATCCGCTAGGCGTTGGGTAGCCGCTTTCAGTGCGTCCGGTTCGCGCAGAGCCACACCGCTTTCCCATTCCACCCACGATTTCCCGTTGTGGTCGTTCTTGATGGCAATATACAGCGCCCAGTCTTCCAGCCAATGGTCATTATCCACCACCCATGCGCTAAAATCGGCGCGTTGCTGTTCTGTTGCATTGGCCTGGTAGCGACTGTAAACCAGGTTCAGTTTGCGGTTGTGGTACTCAATCACCGGGCCGTAATCCACATTATGAACAGGGAAGTTCGGCAAATCGCTGAGGTCTTCCGCCATCAAAAAGCCATCTTCGATAAGCTTGTCAAAGCTGATGAGGTTAGTATTGCCAGCAAAAGCGGAAAGACATTGATAGGGAGAGTCGCCGTAGCTCGTGGGGCCGAGTGGTAACAATTGCCATATCGTCTGCCCTGTATCGCGTAGCCAATCTACAAAACGGAAGGCATTTGCGCCTAAATCACCCATGCCATAACGACCGGGAAGCGACGTAGGATGTAATAATATGCCACTGGAACGCGGGAATAAAGCCATGTGGATACCCTTTCATACGAGGATTTATGCGTCGTCTTATATGGGGTTATGGTAGTGCAGAAAAGGCACTATCGCAATCCACGAGTATGTGATGAAAGACACAATAAGATGGGGCGACCAGCGCCACCCCAACCCTATCATTAACCCAGAAGTTCGTGCGCCTTCTGCGCGGCTTCCCCGCGTGGCACGGTCAACTCCAGGCCATCCGCAAGGCGACGTAACTTGACCACCCCTGCGCTAACTTCATCTGGCCCTAGCACGGCCACAAGCGGAATACCCTTTTTATCCGCATGGTTAAACTGCTTGCCCAGCTTTTTGTCTTCCATAAATAGCTCGGTGTTGATGCCACCCGCACGCAGTTCTGCGGTGAGTTTAGCCGCATTGCGTCGGGTTTCGTCACCAAACACCGTGACCAATACCTGCACCACCGTTCCGCCGATTTCCGCCGGATACAGGCCGAACACATCCATCAAATCGATGATGCGCTCAATGCCGAGTGAAACACCCGTTGTCGGCAGGCTTTCGCGGCGGAACATGCCAATAAGTTCATCATAACGCCCGCCGCCGCTAATGCTCCCGATGTTTGGTTCGGTGATGACTGTCTCAAAAATCGGGCCTGTATAGTAGCCTAAACCGCGTACCATCGTTAAATCAAAAGCGTATTCGTCTGCTGTAATTCCGGCATCATCCAGGTACATGCCCAGTTCGCGCAACTCCGCGATGCTGGTCTGTGCTTCGGGCAGATTATCGAGCGTCTGTGCTAGAAAATCCAGGTTTTCCGCGCCCTGTCGTTGCTCTGTGATGAGTGCCAGCATCCGCGAGACAACATCCGCCGCGATGCCGCGTTCTTCCAGTTCTTTTTGCACCCCATCCGCGCCGATTTTATCAAACTTATCCACGCTCCGGTAAAGATCGGGCAGTTGTGCATCCGGCACACCGGAGTATTGGCCGATGGCGGTCAATAAGCGCCTGTGATTAATCTTCACAGTAAATTGTGGAAATCCCAACTGCCGGAGCGAAGCCACCACCACGCCAATTACTTCGGCATCGGCGCTCATATCCCCCACGCCGACAATATCCGCATCACACTGGTAAAATTCCCGGTAGCGGCCTTTTTGCGGGCGCTCCCCCCGAAACACCGGCGACATCTGATACCGCTTAAACGGAAATGTTAAATCACTTTCGTATTGCGCCACCACCCGCGCTAAAGGCACAGTCAGGTCATAGCGCATGGCAAGCTCCTCTTTGCCCCCGCGCCCGTGTGATACGCTGTAAATCAGGTTTTCCGCGTCTTCGCCATATTTGCCGTACAGCGTTTCCTTCAGTTCAATCACAGGTGTTTGGAGTGGCTCGAAGCCGTATAGGTGGAACACATCGCGCACCGTGTTCATCACATATTCACGCTTGAGCATATCAGCAGGCAAAAAATCGCGGAAGCCCTTCGGCGTGCGGGCGGTTACTTTACTCATCGAGATTAGCTCCTTTTATTCCGGCAAACAGACAACAAAAAAGCGCGAACCAGCGTCCGCGCTCAGAATATCGAAAATCAACGTGGCGATGGCTACAATTGTTTATCAATGAGGTAATGATGATCGCGTAAAAAACGCATGATAAATCCCTTCGCCTGTCGGTGACGTAAGCATAGACCATTCGCGGCGGGGTTGTCAAGCAGAAAATCCATCGTGCTATCGTTAACCTTCTGCCTCTAAAATCAGGTTTTGCCATGCATCCACCCGTGCCGACCACCCCGCCGGGATGTAGACCGTGCTATCTAGCTGGAACACCAGTGCCGCGCCAGTAAATGATACGCCCGGCGTTAATTTATCCCGTGCAAATAGTGTATATTCTGTACCATCCGACGCGGATTTTTTCCCTAAATAAGCATCATCTAAAGTGAGTGACTCCGCTTGCGGTGTGCCATGTGGATGCGGCACGATACCCACTGCCTGCAAGCGTAAGTTCACTATCTCAACCGGCCTATCCAGCGTGTGACCATAGGCACTCCGGTGCGCGTCGTGGAACGCCTGCCGAATGTCTACCGTGCCATCAAACGGGATGTTGAGTTCATACGCCTGCCCCACATAACGCACATCAAGCGATGGCTGATAAATGCGGTTCTTCCCTTTGCGGATACCTTCGGTGATGAGGTCTTGCTTGGCGTGTTCCAGCATATCCTCCAGCAGATACGCCAGTTCATCTATTGTGCTATCATCCACCATACGCAAAACAGATTGCGAATAATCAATCACCACATTTGCCACCAGCAAGCCATACGCACATAACACACCGGGATGACGCGGCACGAATACACGCAGAATACCTAACTGCGCGGCGACATCACAAGCATGGAGCGCGCCCGCCCCACCAAACGCGACCAATGTAAAATCACGCGGATCGTATCCCCGCGCCACCGAAACCCGCCGGACAGCACGTTCGATATTAGCATTGGCTATCTGGATGATACCCTGCGCGACCTTGAGCGCATCGGTATGCAGGCTTTCAGCTAAGGTATGGATTGCCTTTTCTCCGGCTGGAATATCCAACTTCATCATCCCACCCAAAAAATTTAACGCATCCAGGCGGCCTAATAGCGCGTTGGCATCGCTCACAGTTGGCACAACTCCGCCACGCCCATAGACTGCCGGGCCGGGTTCCGCACCGGCGCTTTGTGGCCCCACACGGAGCGCCCCGCCTGCGTCCACCCGCGCCATAGAGCCACCACCCGCGCCGACAGTTTCAATATCCAGCAGGCGTACCCGCAACGGCAGGCCATCAATCTCGGATTGTGGCCGTTGAATCGGCTGGCCGGGACAGATGGCAACATCCGTTGATGTACCACCCATATCCAGCGTGATAATATTGGTATATCCCGCCGTAGCCGCTACCGAGTAAGCACCGATGACGCCCGCCGCCGGGCCACTCAACGCGGTTTGAATCGCTTGCTGAGCGACTCTTTCCGCACTAATCACGCCGCCATCACTTTTCATCATACGTAAGCTGGTATCAGGGGGTAACTCAGCGCGGATTTGCCGCACATACCGCGCCATAATCGGTCGTACATAAGCCTCTAACGTCACCGTGCTGGCTCGCTCATATTCGCGGAATTCCGGCAGAACATCCGATGACAGCGCGATTTGCTCCGCGTGGAATAATCCGCGTTCCACTGCACGCGCCTGGATGAGGCGTTCGTGTGTGGGGTTGATGTAGCTATACAGTAGACACACTGCGAGAGATTCCACCCCCTGTGCATGTATCGCATCCAGCACAGCATCCAGCGCGTTAAGGTCTAGGGAGGTTAGCACATTGCCGTGATGGTCGAGTCTTTCCGGCACTTCGTAGCACCGTTCACGCGGAATCAAAGGGGGTGGCAACTGTGGATGGAGCGCATAAAGTTGGGCTGGCGGACGGTTTTGCCTGCCGATGAATAACAAATCGCGGAAGCCCTGTGTCGTGATGAAAGCCGCTTTTGCGCCTTTGCGTTCCAGGATGGCATTTGTCGCCACTGTAGAGCCATGCGCCACACGCTCCGGCGGCGTATCGCCCATCATCGCACGGATTCCGGCCAGCATCGCCAGCGCGGGGTTATGGGGTGTACTGGGTAATTTGTGGATTTGCAATCTATCGCCGTCGCTGAGGACGCAATCAGTAAATGTGCCGCCGATGTCTACACCAATGAGCATATGCCCGCCTTCTGTGTGGTTATTTGGGATGACATACCCTCATTGTACAGCACGGCCAGCGTATCCTCAAAGCGGGCAACATATTACACCAAATAGATGATATGTATTATGCCCTTGAAGATGGCGGGTACAAAAAGACGGCATGGTTAAGCCCATACCGTCCTGATGTTAAAACTTTTAAGGGATGAAACGCCTACAACGCGCCAATTTCCTTTAAGGCTTGTTGTACCAATGCGCCGATTTCAGTCGGGTTTTGTGCGACTTTCGCGCCAACGGCGGTCAAGGCTTCCATCTTGGCGCTGGCCGTGCCCTTATTACCGGAAATAATCGCGCCTGCGTGTCCCATCTTCTTACCGGGAGGCGCTGTCACACCAGCGATATAGGCCACAATCGGCTTTGTCACGTTTTCCTTGATGTACTCCGCCGCTTCTTCTTCCGCAGACCCGCCGATTTCACCAATCAGCACAATGGCTTTGGTTTCCGGGTCTTGCTCAAATGCGGCCAGCGCATCAATGAAACTCGTGCCCGGCACAGGGTCGCCACCGATGCCCACACAGGTTGTCTGCCCGATTCCGGCGGCTGTTAGTTCGTACAAGGCCTGATACGCCAGAGTTCCAGAACGGCTGACCACACCCACCGGGCCGCCAGGCTTGGAGACTTCCGTCGGCGTAAAGCCGATGTTGGCCTTACCGGGACTTAAAATGCCCGCGCAGTTGGGGCCAAGCAAACGCACATTGGGGTAATCACGCTTGAGCGTGTTGTACATACGCGCCTGGTCATGCGCGGGGATGTGTTCCGTCACACAGACCACCAGGCTAACGCCACCTTCGGCGGCTTCCAGCACGGCGTCGGCGGCAAAGGCGCTCGGCACAATCACAAAAGAGGTATTCGCGCCTGCTTCGCGCACAGCGTCCGCGACGGTAGCATAAATCGGGATGCCTTCTACATCTTCACCCGCCTTGCGCGGGTTAGTGCCTGCCACGATGTTTGTGCCGTAGTCACGGTTGCGCAGGCCATAAAAACGCCCCTGAGAACCGGTTAAACCCTGTACAACAACTTTGGTGTTCTCATCTACAAAAACGGCCATGTTATTTGCTCCCTGCGATTTCTACAGCAGTCTTAGCGGCGGTCAGCATGTCTTCACGCATCATCAATCGCTCGGATTCATGCTCTTTGATGATGGCACGGCCTTCGGCGGCATTTGTGCCGTCCAGCCGGGCGATAATGGGTGACTTCAGTTCCACGCGGGACATCGCCTGCACAATACCGCGCGCGACTTCATCACAGCGCGTAATGCCGCCAAAGATGTTAATGAAGATAGCGTGTACATTTTCATCTTCATTGATGACAGTCAGCGCATTAGCCATATGGTCAGCATTTGCGCCGCCGCCGATGTCGAGGAAGTTCGCAGGGCTACCGCCGACCTGATTCACAATGTCAACGGTACTCATCGCCAAGCCTGCACCGTTGGCAATAATGCCCACAGTGCCTTCCAAGCCGACGTACTGCAACCCTAATTCAGCGGCGCGGCGTTCGCGCTCGTCGTGTGGCTCCAGGCCGCTAAAGTCTTCCCACACTTCTTTATGGCGGTAGAAGGCGGCATCATCCAGGCTGACTTTTGCATCCAGCGCCCGTACTGTGCCATCCGGTGTGAGGATAAGCGGGTTAATCTCCGCTAAGGTTGCGTCACCGTCGATATAACAGTGATACAGCTTTTGCACGATGTCAATTGTTCCAGCTTCTGCCTGCGGATTTAATTGTGCGGCCTTGACCCATGCACGCGCGGCGTCTTCCGTGAGGCCGTCTACTGGATCAATCCAGATTTTTGCAATGGCGTCCGGGTTTTCTTCCGCGACTTGCTCAATTTCCACACCACCCTGTGCGGATAACATCCCGAAGTGGAGCTTCTTACTGCGGTCAAGCGTAAAAGACACGTAATATTCTTCGGCGATGTCCGATGCTTGCTCAATCCATAAGCGATGCACCACATGACCTTTAATATCCATGCCCAAAATGTTACCCGCATGGGTGCGGACTTCATCGGCGTTGTTGGCAATTTTAATGCCCCCCGCCTTGCCACGTCCGCCTACTTGCACCTGTGCCTTAACGACGACTGGATAGCCGATTTTCTCCGCTTGTTGCAGAGCTTCCTCCACCGTATCTGCCACGCCACCCCGCGAAATGGGAATGTCAAAGCGGGCGAAATACTGCTTCCCCTGATACTCAAATAAATCCACCTAATTTTTCTCCTTGTTACCCATAAAAACGGACGTTACAGCGCCAACATGATAACGCCCTGATGTTAAAAAATGCAATCACATTTTTAAGGGCAAGGCAGTATCACACCGCCCCACCCTTGATAAGCGGCCTAAAAGTTGAGCATGTGTCCTTCAAGGCCATGTGCGGCTTCTTTAATCGCTTCGCTCAGCGTCGGGTGCGCGTGAACGTTGCGCGCGATTTCTTCCGGCGTCAGTTCCGCATAACGCGCTAATGTGAGTTCCGGTAGCAATTCGGTTACATCCGGCCCAATCATATGAGCGCCCAGCATTTCGCCGTATTTCTTGTCACTGATCAACTTCACGAAGCCAACTGTCTCGCCCAAGCCTAAGGACTTGCCATTCGCCATAAACGGGAACTTAGCAACGTTAATATCATAGCCCAGTTCGCGTGCCTCTTTTTCCGTATAACCAAAGCTGGCAACCTGCGGTTGGCAGTAGGTGGCACGCGGCATCATCTTAAATTCGAGTTCGCGGGGGTTTTGCCCGGCGATTGCTTCCGCCGCGATGACACCCATCGCCTCTGCAACATGTGCCAACATCAGCTTGGCAGTCACGTCACCAATGGCGTAGATGTGCGGAACGTTCGTCCGCATGTGGCCGTTAATTTCAATCGCGCCGCGCTCGGTCAGTTCAACGCCGGTCTTATCCAGCCCGTAGCCTTCTGTGCGTGGCTGGAAGCCAATCGCCTGCATCACGCGCTCGGCTTCTAAGGTCTGCTCTTTGCCATCCTTGCCCGTCACCGTCACGCGGACTTTATCGCCCAAGTCCTCGATTTTTTCTACTTTGGTGCTGGTCATAATATTGACGCCGAGCTTCTTGTACGCCTTCATCAATTCTTTGGAAACTTCTTCGTCTTCCAACGGCAAAGCGCGATCCAGAAATTCGACAACGGTGACATCAACGCCGTAATTGTGATGCACATACGCGAATTCCATGCCGATAGCCCCCGCCCCGGCGATGATAATGCTCTTGGGTACGTTGTCTTCCATGATTTGCTCTTCATAGGTCACAACGTTTTTACTGAGTTCCGTGCCGGGAATTAAACGAGTGGTGGCTCCGGCGGCGATGATGGCATTCTTGAACTTGAGGGTTTCGGTCTTATCATCGTTCAGCTTCACCGTGAGGGTGTTGGCATCCTCAAACGTGCCCCAGCCATCATAGCTATCAATCTTGTTCTTCTTCATCAGGAACTGCACGCCCTTGACCAGACGCTCGGAGACTTCCCGACTACGTGTAAAGGCCGCGCCATAATCAAACTTGACCGAACCTTCAATTTTCATGCCGAATTTATCAGCTTCGTGATTAACAATATGGGCGAGTTCCGCGTTCCGCAAAAGCGCCTTAGAGGGGATGCACCCAACGTTTAGGCACACACCACCCCAATATTGCTTTTCCACAATGGCGGCTTTTAGCCCCAACTGACTCGCACGAATCGCGGCGATGTAACCACCCGGCCCTGCGCCAAGCACGACAACATCGTATTCTTTCGCCATAAGACGTTATCTCCTAAGATTTAACAATTGAGGGGGATATAGCAACGTGCTATATCTTTTTGCATGTTATGAGTTTAACCCATAGTATATTGAATTCCTACTACCGCTTATGAGTTGTTGCAGACAATTCCGTGAGGATAACGGTAGACGCTACAAAAATAGCATAAACAATCAAGCATTAGAAAATTTGTCGACAAGATTAATTACATCTGTATTTTGTATTATATTGTTAATATGCAAGTCATTGCATAATCAAATTTTATATACGCATAAGGAAACGACCATGAAAAAAGTGTTTGTGTTTTCATTAGGAATTTTCACTCTAGCCCTCCTCGCAGTTTTAATTCTCGCCCTACCTCAGGTTA
>DAIMZF010000013.1:0-47086 GCA_036734085.1 Aggregatilineales bacterium
GCACAGCGCCAGCCACTTTTGGCCTTATCGATAAAATGAAGCTCGACCAATTGAGCTTAGAGGAGTATATCGACCTGCAAACATCCTGATGATCCCGGCGTGTTCATACACTTTGTCGGTCAAAATCCGCATTTTTCGCGCAGTATGTGCGATGCAATAAGCGCGAGAACATGATAAAACTGATGCATTGTGTATGACGCAAAAGATTTAGGATAGTTATGAGCCGTTTTCTTTCCAACGCGACAAAAAACCTACGCCCTTCCGGTATCCGCCGTTACTTCGACATCGCCGCGACAATGGAAGATGTCATAACCTTTGGCATTGGCGAGCCGGACTTCACCACGCCCGACCACATCACACAGGCCGGCGTCGCGTCAATCTACGAAGGACACACAGGCTATACCAGCAATTCTGGACTGTTGGAACTGCGCGAAGCTATCAGCGCGTATATTGATACGCTGTACGGTGTGACGTACAACCCCCAGTGTGAGGTTCTGGTGACGGTGGGCGTCAGCGAGGCGCTGTATCTGGCATTTAAGGCCATCCTCAACATCGGGGATGAAGTGTTGGTGGTGGAACCGTGCTTCGTCGCCAATGCCGCCGCCGTCGAGATGGCGGGTGGCGTGCCGGTGATGGTGTCCACCTCCGTTGAAAATGAATTTCAGGTCACGGGGGCAGAGCTGGAAGCGAAGATTACGCCCCGCACAAAGGCCATTCTCATCAGTTACCCCAATAACCCAACAGGCGCAATCCTCACCCGTGAACACATGGAGCAAGTCGCCGCCGTCGCGCTTAAGCATGACCTTGTGGTGATTTCCGACGAGATTTACGAGCGCCTGGTGTATGGTGTGCAACATACCAACTTCGCCAGCTTGCCGGGCATGTGGGAACGCACCATCCTGTTAAGTGGATTAAGTAAATCCTTTGCCATGACAGGCTGGCGCGTGGGCTATGTCGCCGCGCCCGGCGACATCATGGAAGGGATGCGTAAGTTGCATCAATACCTGATTATGTCCGCGCCGACGATGGGACAATACGCGGCGGTGCAGGCGCTAACCTATGGCGAAGCCGATGTACAGGCCATGCGCGGACAGTACGACCGCCGCCGCCGCTTGATCGTGGATGGCTTTAACACGATGGGCTTAACGTGCTTTGAGCCACGCGGCGCGTTTTACACCTTTCCCAGTGTGGCCGCCACAGGGTTAGATGATGAAACCTTCTGCGAGATGCTCCTGCGGGATGTGCGCGTGGCTGTTGTGCCCGGTAGCGCTTTTGGTGAAAGCGGACGCGGCTTTGTGCGTGCCAGCTACACATCCAGCTATGATACGATTGAGGCCGGGCTGGAACGCATGATGCAGTTTATGCAACGTCACGGCCTTTTAACGCCTGTCGCACTTGTCGCGGATTAGCGACTCTCTTAAATAGTTCAATGCACCTCAAGTCGCCGCATGAACAGCTTCATGCGGCGTTACGCTGTTTTTATGGAACTTGCCCGCGCCACACCTATCGCGCTAAGTTGTGACCTTGCCGACCTTCTGCAATAAGTCCGCTACGATGTCATCCGTGCGGATGCCTTCCGCAAGCCCTTCAAAGTTCAGCAGTAGCCGATGCCGCAATGCAGAGGGGGCAACCGCCGCGACATCCTCAAACGCGACGTTAAAGCGTCCTTCCAGCAGGGCGTTAATCTTCGCACCCAATACCAGCGCCTGCGCCCCGCGTGGAGAAGCGCCGTATTGCACATAACGTCGCACGGCTTCCGGCGCGGCGGGGTGATCCGGATGGGTGGCAACCACCAATTCCGCAACATAACGGCTGACGTGTGATGCAATCGGCGTGGTGAGTGCCAGTTGCCCCATGCCGATGACCTGTGCGCCATCCGCGACTTTTTGCGCGGTGGGGGTGTCGGTGCTGGTGGTGCGCTCAATAATCGTGACCAGTTCCTCCGCACTGGGGAAAGTCACGTTGATTTTGAACATGAAGCGGTCAAGCTGGGCTTCCGGCAGGGGGTACGTGCCTTCTTGTTCAACCGGGTTTTGGGTTGCCAGCACAAAAAACGGATTTCCCATCCGGTAGGCGTGCCCAGCCACCGTGACGGTTTTTTCCTGCATGGCCTCTAGCAATGCGGATTGCGTCTTGGGGGTCGCCCGGTTGATTTCGTCCGCAAGCACCAGGTTAGCGAAGATCGGCCCGGCCTGAAAACGAAACGCCTTTTTGCCGTCTTCGGTATCTTCCATGATGTTTGTGCCGGTGATGTCCGACGGCATTAAATCCGGCGTGAACTGAATCCGGCTAAATTCAAGGTCGAGCACGTCGGCTAAGGTGCGGATGAGTTGCGTCTTGCCTAAGCCGGGCACGCCTTCCAGTAGGGCGTGGCGTCCGGCCAGCACACAGATAATCACATCGCGCACAACGTCCTGTTGCCCGACAATCACGCGCCCGACTTCCGCCTCTATCTCTTGGGCGATGCGGCTAAATTCATCAATGGGGGTGGCTGGTGGTATCATGGATTTTTATCTATCCTGTTTATAAAACGGCTTTCCACTCAGTTTAAGCCACACATCCATGTGGCGTCAAACGGGGTAAAATTAAACCCTTGAGAAGAATTTAGAAAATTGCATGTTCGCTGAGCTTTGAGGTATAGTACAATCGCTACAGGCAATCATACTTTTCGATAGGAGACATTCGTTGGCTAAGTCACGCACTGAACAACTAGTTGACCGCCTGCGCGACCTACAAGCCAGCAGTGGTGACGTAGAAGCCGCCGCCATTGTGAGCGTAGATGGGTTGAGCATGGCATCATCGCTACCGGCTGATATTGAGGAAGACCGCGTTTCGGCCATGTCCGCCGCGATGCTCTCGCTTGGTGAGCGTATCTCCGGCGAATTAGGGCGCGGGGAGCTAGAGCAAGTGATGGTTAAGGGTGAAAGTGGCTACGTCATCCTGACTGCGGTAGGGGAAGAAGCCGTTTTAACCGTGCTGGCCCGTAAGGATGCCAAGCTCGGCCTCATCTTCTTAGATGTCAACCGTACCGTCGAAGCACTGGCCGCGCTGGTTTAGCCGCCCGGCCAAACACCACAGCACCCTAAACGCGCTTTCGACAGCCGTCAATATTGACGGTCATTTGCCGGGCTTGTATGCAGGGATATATAGCAACCGATAGGGGGTGTGAGCTTTGGATAAGCCGCAGATTCTAATTGTGGAAGATGACCTCGACCTCTCCGAGATGTTGAACGCCTACTTCCGCGTACAAAACTACGAAGTCCTCACCGCCGCATGGGGGGAAGAAGCACTAGCACTCAGCAAAGAACATGATATTGACCTGTTCGTGCTGGATATTCGCTTGCCGGATATTGACGGCTATGAAGTCTGCCGACAATTACGCGGGCAACGCCGCACGCAGGATACCCCTATCATCTTCCTGACCGAAAAACGTGATCGGGTAGATAAGTTACAGGGGTTGGAACTCGGCGTGGTGGACTACATCACCAAGCCGTTTGATATACAGGAATTGCGCTTGCGGGTGCGCAACGCCATCAGCCGGGTGAATCGGCAGGCGTTGGTGAACCCGGTGACGGATTTGCCCGAAGGCGAAATGGTAGATGAGCGCATCCTGGCCGCGATGGGCGCTACGCCCAAGTGGACGACGCTACAAATCAGCATTACCACGTTAAACACCTTCCGCGAGATGTACGGGTTTGTCGCGGCGGATGACGTGCTACGGGCCGTTACGCTGATGATACGCAATGCGGTGCGCGAACACGGCACGCCGGATGATTATATCGGCCACATCGGGCCGGAAGATTTTGTCATCGTCACGCAGGAAGACCATGTGGAGCCTATCCGCGAACGCATCCAGCGCCGCGTGGAGCAATCCCGCGAATATTTTTATCCGCTAAAAGACCGTGACCGTGCGCGTGAGGCGATGGAAGCCAACTATTTACGCATCCAGACCGCCACTGCGTCCTATAATGACGGCGCGTTTGACGATATTGATGTGCTTAAGGCCAAGCTCCACGAACGCTTAAATGGATGAGCCGACGTTAAAATAACAAAAAAAGGGCTACCGTATGCGGTAACCGATACGGTAGCCCTTTTTGTTTGGGGTATCGTTCGCCCACTGTTACACGTCAATGACATGCCCCTCCGCCGCCCGGAGTAACCTATCCCATAAGGCCGCGCCCAACCCGGCGCGCCCAAAATCCCGCGTTAGGATGACATCAACGCCGTGTGTGTCTAATTCACGCAGGCCAGCAAAAAGATTATGGCTGATTGCTTTTAAGTCCGCCCGCTTGCCGAGTGCGTGTGTTAAGCCCACACCCTCAAAATGATGCGTGTCCTCATCCGCCACCAGCACCCCGACACGCTTTCCTGCCGCTTCATACTGCTCCACCGCTTCGCGCATGGCAATCAGCACGGAATACAGCAGACCGCGATACAATACCATCTGCGCGTGCGGCGAATAATGCTTCAGCATTTGGCCGGGTGATGATGTCGGTGTGTCCACACTTTGGAACTGCGGTTGAAACTGTGCATGGGGCACTATCCCCAGAATATCATCCATAATAACGCCTCCCGGCCTCAATACCACGGGCACAGCACCGGTTAAATCAAGCACTGTTGATTCAAGCCCGATAGAAGTTGCTCCGCCGTCTAAAATAATGTCAATACGCCCGCCCAGGTCTTGCAGAACGTGGTCGGCAGTGGTTGCGCTGGGCCGCGTGAATGTGTTGGCGCTGGGTGCGGCAATCGGCACACCCGCCGCCCTGATTAAAGCGTTGGCAATGGCGTTTGCTGGCATCCGCACCGCGACGGTATCGCGCCCGGTGGCGATGTTGCCCGGCACGGAATCCGCCCGTTTGAGGACAAACGTCAATGCACCCGGCCAGAACACCTTTGCCAAATCAAACGCGACAGCAGGAATATCCACCGCCAGCGCCCGCAGTTGGTCTAAATCCGCGATATGGGCGATGATGGGATCATTGGCTGGGCGTTGTTTAGCGGCATAGATGCGCTCAATCGCGGCGGCATCCAGCGCATTAGCGCCTAACCCATATACGGTTTCGGTAGGGAAGGCGACGAGTTGCCCGGCACGGATAGCCGCCGCCGCGATGCGAATCGCTGAGGCAGACTGCGTATCGTCTGGATGGGAGGAATCGACCTTCAACACCTGAGTAACGGTGGCTTGTTTCACTATTCCCCCTTAAATAGTTAGATTGTAAATATCAAAAGCAATCATAAATTAGCATACAAACAAAAAGCGATGGTTAAATTTTGTTATCACTCATGTTATGGTTTGCCGTTGCAACAATAGCGTAACATGCTTAGTCGGAGCAGGCTTATAGCGTGGGTTCCGCGACAAGGGGCAGGCTGAAGCCGAACGTGCTTCCAGAACCATACACGCTCTCAAAGATGACCGTGCCTTTGTGCCGGGCGATGATGTTTTTTACCAGATGCAAGCCCAACCCCACGCCGTCTATATGCGCGGTCGCCTGGCTTTTTGCGCGGAAGAAAGGCTGAAAGATTTTACTCTGCTGGTCTTCCGGGATGCCGTAGCCGGTATCTTGTACGGTCAGGCTGACAAGACCATGCGCTATGCCCAGCCGCACCGTGATTTTCCCGCCGGATGGGGTGTACTTAATGGCGTTGGTCATGTAATTTGCCAGCACTTCGTAAAGTTGTTTGTCATCCCCTTTAACAAAGATGAGCGTATCGCTTTTATCTACTTCCAGCACAAGCGATAGTCCGCGCTCGCGGGCGTGGGCGTGGTGGTCGCTGATGGCGCGTTCTGCTAAAGTGCATAAATCCACTTCTTCATCATAGCCACTCTGCGCTAATTGATGGATGCGCTCCAGCGATAAAATATTCGTGGCGATTTCATCCATGCGGATAGCGGCAATACCCACCTGATTGATAAAATCCATGTGTTCTTCACCTATGACATCTGCAAGATCAGCCTGAAGCAGTTGTACATAGCCGTTGATAATGCCGATGGGATTTCGCAAATCGTGTGAGGCCAACCGAATCATATCCGTCTTCAGTTGTTCCAGATTGCTGACCTGTGTATAAAGCTCTTGCAGGGCGTTTTCCGCTTCAACGCGCTTGGTGATGTCGTGGTTAATCGTCACTGTCCCGGCGGGCTTGTTATCTGCATCGCGTAGGAGCGAGATAGACGACAGCACATGCAATGTAGACCCATCCCGCCGCCGTTGCACAACTTCGTTCTGCCAGTAGCCACGTTCCAGGTATTTTTCCTTGATGATTTCCCCGCCGCTTTCGTTATGGCTGAAGATAGTGGGCACAACATCGGTAATCTTTTTGCCAATGGCCTCATCCGCGCTGTAACCGTAGATTTTTTCTGCCGCGCTGTTCCAACTGAGGATGTTGAGCTTCATATCGGTTGCGATGATGGCATCAAATACGGAATCCAGCAACCCGGCCTGATACGCTAACTGTCGGGCGGCGTCCTGACGCTCGGTTACGTCCTGCGCCACACAGACCACCCCCTGCAACAGATTGTTTTCATCGTACATCACCGCGCTGGATACCGTAACAGGGATGTGTCGCCCGCTCTTGGATTTGTACGTCTGGTCTACATCGCGGTAGGTGTGGTTTTGCATCAACAGGGTGGCGCTCATGTTGCTGGCGTCGTCCAGCCCAGTGTTACCTTCCACCAGGATTACATCGTTATAACGCCGCCCGATGACTTCATCCTCTGTATACCCTAACACATCCAATGCGGAGGAGTTCATGGTGCGGATGGTGCCGTCCGGGTTGAGGACAATCAGCAGATTGCTCATGGATTGAATGATGTTATCCACATAGTTTTTAGAGACGGTGGTCTGCCGTAAATCCTGTAAAGAGAGGCGCAAGGCTTCTTCATTGGTGCGGGTGCGCTCCAAAAAGCGATTGATAGTGCTGGATGCGATGTAGATAAACAGCGCGATAAGCACCGCGTGGGTTGTTTCCAGCGTTAGCTTGATGCTGGCTTGTAGTTCCTGCACGGGGACGGGGATGGTGTCCTGGAAGAAGTAGAACGCGATTAGCGTAAAGATACTTATGGCCGCGATGCCTGCGCCCCCCCATGGACCTAGCAACAGCGCACCAACGACGATCAAGACCAGATACGAACTAAAGGCAGGGCCTTCAATGCCGCCCAGCAGATAGTTCACCGCCGTGATGACGCACCATAAAACTGTCACCAATGCCCAGCTTACAAAGCGGATGTAACCGGCGTGCATCAGCACATAAAACGGGATGAGCGACACCAACACGGCTGTATAAATCACGATGGATAAGATTGGCGTCGGGCTATCTATCGCGCTGAGGATGCTTGCGAGCAGTAAGCCGCCCATGCTGATGATAAGCACCGCATTGAGCACAATCGCTGGCGGGTTTTGGGCTTCGTCCTTAAATTGTGGCGGCTCAAAAATCTGTAACAGCTTAGTCAGCATGGCGTTTTGCGCTCAAATTCGTCGGTGTCATCACGATTCATTATTGCATGGAACGCCGCTTTGCCAAGCGATAGTAGAGAAATTTTTGCAGTTCGTACACTAGCCCTGTGCTACATAGTCGCGGCGTACACGGTCTACAAGATGGACTAATTCTTCTTCAGTATACGGTGTTGTGTGGATTTCTTGCCATAAGGTTGCCAGTGCGATGCCCATGCTAAAGTCATAACGCGGGCCGTGTGCCTCTGCCCCGACAATTACCGCATTCAAGCCGGGTAAATCCGCATGTTCCGCGCATAACTTCAGGATGACACCCGCCGGGTAACGCGCCCATGCGGGCAACGGGCGGCGCAGGTGAGTCTGCTTGACTTTGGCACTTTGCCATGTGAAGCGTGCATGGCGTTTTAAATCTGTGGCGTGGATGCTGAAGTGTGCGTCATCCGTCAACGTCGCGGCGACCCACATCTCCCGCCCGGCGGCCTGGATGATGTAACCCGGCATATTGCCCGGATACGCCATCTGGAACGCGGCCAGCAGACGGAGCGGCGGATTAGTGCCATTGGAGGAGGGTATGCTCAAGTGATATTTTCCTTTTGATGGTAACAGGACTTGCTTAAGAATCATACAGGCTTCTCCGTTTATATAGGATCAAGCTCTATTCAGAATAGTGGCATGTTCCATTATACTATGTTTTATGAACGTTATTTGCTCACTCCCATTTTATGTACTATGGTTGGTCGTTGCTTTTTATGCCCTGCGCGGTGGTTGGAAGGCTTACCAGTGGCAAGAGGTTATCTATCGTTGGCCGACTCCTATGGGGCGGATGGTTGTCACGATGCAGGGGCGTGCTGTGGCAATTATCGGGATGTTGCAGGCTATCATTGGGGCATTACTCCTGCTGGCACTGGTCGCTGCTATTCTCAATTTTTCCACGTTGAACGCCATCTTTGGCGCGTTGGTCTGCGTGGGATTACCCATTTATGCTTTAACTGTGCGGATATTGATGCGTCGTCTGACGGTCATTAGCCGTCACGCTTGGCGCTAATCCTTGCTCTAATTGTGTAGATTGCCAACTCATGAACGCATCAGCATCTCTTCTTATCATCGAACCAGATGTACACCAACAGAGAATTTTGGCCGCCCCTTTTAGAGTGGACAATTTATTCGGTGTGCGGGTTGCGGCGTCACTGGCGGATGGCCTGCACGCGCACGCCCAGCACCCCGCAGATTTTATCGTGCTGAATGCTTGCTTGTTTGTGGCGGATACTGCGGACTGGTTGCGACAATTCCATGCGGTAGCGCGGGCTTTTACGCTAGCATTAGCCCCACCTGATGAGATTGATGTGCTGTTGGCGGCGGGTGTGGATGATTGTCTTCTGCCACCGTATCCCCCCGCACTGGTTCATCATCGCATCGCGCACCATTGGCAATTGCACGCCCGCAACCACGAGTTATCGTTACAAATTGTGGAGCGCCAGCAAGCGCAGACGTTTCTCGATGACGAACGCACCCTCCTGCGGGCGTTGCTGGATAACATGCCCGATGAAGTGTTCGTCAAGGATACAGAGGGCTTCTTGTTGACGGCAAACCGTACCATGCTCAATCGCTTCGGCCTGAACATCGTCACCAATGTGGTAGAACAATCCATCCGCGAATTAGACCTGTATCCCCCGCCAACCGCACACATCATTCAGGATTTAGACCGCCGCGTGTTTGAACAAGGTGAGACCATCAACAATCATGAGATGGTCGTCCGGCGAGAGAACAGCACCGACCAACGCTGGATACTCATTACACGCATCCCGATGAAAAACAAAGACGGGCGCGTGATTGGCATTGTGGGCATCAATCGGGATATTACCGCGCTCCGGCTGGCGGATGAAACGCTCAACCGGGAGCGTAACTTGCTCCGTGCTTTGATGGACAACATCCCGGATGAAATCTTCGCCAAAGATACCGAAGGCCGCATCGTGCTATCTAATTCCGCACATATGGCGCGGGTTGGCTCATTTGCGCCTTCCGGCGGTGTGATTGGCTCCACCAACTATGATTATATGAGCCGCGAAATAGCGGATGAGCGCCGCGAGTGGGAGTACAAGCTCTTACATGAAGTGCGTAAGCCAGTCACACGCGAAATGCGGACGAAAGTCGGCTCTGCCAATAATCAGGTTGAGTGGGTACTGGCGACACAAGTCCCGCTTTACGACGAACACGGCAATCCATCCGGCATTGTGGGCATTAACCGGGATATTACGCAGGTTAAACGTGCGGAACAACGGCTGAATGATGTCATCCAGGCCGCGCAGTGTTTGTTATGGCAGGCTGTCGCCCGCGAAGCCCATGTCGATGGCAGGTTGACAACACGGTGGGACTTTGAAATCGTGGATAATGAGGCCGCGATGCGCTTTTTGCCCATGAACATCCAACCCGGCCAGACTTATGCGGATGCCTGGCGCGACTCTATCATAGACTACGAACAACTCAAGCGAGAGAGTGACGAGGCTATCTTCTCTGGGCGGGAGCATTATGTTCTGGAATTCCAATCCCGGCAAGCGGATGGCATCCCGCGCTGGATGCGCGAAGAAATCCGTGTGACGAGGCTTACCCCTGTGACGTATCATCTGGTGGGCGTCGTCATGGATATTACCGAGCGTAAACAGGCGGAATTCACATTACAGCGTGCGAACGAATTATTAGAGCAACGTGTCCGCGAGCGCACACTAGAACTATCCCATTCTAACGAAATCCTGCGCGAACAGCGCAAATTGGCGGAAGCTCTGCGCGACTCCGCGTTAGCACTGGGCGAAACGTTAAAGCTCAACGACGTGTTAGACCGCCTGTTGATTTACGCCAGTCGTATCCTGCCGTCGTATGAGTCCGCCAGTATTTCTTTGATTGAGGAGGCGATTTATGTGCGCGTCATCCGCCATCACCGCCGACAGGACAACCAAAGTGTGCAGATACGCTCCTATGAAGAGCGTTATCTACTGGATTCCTATCCCATTTACACAGAGGCGCGGCAGACCGGGCAACCGATTGTGGTTGAGGACGTAAACACGGATGCTCGATGGATTTTTCAAGAGATAACATCGTGGATTCAGTCGTATATGTGCCTGCCTATCACGTTGGAGGGGCGCGTGATAGGCTTCATCAATATGAGCAGTAAACAGATTGGCCTGTTCCAGCAGGAATACGCGGAACGCATGACAGCTTTTTCCAGCCAGGCGGGTGTTGCCATCCAAAATGCACGCTTGTTCGAGGCGACCCAACGCCACGCCCAGGAGTTGCAGGAACGAGTAGCGGAGCGCACCCGCGAGCTAGAGTCCGAGCGTGCCCAACTCCGCGCTATTCTGGACTCCATGAATGAAGGCGTCATCTATCACACATTGGATGGTCAGAACTTATACGTTAATCCGTCGTTGATTCAGATGACCGGTTATGACGAGGCAGACTGGCTGGGCGGGGAAAATATGTGGGAACAGATGCACGCCCAGGAAGGGGATGAAACGGTTGAGGAATTCCTGAACACATACCAAACCAAGCTGATGCGACAAGGCTACTGGAAGGGCGAGATACGCCTAAAGCAACGCGGCGGCGAAGTCTTTGATGCCGCATTGAGTTGCACGCTGGTGCATAGTCGTGGGCAATCTTCGCCGGGTATCGTGTCCGTCCTGCGCGACATCAGCGCGGAAAAACAACTGGAGGCACAGAAGGCACGGTTTATTGCTACCGCCAGCCATGAACTCCGCACGCCGATTGCCAACATCAAGACGCGGCTGTATCTGCTCCAAAAAACGCCGGATACACTCCCGCGCCATATGCCCGTTCTGGTGAACGTCACGGAACGAATGCGGCGATTGGTGGATGATTTGCTGGATGTCAGCCGTTTTGAGCATGGCATCATCAAGCTGAATCGTGTGCCGTTGCGTGTGGATGAAGTCGTTCAGCAGGCGGTGGAAGTCCAGGAACCGGACGCCGAACAACGGGGCTTGACGCTAACATGGGAAGCGGCGGACGTGCCGCACTGGGTTTCTGCGGATAGCCAACGGCTACAGCAAGTCATCACAAATCTGGTGAGCAACGCCATGAACTACACGCCGGAAGGCGGTAGCATCACAGTGAACATGACGCATGAACGCCGCGACGGGAACATTTATTGCGTGATTCATGTGCATGATACTGGCATCGGCATCCCGGATCATCTTCAGCCCGATATTTTTAAGCCCTTCTTCCGCGTTAATGACTTTAACGCCGGTGTTGGCTTGGGCTTGAGCATCACAAAAGAGATTGTGGAGATGCACGAGGGTGAAATCACCTTGCACAGCAGAATAGGCGAGGGGACACGCTTTGATGTGTGGTTGCCCGCACTCCCACCGGAGGAAGTCCCCGCATGAGTTATACGCCGCTTCAACTGGCAGAAGCCTACACCCACACAGGCGAATTAACCGACGCGCTGGATGTGTTAAACTCGCACCTCAACGACCACCCAACCGATGAGGCCGCGCTCCGGTTACGGGGTCATATACGCCTGCGGTTGGGGGATAATCCGGGTGCTGTAGCGGATTTTGCCCTCATCCAACCGCCGATGCCAGAAGACGCTATCGCGCTTTCGGTGGCGCTGGACAATATGGGGCAGGCGCAACCCGCACGGGACACACTTGCACGCGCCCATGCGACACACCCGTTACACGATGCGTTGACCATGCGCTATGTAGAGTTACTCATCCGTACAGAGCAAGTGAGCGTTGCACGGCAAGTCATCCATCACCAGCTAGGGCACACGCCGGATAGCCCTTACTGGCGTGCCCGCATGGGCGATGTGCTGGTGCTATGCGGCGAACCTGAGGCGGCCATCCCGCAGTACACACACATTATTGATGCGCTACTGCCTAAAGCACGGGTTAGCCCTAACACGCACACGAGCGCGATGGTGGGCGGGTGGCTGTGTGCGCGGGCGGGCGCTTGGGCCGCTTATGGTAAGATTGATTCTGCGTTGAGCGACTACACACAGGCACAGGACTTGCTACCGCACGATGCGCTGATTCCGCTAAATATTGGCTTGCTTCTGCTGGGGAGTGACTATACCGCCGCGCAAACGCACATTCAACAGGCATGGCACAGGGCTAAAACTGCGGCCACACGCGAAGCCATCTCCGCCGCCGTACCGCCGGATTTACACACACTTTTGGAGTAAAACGTATGTCTTTAGAGTTCAGTAAAATCACCGATCAGGTGTACAAAATGGGCGCGATGATTGAACAAGTCGATTTTGACTTTGATGATCGTTTAAAAATCGCGCTCAGGCGTTACGCCGCCGCCGGAGATGTTGCGACAGTACATCAGCGGATTCAGTGGGTGCGGCAGTCGGATATTAGCGGGTATCGTGGCGCGGCATTGCTTGACCGTGACGACACGCCTATGAATATGATTTATCCGCCCCCGTTAACCCCCCAAAGCGCGCTTATCATCGCCGCAGACGGCAGTCAAATCTACCCGAATGACCAGGCGCCTGTGCATTATTACCTCATTAACATCGGCCTGTTCGTCTATCATCACGGCGAAGACCGCCTGCCGGAACAAATCACCCTGCCGACGCTCTATTTTCATAAAAGCCATGTGCATGATAAGTTCGGGCAAGTCATCAGCAACCGCACCGTAGACGCCCGCCGCACCGTTGCCGAGATGCAGGCGATTGCTTCGCTGGCGTGGGAGCGCCGTCAGGCCGCGCCCAATGGTATTATCGCGCTGTACGACAACAGCTTGATGTTTTCCGCCGGGACGGACGACGTAACCGACGGTGACGCCCTGCAAAAAGAGTATCATTCCGCTATGCAACATCTGTATGATGTGCAGGCCAACGGCACGCGGGTTACGCTGGCGGGCTATGTGGATAACCCACGCGGCAGTGTGGTTCTGCGGTTGTTGCATCTGCTGAGTCTGCGTGATGAGAGCGAAATCAAGTTCAAGCAGGCGGAAATTGAGCGCGGCGGCGACCTGGAAGGCTTGCGCGACAGACACTTATTCCATGTTGTGCTGGAGCCGGGCGAACGAAGCGCCGTGATGGTACAGAATTCCCCGCGCAATTTTGAGTACAAGCGGCGCAACCCCGCACAGGAAATCGCGTTCTTTTATGTCAAGGTGGGCACAGGGGAGCGTACCGCCATCGCCCGCGTCGATATTCCGGCTTGGGTGGCCTACGATATGCAGGCCATAGACCAGTTGCACGCACTATTGCTCGACCAATCCGTGATGCAGGGGCGCAACCCGTACCCCTACGCGCTGACCCGTGCCGATGAACTGGCCTATGTGGGCAGTAAGGATAAATCCAAATTGGAAGAACTGATTAACCTTGAGCTACGACGCAAGGGATTAGCGCCGTTTGTGCTTGCGCCGAAGGCACGCGGCAAGGAACTTGCCCGGAGTGATAAAGGCACTTATGCCGTAAAGACAGACATCAACAATCCATTCTGACGTAAAACGTGTCTCTTATGCCTTAGAAGCCCGTGATGAATACTTTAACAGCGCTTATTTTTTGCTTGGAAAGCTCCGAGAAAGCCACTGGAATCTCCTGTGGGCTTATGGTGACATCGAAGAGCTTTTCGAGCGGTTTATGTGTTGAGCGTATCACTTCAAAAAACCATGTTGCATGTCTAGCATAGTCCCAGCCATCACCAGACGCATATAAAGTAAGTTCTTTCCGATGAAAGTCCGGTGTCAGGGTCATAGGTTCCTTAAGGCCATCGGCAAGGATAGTTAATCGTCCGTTATTTATCATTTTTGCTTGAAGTAACTCAAACGCATTTTGCGAGCTTGAGCATTCTATGCCTAAGTCATACATATTTTCTTGTTGGGCGATTTCTACGGGAGAAAACGAAAACCTAGCGCCTAATTCCAAGGCCAATTGCCGCCTGGCTTCGAGAGGGTCAACAACGCTGATATTGCTAACCCCATACGCGGACAGCATAAATGTTGTCAATAAGCCGATAGCACCGCACCCTGTTATTAGCAACGATTCTTCCGGGTAAGGTCGCAATTTGCGGATGCCTTTAGCAACATCGCACGACAAAATGGCGAGTAGCGCTTGTTTATCTGTAATGTCCTCATCAACGATAATGGCGGCTTCAGCACGAATAATTGCATGTGTTCGATATCCATAAAAACCGATAACCCGTTGCCCAACCTTTACATGACTCACCGCATCTCCAACTTCAACAACCTCTCCAACGTTTTCATAGCCTGTCATCATTGGGTAGGGCTTTGTGTATCCTAATCGCGCCTTCCCCTCATATTGCGGGAGTTCGCTTCCAATGCTGATTGCGCTTGCAAGAGTCTTGATCAGGATTTCACCCGACTTAAGATTGCGGATTGATTCTTCTATCCATTCCAAGTGATAAGGGGCAGTCAACAATAATGATTTCATGGTGTCAGCTTATCCCTAAGGGTTATATAGCTATGTCTTTGACGATGCAATAAGTGTATCTAAATTGACACGTTCCACCAATCTATGCTATCGTGTGCGTATGAACAAAAAAGCGCAAACTACCCACATCACGCGAATGTCACGCCTCCTCCCTTATGGCAGACGGCTGATTTTGCGTGCATGAGTGCGTAAAACTTGTTTAACGGTTGATGATGTCCACCGTCTGCTATTGGCAGACGGTTTTTTGTTGCTACAATCGGGCGGGTTGGAAAGGAAAGAGAATCCATGACGGATGCAAAATACATTCATGTTTCAGTAGCATGGCCTTATGCGAATGGGGATTTACACGTCGGGCATCTGGCGGGTGCTTATCTACCGGCGGATATTTTCGCCCGTTATCATCGCCTCAAGGGGAATCATGTGCTAATGGTTTCCGGTTCGGATTCACACGGCACGCCCATCAGCCTGGAAGCGGACAAGCGCGGGATTACGCCGCGTGAGGTGTTTGAACACTATCACCTGCGCTTCTTGCAGACGCAGAAGAAGCTCGGCATCAGCTATGACCTGTTCACACATACCGATACCGAGAACCATCATCGCATCGCGCAGGATATTTTCCTCAAGTTGTTGGCAGGCGGGTATCTGTACAAAGAAGCCCAGCAATTGCTCTATAGTGAGCAGGAGAGCCGCTTCTTGCCCGACCGCTACGTGGAAGGCACATGCTACATCTGCGGGTACGACAGCGCACGCGGCGACCAGTGTGATAATTGTAGTAACCTGATGGACGCCACCAAACTGATTAATCCGCATAACCGCAACAACCCGGATGACAGACTCATTGTGCGCGAAAGTGAACACTACTTTTTAGACCTTAGCCAAACGGCGGAGGCTCTGCTGAAGTACCTGGAGACAAACCAGGATCGTTGGCGGCCTAATGTGGTCAACTTTACGCGCAACCTGATTAAAAAAGGTGTGGACGAAGGTCTGCGCGGGCGGGCGTATACCCGCGACCTAGACTGGGGCGTGCAAGTGCCCATTGATGGGTGGCAGGATAAGCGCATCTATGTTTGGTTCGAGGCGGTTAATGGCTATTTTACTGCCAGTGTGGAGTGGGCAAAAAATACGCATCAGCCGGACGCCTGGAAGAAATGGTGGTATAACGCGGATGCTGAAACCTATTACTTCATCGGCAAGGATAACATCCCGTTCCACACGGTCATCTGGCCGGCCATGCTCATCGGCATTGATGGTCTATACAACGAGAGTGACAATACCCCGCTAAACCTGCCGTATAACGTGCCTGCGAATGAATTCATGAACATTGAAGGCAAGCAGTTTTCCAAGAGCCGTAACTGGGCTATCTGGGCGCCGGACATCCTTAATCGCTATCAGGCCGACGCCTTACGCTTTTATGTGGCGCGATCCTTCCCGGAAAGCGCGGATACTGATTTTAGCTGGGAAGGCTTTTTAACCCGCGTGAATAACGAACTTGTCGCGGCATGGGGCAATCTCGTCAATCGTATGTTAGGATTCGCTTATAAGCGTTATGATGGCATCGTGCCGGACGGCGGCGAACTGGGCGAAGCGGATAAGGCCATCATCGCCCGCAGTGAAGAAGCCTTTGAGTTGGTCGGCGGGTTGATTGAGCGCGTTAAGCTCAAAGAAGGGCTGGAAGTCGCGCTGACGATTGTGCGCGAGGCCAACGCCTACTTAAACGATACCGAGCCTTGGAAGACTATCAAGACGGATGAAGCGGCGGCGGCAAAAAGTGTGTACAGCATCCTGCGTGTGATTGATAACCTCAAAACTGTATTAGCCCCCTATCTGCCGTTTAGCTCCCAAGCCCTGCATGAGTATTTGGGGTATGATGGACAGATATTCGGGGCGTTGGACATCGTGGAATATCAAGAACCGACGCGCACACATCAGGCATTGGTTTATGATGGTAGCCCGGCCATCGGCACATGGACAATCAGCAATCTGCAAGCCGGGCAAAAGCTCCGCCAACCTGCGCCACTTTTTACCAAGCTGGAAGATGATATGGTGGACTTTGAGCGCGGCTTTTTGGGACAGCCCCGCGAAGAAACGCCGATTGAGGAGTAAACAAGAGAGTTCATGAGCCGTACATTCGTTATCGGGGATATACACGGTTGTTATGAAGAATTAATCGACCTGCTGGAAAAAGCCGGAGTCAACAATGATGATGAGGTAATTTCCGTGGGGGATGTTGTGAATCGTGGGCCGGACTCTTGTAATGCAATGCGTTTCTTTCGGGGAGCATCAACCATGCCCGCCCGCACGATTTTGGGCAACCACGAATACAAGCATATCCGCGCCCGCCACGAGCATTACACGCCGACGGTGTCTATGTTGATGGCACGCTGGCAAATGGGGGAAGATTATGACAGTGCGGTATCTTTTATGGAGACTTTGCCCGCCTATATCCGGCTACCGTCGGCCATTGTGACTCACGGTTATTACGAGCCGGGTGTGCCACTCATCCAACAAAAGCGGCATGTGCTCATCGGCACTATGGGCGCGGGCAATTACCTGAAGAAACGCTATAAACGCGCCTGGTGGGAGCTTTACGACGGCGAAGTTCCGGTCATCTTTGGTCATAAGGATTTATCCGGCAAAGCCCAGCCTTTTAGCTATAAAGACCGTGTGTTCGGGCTGGATACCGGATGCGTCTACGGCGGGCAACTGACCGGGATTTGGTTGCCGGATTTTCAATTTGTCAGTGTGAAGGCGCGGCGCGCCCATTGGCAACGACTCCGTCAGAAATTTTTGCCTGTGGAGTGATATAGAGAGATAAGCGTGTAGTGTAGGACGGCTTAGGTGTAATGTTAGGGGATTGATGCGTCGTTATGTGTTGAATGTTGACCTGTGGCTATACATCGTGCTGATTGCGGCGGCGGTGGTTGTGTTAGGTTTGGTTGTGTGGCAACTGAATAACACCAGTGCGGACAGTGAACCTGCCCCCCCACCGCCTACCGCCCGTGTCGATGTCTCGCTGACACCTGCGGCGGTTGCCATCAGCGCCCCAACCCACACTTTGACGGCCTCACCCACAGTCACACCATCGCACACCCCAACCCCCACCATCACGTCTGCCCCATTACACACTACGCCGACTATCGCCCCTTACAGCGCACTACAGCCACTCAGACTCCCAGATGATTTACCCACAACACGCACCCCCGCGCCTATCCCCCGCGTTGATCACATCAACGGGATGCACATTAGCACGTTCATCAAGCTGTCGGCGGATGTTCAGGCAACCGTGCAGAGCATTTATGTGCGCGGGCAGGTGCTAGGCCGCAATCCACAGGCGTTTTCTAAGTTGGGGGATAGCACCATCGCGCACCCATTTTTTATGGGATATTTTGGTGATGGGCGCTATAACCTGGGCGCGTATGGTTATCTGCAACCCGTGATTGACCATTTTACGGATTCTTTCCGGCGGGAAAGTGTCGCGGTACGCATCGGCCTGCATACCTGGTCGGTGATGGATCCGATGTGGGCGGGGGGCTTGTGTGTGCCCGGTGAGCATATGCTGGCCTGTGAATTCCGGCTGAATAACCCTGCATTTTTGTTCATCCGCTTAGGTTCTAACGATGCGGGTGTGCCCGGCACGGTGGAGCGTAGCCTGCGCCAGATTATTGTCTATAGTATGGAAAGTGGCGTTGTGCCCATACTCGGCACAAAAGCAGACCGCTTTGAAGGCGCGACGAACATTAACAACAATATCATCCGCAACCTGGCGGCGGAATTCAACGTGCCTCTGTGGGATTTTGACGTGTTAGCGGGCACAATTCCAGGGCGTGGCCTGACCAATGACCGCGTCCATATGACCAACTTCTTCCCGTTGGATTATGCCCAGCGTGGCGCGTTTGAGCGCGGTCATAGTGTGCATAGCCTATCCGCATTGATGATGCTAGAGGTGATGCTGGACGTGGTGCAAGGCCACCCCTTACCACCAATGGTAGGGGGTGGCTGAAGTCATCTAACGCTTAGGGGTATTTGCGGCTGAGCATACGCGGATACGGAATCGTCTCGCGGATGTGGTTCAGGCCGCAAATCCACGCGACGGTGCGCTCTAGGCCAAGCCCGAAGCCGCCATGCGGCACAGTCCCGAAGCGCCGTAGTTCCACGTACCACTTATAATTTTCCACCGGGAGCTTATGTTCCTCAATCTTTTGCAGGAGCAATGCCTCATCATAGATGCGCTCACTACCACCGATGATTTCCCCGTAGCCTTCCGGCGCGAGTAAATCCACACTGCGGCAGACTTCCGGGCGGCCTTCGACGGGTTGCATATAGAAGGCTTTGGCCGCACTGGGATAGTGATACACGAATACGGGCTTGTCGAACATCTCCGCGAGTGCGGTTTCGTGCGGACTGCCGAAGTCGCTCCCCCATTCCAGCGCCAGCAATTCTTTTTGTTCCGGGTCGTTGGTTTGTTCGCGCAGTGCGGCCAGTCGTTCGACGGCTTCATCGTAGCTGATGCGCGGGAAGGGCGGCACGAACTTTTCCAACTGGGTGATGTCGCGCTCTAAAATCTCCAACTCCGCACGATGTTCACGCAACACAGTTTGAATCGTGTGCGAGACCAATTGCTCCTCAACTTCCATCAAATCCTCAAGGGAGAAGAACGCCATCTCCGGCTCAAGCATCCAGAATTCCATTAAGTGGCGGCGCGTCTTGGATCGTTCTGCGCGGAAGGTTGGCCCAAAGCAATAGACCTTGCCGAACGCGGCGGCATTGGCTTCGTTGTATAGTTGTCCGGTCTGTGCCAGATACGCGGCTTCACCAAAGTAATCAATCTCGAACAGGCTGGTGGTGTCTTCGCCTGCGGAGGGCGTGATGATGGGTGTATCCACCAGCAGATAGCCGTTGTCGTCCAGCCAGCCGCGCATCGTGCGGACAATCGTCGCACGGATGCGTAGAATCGCCCATTGGCGGCTGGAACGCAACCACAGGTGACGGTTGTCCATCAAGAATTCTGTGCCGTGTTCTTTAGGCGTGATGGGGTAGTCTATCGCTTGCTGGAGGATTTCCAGATGGGTGATGCCCAGTTCATAGCCACCGGGAATGCCCGGCGCACGCTCATCTTTGCGGACTGTGCCTGTTACACTGATGGACGACTCCTGCGCCAACGTTTTAGCGGCCTCAAACTGGTCTTCGGGCAGTTCTCCCTTAAACGCGATACATTGCGCGATGCCTGTGCCGTCACGTAGCTTGATGAAGTGCAATTTGCCTTTGCCAGTCTTGTTATACACCCAGCCACGCAGGGTGACGGTTTGGCCTTCGTACTGGCCGAGTTGCTGAATAGTGATGATGGGGGTCACGGGTTGGCGCTCCTTGTGTGCTGTTAAACCATTTTCACGCGATTATATCAGTCCTTAATGCGGTGTTAAATGCGCGGACTCATCGACCTGCGGTATAATAAAAATTGTGGACAGGTTTACGAGGTTTTCCGTAAGATAAATAGTTTATTTAAGAGGAGATTTTAACATGGCTATTGGCGATAACATCAAATCATCGCCGAACTACCACGTCGAATACATGGATGTTGTGCAACACTGGCATTCCGGCAGTGCGCCTTATGCTGGCGGCGATGCGCTCGTCACCCTGCTGAGCCAGGGCTGGGAGATGCAACAGAATGTTTATGTAGAAAAGCGTGAGTTTCAAGGGATGCGTTCTGTTGCGCTGTATCATGTGGTGCTGGAACGCGACGGTCAGAAGATTAAAATGCCCGTTGTGCGTAACCCGTACATCAACCGTTTGTTGCGTTCAGGCGACTATCGTCAAATTCCGTTGGAAGATATGAAAACCGGCTAGAGCTATGTAAATAACAGCCCTTGCTTCTCATTTTGTTTTAAGGTATACTCAGTTTAAATAAAGTTATTGCAAAAACACAAAAAATCTTATTTTAAAACCTCCCCCGCCCATTTTGGCGCGGGGGTTTTTTGTTATACGGCACTTTAGCGCCTGTTAAGCGCCGCCACACATTGCATCAGGAACAATTGGCAACACGTCTGCACATCATACTGAATGTCAAGTTCTTCGGTCAGGCTATTGTATGTGCCGTTGATTGTGACCTGCGGCATCTGGTTATGGGTCTCACAAATCAGCGTGCCTAATGCGCGTTGTACATGGGCGGTAATCTGCCCGCGTGTATGTTCCAGCATCATATCGCGCTCGTAGGGGTCTAACCATGCGTCGTCGTGGGACTCGTCGTCGGTGATGTGAATGTTAAATAGTACGTTAATCATCGGGCATCCTGTAGGTTAGGGTGGGTGAATGTTGCGTGCATTATAGCCAAACTCCCGCGCTTTTATGCTATACTCTTTCACAAATGGCGGATTTTTAAACTAAGTAAGCTATCCGCCTGAACATATAGTACAACACAGAAAAAGGACAAATGGACGACATAGGCAGTTATATATCGTTGTTGGCCGCTACAGTACCCACCGGTGAGGTCTCCGGTTCTGTAGGCGGGCTGTTGTTGTTTATTAGTATTGCTATCGGTGTTTCATTCCTCTGTTCCATGCTAGAAGCGGGTTTGCTGTCTACCCCCTCATCCTATATCGAAACACAAGCCCAGACTTTCCCACGTGCAATGCGTTGGTTCCAGCAGGCCAAAGAAGACGTTGAAGAGCCAATTACCGCCATCCTCACGTTGAATACCTTCGCGCATACTGTTGGCGCGGCGGGGGCGGGGGCACAGGCTGTCGGTGTATTCGGCAATCAGTGGGCGGCGGTGATTACTTTTATCCTGACGTTGCTGATTCTCGTCCTGTCGGAAATCATCCCCAAGACGGTAGGCGCGGTCTACTGGAAGCAATTGTTCGTCTTTAACGCGTATAGCGTGCGCCTGCTCGTGGTGTTGCTGTATCCGGCGGTATGGGCGTTTAAGCGCATGACGCACATCATCACACCGGATGAAAAAGCCCCCACCATCACCCGCGCCGAGTTCGAGATTATGGCGGGCATTGGCTCTGAAGAGGGGAGTTTAGAGGAAAGCGAGCATCGCATCCTCAAAAATCTGTTACATCTGGATAAAGTGCAGGTGGGCGACATCATGACGCCGCGCACGGTGATGCTGGCCTTCCCGGAAGAAATGACGGTGGGTGAAGTGATGGCGGATAAAAAAGCTATCCCATACTCGCGCATCCCGGTTTACAAAGAACACATTGACGACATCCTGGGCTTTGTATTGCGCCATGACATCCTGCAATATGCCGCAGAGGACAAAGATGACATCAAGCTACAGTCGATGGTACGCGAGATGCACGTCGTCCCGGAGACTTTAGCCGTCACCAAAGCGATGAACGAATTTATGACGCGCAAACAGCACATCTTTCTGGTGATTGATGAATACGGCGGTACGGCGGGCATTATCTCGCTTGAGGATGTGGTGGAAAGCCTGCTGGGTGTGGAAATCACCGATGAGAGCGACATCGCCGCCGACCTACGTGCTTTAGCCCAGCAACGGGCGGAGCGTCAGCGTATTTTGCAAAAAGCCGCCGGAACCACCGATTATTCTTCACCGGATAAGCCGAACTTTAATACGCTTGTAACGGACTAATCACTCGTCACAAAAGGAAGAATACGATGGGGAAATATATTTTAGCACTCGATCAAGGCACAACCTCGTCCCGTGCTATTTTATTTGACCAAAACGGAGAGATCATCAAGACCGCCCAACGGGAATTTACCCAACATTACCCCAAGCCCGGTTGGGTGGAGCATGACCCGGACGAAATCTGGCAGACTCAGTTGAGCGTTGCGCGGGAAGTCGTGGATAACCCCGACGACATCGCCGCCATTGGCATCACCAATCAACGCGAGACGACAATCGTGTGGGATAAGCACACGGGCAAGCCCGTTCACCATGCAATTGTGTGGCAGGACAGGCGCACGGCGCGTTTCTGTGATGAATTGATCGCGGAAGGCTTTGACGCTACTATCCGCGATAAGACCGGCCTTGTGACCGACGCTTATTTTTCCGGCACGAAAGTCGCGTGGATTTTGGACAATGTGCCCGGCGCACGGGAAAAAGCACAGGCGGGTGATTTGCTGTTTGGCACGGTGGATTGCTACCTCACATGGAAGCTCACAGGCGGGCGGCTCCACATCACGGATGTGAGCAACGCTAGCCGCACCATGCTGTATGACATCCATAAAAAATGGTGGAGTAGTACCATCACCAAGCGCCTTAACATCCCTACCGCGATGTTGCCGCAGGTGGTCGCGTCCAGCATGGTGTATGGCGAGACTGAAACCGCGTTATTCGGTAAAGCGATACCGATTGCGGGCATCGCCGGTGACCAGCAAGCCGCGACCTTCGGCCAGGCTTGTTACGAAGCCGGACTTGGCAAGAACACCTACGGCACAGGGTGTTTTATGCTGATGAACACGGGCGATAAGCCCACGCCATCCCACAACCGCCTGCTGACTACCGTCGCGTGGCGCGTGGACGAACAGCCCACACAGTACGCGCTGGAAGGCAGTATCTTCATCGCAGGGGCGGCGGTGCAGTGGCTCCGCGATGAGATGAAGCTCGTCCAAAACGCGGCGGAGACGGACGCCATCGCGCAGGGCATCGTGGATACGGGCGGCGTGGTTGTCGTCCCCGCTTTTGTCGGCTTGGGTGCGCCCCACTGGGATCAATACGCACGCGGCATGATTATCGGCCTCACACGCGGCACGAACCGGGCGCATATCGTCCGCGCTACGCTGGAAAGTATCGCCTATCAAACGCGGGATGTCGTTAGCGCGATGCAGGCCGATAGCGGCCTGACGTTGGAAGCCTTGCGCGTGGACGGCGGCGCAACCGCTAATGACTTCCTGATGCAGTTCCAGGCGGATATTCTGGGCGTGCCCGTCCAGCGCCCCGCCGTGACCGAAACAACCGCGCTGGGGGCGGCTTATTTAGCAGGTTTGGCGGTGGGCTATTGGGGGTCTCAGGCGGAGATTGCAAAACAGTGGCGCGTTGAAAAAACGTTTGAGCCAAACATGAGCGCCGACCAACGCGAGTCACTTTATGCCCAATGGCAACGCGCTGTAGAGCGTTCCAAAGCATGGGAGCAAGAATAACCAAGTATGACCTTTACCAACCCGGAAGCTCTGCTTCTGCTGATTTTGGTACTGCCCGTTGTGGTTTATATCGGCTGGCCGCGTACCCGTTTCCGGCGGCGGCGGGATGTTATAAGCCTCATCCTCCGCACGCTGATTCTCGTCTTGCTGATTTTATCGCTGGCGGGTGTGCAAATCGTCCGCGCTACGGAACGTCTGGCGGTGGTCTATCTGCTGGATACAAGCGACAGCATGAACACCACCACGCAGGCCGCCGGGCTGGATTTTATCGAGCAGAGCATCCGCGATTTACGGCCTGATGACCTGGCGGGGGTGGTCTTGTTCGCGCAGGACGCGCAAATCGCCCGCAACATGAGCAATTCCCGCGAACTCAACCCCATTCTGGCAACGCCTAATCCCGGTAACACGGATTATGCCGCCGCAATCCGGCTGGCGCTGGCGATGTTGCCGCAGGATTCCGCCCGGCGCATTGTGCTACTGAGTGATGGCATCCCGACTGTCGGTGATTGGCAATCCGCCGCACAATTGGCCGCGATAGCAGGCGTGGAGATTAGCTATGTGCCGTTCATTCTGCCGCCTCAGCCGGAAGTGCTGGTGCGCTCTGTCACTGTGCCCACCATCCTCAACGAAGACCAGGACTTCACATTAACCGCCATCCTGTACAGCGAAGAACCGACGCAGGCTATCCTTACTGTGCTGGCGAGTGGCGGCATCGTCAGCCGCCAGCAGGTGACACTTGAGGCGGGCGAGACTGTTTACCCGGTGCGTTTGCAGAGTGGCACGACGGGCTTTCGTGATTTTGAAGTTCGCATCGAGCCAGAACAAGCCGATGGCTTCTTCCAGAATAACCGTTTAGCCGCCTTCAGCCGGGTGGAAGGCACGCCCCGCGTTCTGCTGGTGGATGGTGGGCGCGGCGTGGTGGACGAAGTCCGTTACATCGTGCCTGCGCTCAACGATGCCGGGCTGGAAGTCGATGTTGTGCCGCCGCAAGGCCTCCCGGCGACGCTGGACGGTCTCGCGGACTACCGGAGCATCATCCTGGCGAATGTCAGCGCAATTAACATCCCGCCGCAACGCCTGCGTAATTTAGAGATTTACGTCCGTGATTTGGGCGGTGGTCTGGTGGTCATCGGTGGGCCGGAAAGCTACGCGCCCGGTGGGTACTATCAAACCCCGTTGGAAGACGCGCTCCCGGTTGAGATGCAAATACAGGATGAAGAACGCCTGCCCACGCTGACTATCGCTTATGTGATTGACCGTTCCGGCAGTATGAATACCCTAACGCCAAGCGGCGTTACCTGGCTGGACATCGCCAAAGAGTCTATCATCCGCTCTATTGACTTTTTGACCCCCAGTGACCGCGCCGGGGTCGCGTCTTTTGATAGCTCCGCATTTTGGGTTGCGGAATTGCAGGATGTGCGTGATAGAGCGACGTTGCAACAACTGATTGCTACCCTGCGTGCGGGAGGGGGTACAAGCATCCGTGCTGGGATGGAATTAGTCGGACGTGACATCGTGGAAGAACCGTCTAACCTGAAGCACATTATCCTGCTAACGGATGGCGGTGCACCCCCTGAAGGCTTGCCAGAATTCACCGCAGAGCTTCTGCGCCGTGACAATGTAACCACCTCCGTCATCTCCATTGGCGATTGGGAAGCCGACTTCATGGAGGAGATGGCCGAGCTAGGCGGCGGCAACTATTATCAGGTGCTGGATGCCGATAGCATCCCGTTGATTTTTGCGGCAGAGACCGTGCTTGTGTCCCGCACTTACATTCAGGAACAAGACTTTACTCCCTCTCAGCGCCCACATCCGATTATGCAAGGTATTGGCGGCTTGCCGGAATTACGCGGCTATGTTTCCACCACTGCGCGCCCCGCCGCGACCGTCATCCTGCAAGCGCCAGAGCCTTATGAAGACCCGATTTTGGCCGCGTGGCAATATGGCTTGGGCCGCAGTGTGGCTTTTATGAGTGATGCGACTGCACGATGGGGGCAAAACTGGCTGAATTGGGCGGATTTTGCCACATTCTGGGGGCAGGTCGTCCGGTGGACGATGACCGAAGGCGCATCCGCTAATTTAGAGACTCGTGTTACCATGCGCGATGGGCAGACCGTGATTGCCGTAGACGCCCGCACCGATGACGGCGCATTCCTAAATGGGCTTGATTTAAGCGCCAGTGTGGTCTACAGCATTGATGGCAGTGCGCGCCGGGTGGGACTGCGCCAAATCGCACCCGGACGCTACGAAGGCACGTTCCGACCCACTGGAGAAGGAGCTTATCTGCTCCGTGTGGGTACGCCCGCCACAGCCGATGCCGAAGCTGACTATAGCCAGACGACGGGCTGGGTGATGGGTTACAGCGCGGAGTACGACATCCGCAGGCCGGATGAAGACGTTTTAGCCGCCTTAGCCGACCTGACAGGCGGCACAAACCTAACGGGAAATCCTGCCGCCGCGCTAGCCCCGACAGCCGCCTCTAGCCGGGCGCTGAGTCCGGTATGGCCGTACCTTGTGCTGATGGCGGTTCTGCTGTTGCCGTTGGATGTGGGCGTGCGGCGCTTGCTCATCACCGCCAGCGATTTGTCTCGTCTGCGGGCGTGGCTTTCTAGCCGGAAGAAAACCCCGCTTGATGCTGAAGTTGCCACACGGCTGAACACGCTCCGCGAAGCGCGAGAACGGGCGCGTGCGACCACTATTCAGGACTCGGATTCTACCGTGCCCGACCTGATGACCCCGCCCAAGATGACCACACCGCCGCCTGCCCAACCTGCCGGGCAAATTCGGGTGGATGCTAAACCAACCCATCCCGACGAAAACATCGGCGCTCGGTTGCTTAAGAAACGGCGCGGGGACTAAATCAAGCGCGTGGAATTACACATGCTAAATTTTTATCATTGACCGCGCATCTTTTTTCCTTGCATGGCGGCAACAACAAAAAGGACATCCTACACAATGCGACTCATCATCAATGGTTTTGGTAATGTTGGGCAAGCCTTCGCGCAAATTCTGCAAGATAAAGACCAAACATTCAGCGCACGCGGCGTAAAATTGGATGTCGTCGCCGTGACGACACGCTCACGCGGGCGGATGTTCAACGCCGACGGCCTCAACATCGGGCAATTACTGGACTCAATGGAGGCGGTTGGCGGCCTGCCTGATGAACAATGGCACTTGGCCGATTTACTGACTTCCGGTGCGGCGGATGTGCTGATTGACACCACCCCAACAGATATTCATACGGGTGGCGCGGCGCTGGATGCCTTCCGCGTGGCGTTGGGCGCGGGTGTGCATGTCGTCACTGTGAACAAGGGGCCGTTGGCGGTGGCCTATGCGGAGTTGATGGCGTTAGCGCGTGCCAATGACGCACAGCTACTATTTGAGGGTACAGTCATGGCGGGGACGCCTTGTATCCGTTTAGCACAGGGAGCCTTGCAAGGTAGCACCATAACCTCCGCACGCGGTATCCTCAATGGCACGACGAACTACATCCTCACGCAGATGGAAACAGGCATGGCCTACGCGGACGCACTCGCGCAGGCACAAGCGATGGGCTACGCCGAACCAGACCCTAGCGGCGATGTTGAAGGCTGGGACGCGGCGGCTAAAGTGCTGATTTTATCCAATATGCTGTTTAACAATCCATTGAAGCTGGACGACTTGGATGTGACGGGCATTACAGGCATTACGTTGGCGATGGTGCAGGAAGCCCGGCAAGCGGGTGAACGCTGGAAGCTCATCGCGGAAGCGACGCCGGACGGAGGGCGAGTGTATCCGGTACGGTTGCCCTTGTCGAATCCGTTGGCAGGCATCAACGGGGCGACCAACGCGATTACTTACGAAACTGACTTTTTAGGCCCCGTTACGCTCATCGGCGCGGGGGCAGGGCTACAGCAGACCGGGTTCGCGTTGCTGGCGGATGTGCTGAGTCTGCTATGAGGGGGTTTGCTCTCACTATGCCCTCATGGTGATTTCATAACGGCCTTAGCCGTCAAAGTTATTGTTGTGGCAGTATGATAAAGCAAGTTCGGCTAATCAGGTTGTGTTGATACCCTTACAGTATGTGTCGTATAGCGTCAAATAAGCCGAATTTGTGGGCAGGATGAATAATCCGGTACAGCGTCGCCGGATGTCAAAAGCTCCTGACCCCCCTCCTGTTAGCCGCCTACGTGCCCCCCTCATGTAGGCGGCTAATTTTTTATGGCTTACAGCCTGCCTCCGTTAAGGCTACCGACATAAATGCACATCTTCCAATCTATCGCCACATCTTCAACGTCAATATGAGCATCTTCTACCAGTTCCGCGCCTGTGTTCCGCACAATGGCTATCGGCGTGGCTTCTGCGGTCTCACCCATCACCATCTGGGCGCACGTACAGATTGAATCCGCCAGGCCGATTTGTGTCACCTGCATCGGGTTGCCGAACAAGTCCGCTTTACCGCGTTCATCCCGCACCGGCATAAAGCCCGCCGTCGCCAGTGCGATGCCGGTCGTTCCTAGTCTGCCGGGCATCAGCCAGCTATCCGTGAAGATAAGGCCAATTTTGACTCCGGTTTGCGCTTGAATTTCTGCGCGGATTTTCTCCGCAAGGCGGTAGGGGGCTTGTGGGAACAACACGACCTGCCCGTTAGGGATGTTGGAACGGTCTAGCCCGGCGTTGGGGGAGATAATCCCTTCCTTGTGGGTGAGCAAAAACCCCACCTGTATACCGTTAAAATCGTGCGTGATGCCGCCGAATACATGGTCGGCTTCTTGGATGACCAATTGCGCCAACTGCGGATTCATCACATAACGGTCTGCGATGGCCTGTGCTTCCGTGCTGACTTCTACGGCGTCCAGGTCAACAATACGCCCCTGACTGATGGCGGCGTATTTACTGCTAATCGCCAGAATATCACCGTCTTGCAGGTGTTCATCGGCGGCGCGGATGGCGCTCAGGACAGTCTCGGTTAAGTTAAAGGCGGTGGCACGCACAGGGGCTTTAACTGGGATTGCCATAAGGGGGTGTTTCGTCACGGTGATTTCTCTCTATCATCTGTTCTCTAACATCCCATAACGTTAAACCCCTCCGGCCTAGAATTCAAGGTTCGTCCGTATCCTGCGCGGACTCCTCCTCTTCGGATTCGTGCTGACCGTTACCACTCTGCGCCGCTTTGGTTTTAATTTCCTCTACGGCGCGCATCATTTGTGTGCGGGAAAGGATCATGGTATCGTCCTTCTCCTCCAGCAAATCACCCGGCACAGGCAGTTTACGCTCTTCTAAGAAGTCCACCAGCGCATCGCTGATTTTTCGCGGTGCTTTTTCTCCGAATTGGTCGCGTAGCTCGCGCAGATGGTCAATCATCCACAGGTAAAGGTCGCCTTCTGTACGACCCGGCACGGTATCCATCATGTTATATTTGCGGATGAGCGTCACCGCCGGGCGGAAGACATTGTCGTACCAATGAATCGCGGCTTCTTCCAGTGTAAGCTCACGGTCAGCCATAAATTCCAGAATGGACTTATGCAGGTAGATGTGGCCGAGTAAATCCGAATAGCGCGTGTATTCGCTCAACTTCATGGATTGATGATGCGGGCGCACGCGCTCGATGGTGGATTCTTCCAGGAAGGCGGCATAGGCCGATGCGTTCTCGATGTCCGCCTCAGACATTCCCGGATACACTTCAACGGCGGTGGGTAGCTCGGTCACATGCGCCTGGATGCTTTTCGCCCCCAGATGCCGTGCAACCGATACTCGGTGGTTGCCATCGCGCACGAAGTACACGTCGCCCACTTTGTATAGCTCGATGGGGGGCAACCCGGCCTGACTGTTGGCAACCGCATACACCCGGCTCCAACGTTCGCGGCTTTTTTGGCTTTTAGGCAAAAAGTCGCGTGTGAAATCCCGGTAACGCCCGACGCTACCGGCTATTTTTTCCAGTGGAACATCCTGCAACCCGCGATAGCTTTCTTCCCGCAGGCGCAGACGATGCTTGATGTCATCAAAACTGAGAAGTTCAATGGGCTTACCGCGCACCAGGTTGAACATCTCCTTCCAGAAGGCGCGGCCACGAACCCCGCTAAACCGGCTCATGCCTTCTATCATGTTGTACCTGAACATATCATCATCGGACATATGCGTCACCCTCCTATCGTATTTGCCGATTTTTGTGTGTATCCTTTGTGACGCTAACCCCCATTATATAGTAGGTTGTGTTAAGAAATGGTGGTTGAATAGTAGCATCTCGCTTATTTTTTAGTGAAAGGACAACCCGGCCTATGCCGACCCTCTTAGTGACCAACGACGACGGCGTAAAAGCGCCCGGCATCCAGGCTTTAGCGGATGCGATGAAAACAATCGGTCAAATCCGCGTGATTGCCCCCGCGACCAATCAGAGTTCTAGCGGGCACAAGAAGACGCTGTTCACCGATATTTCCTATGCTGTGACGACCCTGCAAGATGAAAAAACGGAAGCCGTAGCGATTAGCGGCTCTCCGGCGGACTGCATCGCGCTGGCCGCGCTAGGGATAGACAATTGGCCGCCGAGTCTGGTTGTCAGTGGAATCAACAAAGGGGCGAATATGGGGCAGGATGTGACCTATAGCGGCACTGTGACCGCCGCGCTGGAAGCGGTGATTAATGGTGTTCCGGCGGTTGCATTTTCGCTGGATAACCACTTTGCGGAGAGCGTCGCGGATTATCAGGTTGCCGCACAGGTCGCTATCCGTGTGGTGAAGCATATGCTGGCAAAAGCGCATACCCTCCCGCCGTTCACCATCCTTAACGTTAACATTCCCAACAAGCCGGAAGTTAAAGGAATCCGCCTGACACGGCAGGGAATCCGTATTTATCGGGATGCGCTGGAGCAGGACGGCGACATCTATCGCATCGCTGGAGAACCGCCTACCGGACGCCTGGACGAACCGGGCACGGATTTATGGGCGATTGAAAACGGCTATGTCAGCATTACCCCTCTGCATCTGGATTTAACCGCCCATCACTTCATGGCGGATTTAGCCGCATGGGATTTAGATGATTAATTTTGTGCGCCTGCCTTAGTTTTTGCGCTTGCGCCCTCTCATCTCATCCACTGTACTCTCTGTGAACTCGCCATCACCCGTCAGGCGGATTTCACGCTCTTCCTCATAAAAATAGTCCTCGTTTTTGCGCTTGGTCGCCTGCGAATAGCCCATTCTCTGCATTTCGCGGGTGACTTCGGCGTCAATCTGGCGTTGACGCCACACATAGCCCGGCCCAAATTCTGCTGAATAACTAAGGACATGGCCTACCCAACCCATGCCCCAGAAGATTGTGACCACGTGAGGGAGAATAATATAGCCGTCACGTATTGAACCGACCCAATCTGCCAGACCAAAAAGCCATGTATTGATGACGATAAACGCCAGGGTGTGCATCACAACCCCAATGCTGGCTTCGTTACGGGCGATGATGCGTTTCTCTATCCGGTGACGGATTTTTTCCTCAGGGGTTATTTCGTGCATATTCGCTGTCTCCTCTGCAACTAAAGCCTTGATGTCTCCGGCATTAAAACCGCGTTCTTTGACGTGCGATTCAATCGTTTTCTTCAGCTTACGCCGATCTTTTTTACTATAGACATCGGTATCTTTCCACGCATTTTTGAACGCCTGCCAAACCTCTTTGCCGCTAACGTCCACATTGCCGCCTTTGCTCCGGCGCTCGACTTCCTCGCCCCATGCTTCCATGTTTTCGCCAAAGCGCCGCAGACGGTCAAACAGGTTGATTTCTTCTGTATCGCTGACAGGGGGCGGCGTTTTCTCCTTGGGCGCGACCTGCGAAGTCGGCGCGGCGATGCGCTTACCCTCTGCCGCTTCTGTATAGGCTTGCAATAACGCCTGCACAGTGGGGTAACGGTCTTCGCGGTCTTTGGCTAATGCACGCAGTAGAACAGCTTCCACAGCAAGCGGGATGTCTTTGTTGAGTGTACGCGGTGAGGGTGGCGGTGTGTTAATCTGTGCATGGATGATGGCATAAGATGTTTCACCCGTGAAGGGCACGCGCCCTGTCAGCAGTTCATACAGCACCACTCCCAGCGAATAAACATCGGTGCGGGCGTCTAAATCTGTATTGCCCTGCGCTTGCTCCGGGCTGATGTAATGCGGCGTGCCTAGCATCACATCGGCGCTCATGGTGGATTCGCCCTGTCGGGCGATGCGTGCTAAACCAAAATCTGTAATATAGGGGATGCCGCGCTCATCCAGCAGAATGTTTGATGGCTTGATGTCACGGTGTAACACGCCGGAATCGTGGGCGTACTGGATGGCGTCCGCAATCGCGCTGAATATACGCAGGACTTCCGGCGGTTGCAGAGGCCCTTGTTTAAGGCGGTCTTTTAATGTGTGCCCGTTGACAAACTTCATGACTAAAAAGGGCTGACCGTCGAGATCGTCATAATCGTAGATGGGCACGATGCTAGGATGGTCTAGCCGGGCGACGATGCGGGCTTCACGCTCGAAGCGTGCGAGGAAGTTCGCATCCGCGCTCATGCTCTGGTGCATGACCTTCACCGCGACATGACGCTCTAGCTTACGCTGATAGGCTTTATAGACGCTTGCCATGCCACCCGCGCCGACTTTTTCAATAATCTCAAACCCGCCTAGTGTTTTGGTGCTCATCGTTTAGCCTTGTCGTTGTTTAATCTTTGTATATGTTCGCTCAACTTCACGTTCTAGCTGGATGGCACGATTCTGTGCGCCGCCGCCGTGCCGATTGTGGTAATTCATGCCGTGTGACAGCACCACAATCCCCCATATCACCGTCGGCAATGCCGGCCACGCGAAGCGCCCGCGCAACGCAAACCAGATAATCCACATACTGCCAATAATGATGATGTACATGGCAATATGCGCGACGAGTTCGCTCCGTGCCTTCCAGCGTTTTTCAACGTCCTGCCGGATGGCTTGCTTAAGCTCTTGTTCTTCGCGGTGGGCTTTAACCTGGCTGTTCTCCGCTATGATCTCACTCATCATGAATCCTTATCTCGCTTGTGTAATTCCTGCTTGCGTAATTCCTGGATGAAACTCTCGGTTGGGTCGCCGTCTTCATCAAACCGGATGCGTGGTACTTCGGTTACGTCCTGTCGGATGTCCTCTTTGGTCAGCGTCTTGGGCGGGTTCTTGATAAAGACTTCCCGCCAGCGCCCCCATACCGCACCTGCCCATGCCACCGCAATCAACGTTGGGATAATCGGCCAGATGAAGCCCTGTCCTAATATCAGCCATAGTGCCCAGCACGCGACGACGGGCAACCCGGCAAACAACAGGGTATCGCGCAATAAACGTCGGCGGGTTTGGGCAAGTGCGGTGCGGTGGCGGTCGCTACTCATCAGTCATATTTCCTTTTTTCATCCGGCTCGAAATAAATTTCGCCTTCATCGCTCAGATAAGCATTGTCATAATCTGCAAAATCATTTTTAGGCTTATAACCCATCCGGTCAAGTTCGCGTTGCATTTCACGGTCTATCTGTGCTTCACGTCGGCTACGTCCGCCGCCATGCTGATAGTAATAATCCATCCAATGGGCAAAAACGCCAATACCCCATCCACCCAACGGGAATATCGGCCAGGGGAAGCCGCCCCCTGTGACGAACCATATCATCCACAAAAAGCTGTTGACCACCGCATAAATGCCCAGATGCGTATAAAATTCATTGCGTTCTTCAAAGCGTTTTTCAATCCGTTTGCGTAGTCTTTCCTCCGGCGTTAGATTGCTCAAAATTTCCTCCTCCATTGCCTCAATTTCTTCAGGGGTATAAAAGCCTGTCGTTCCGTCCGGTGCTTGTTGCCAGCTTGCGTTGGGACGCCAATTAAAGCTCGTGTTTTTAAATTCGCCTCTGGCTTCTTCCAACGCCTTCTTAACTTCCGTCCGCGCTTCTTTAAGCCCTTTGGCTACTTCGCTGTGTACTTCGTGCAGAATCTCCCCTAATGGGCCTCTGGGTGGCAGGGGTGGCACAGGTGGGGCGGGTGGTGTGGCCTGTTTTATCTTCGGCGTCTGCACCATAGAATCAGTCGCGGCGTTGCCACTTTGCACAAAGCGCGGCGGGATATGAACTTCTTCACCGCGTATCGCGCGGCGGAAGTCGTCCGCTAAGGCTTGCGGTGTGGCGTAACGGGCATCGCGGTCTTTAGCTAGCGCCTTTAATAAAATTGCTTCCACATCGGCGGAAAGTTCCGGGTTTAATTGGCGCGGCGGCGGTGGCTGTGTATAGATTTGGTCGTGGATGAGGGCGTAGGATGTATCGCCCACGAAGGGCGTGCGCCCGGTGCACATCTCGTACAACACCACGCCGAGCGAATAAACATCCGTGCGCGAGTCTAAGTCCAGATTGCCCTGCGCTTGCTCCGGGCTGATGTAATGGGGTGTGCCCAGCATCACATCGGCGCTCATGGTGGATGTACCCGCCTGCACAATGCGCGCCAGCCCAAAATCTGTAATGTAGGGTATTCCGCGCATGTCGATGATGATGTTTGAGGGTTTGATGTCGCGGTGGAGCACGCCTTGCTCGTGGGCATAAGTGAGTGCGCTGGCAATCTGCCCGATAATCTCGGCGGTACGCTCCAATGTAGGCGGTGTGTCGCGTAACATTTGCTTGAGCGTGCCGCCGTTAATGTACTTCATCACCAGATACGGATTGTTGTCGATGCTGTCATAGTCATAAATCGGTACGATGTTGGGGTGGTCTAGCTGGGCGACGATACGTGCTTCGCGCTCAAAACGTGCTAAAAACCCTTCATCAGTCGCAATCGTCGCGTGCATGACCTTGAGCGCCACATGGCGGTCTAGGCGGGGCTGGTGCGCCTGATACACAGTCGCCATGCCACCTGCGCCCACCCGTGCTAAGATGTGATACGCGCCCACTTGTTGCCCGGCTTGCAGGTTCATCGGTCTTGCTCCATATTCAGCGTCTATGTGCCTATTGTATGTAATCTCATGGTCGATATGCAAACGATTCATCAGGGTTCGCCTCACTAATAAATAACTGAACAGCACGGGCTTTAGTCATTAATACGTTTGACAAGGCGAGAATGTTGCATATGGCAGGATGACAGCGCCGGGTGAACAGATGAACAGTGTTACCCGGCCAATATTACGCGGATTTAGCCGAAGATGGTGATTAACGTGCCTACCGTCAGCGATGCGATGATGGTAAACACCACGATCACCCCTAGCATTTTAAGGAGTCCTTTAATCTGCTGGCGCTCTAATTCACTTAGGTCGGCCCAAAAGCCTTCACGCTTGTTATCGCTCATGGCATATTTTCCCCCATAAAACCTCAGGATGAATTATAACAAAATCATCGGCCAGTTTGTAAGGTAATCATGGCGTGGGCTTCGTTGATTGTGGGTGCAGTGCTGATGCTCACGCGATAGTTCGCGGCGATGTGCAGGCACAATGCCATCTCATCCGCCCGCCAGCACACACTGTCTTCCCTAATTGAAGGGCTGTTTTGCCCGGTGCGCTTGCTGGCAAAATCCGCATAATGTACTGCGAACAATTCAGCATCTTGTGGCGTATCCCACACCGTATTCACAATCCAGGCGTGTTGGTCGGCGCTACGGTTAAAATACAGCAGATAACGGTCGCCACCCCAACCGGTAATCGCCTCATCCACTGCCACAGAATTTAACTGCGTAGCCAGGTACTCCCGCAAATAAAACACGCCGAGCGTATCTTCGGAAACCCGCTCCCAATCATCAAAAGCATCAAAAGCGGTTGATGTACGATTGATACGAACGTTTTGGGGCATGTCGGCTTGCAGGTAACGCTCCGGATAGATGATATGCTCGCTGGATGTGGGCGGATTTTCATACGCCGCATTTACTAATTCCCAACCGCCCTGCTCGTACAGATACTTGACGAAGTTCATCCCCCCCAGATAGATAAATTCCAGTTCCGCGTTGATGATGCCCGGCACATCCACGCTCGGCGGCGTTGTCTCGCCAAACAAGGTTATCTCCAGCAGGTTATGGTTTTTGATGCTCTGTTGGGCGCGTTCCCACACAAAAAGCTCCTGCGTGAACATCGCGTCGCCTTCGATGAGGGCTAAAGCGGCGGTATAAGTCTCCTGTGTGTTGTTAAACCACAGAATATCGGGAATGTCGAAGTTTTGGTCTTGCAAAGCATGGGTGAATTCGTGGGCGTAGATGATTTGCTCACGCGGGGTGAGCTTGTCGCCGGGTGTATCACCAGCATCCAACACCACGAAGATTTCACCTTCCACCAGGTCATAATACCCGCCCACATTCGCGCCGTTCATCTCCGTAATCAGTTGGCCGAGATTCAGTTGGCCGTCCACGATGAAGTCGAAAGCGCGGTAAAACTGAAGCAAAGGATCGTTGCGCCCTTGTCGGCTATTCTGTTCTACCTGGCGGCGGATTTGCTGGCGTGATAAGAATTGACCGTAAAGTGGAGTCTGCACGGTGAGGCCACGTAGGGCGCTAACCTCTGCTTGAATGGTCTGTAGATAGCTGGTTAGCTCTGGGCTGATAGGGGGTGTATCAAGATCGCCTTCATTATTGGCGCGTGATGTAAAGGGTAAGCCGATGAGTGCGGCGGCAATGAAGAACCAGATATATCGCACGAGGTTATCCTCGGTTTTCGCGGACACATGACCCCATTATAAACGGGTTTTTGGCGCACTCATCGACGTTTCACAAACTCATCATCCACGCTCCATATACGATCAGCATTTGCCCCGGCCCATAAGTCAACCACACCACATCGCCAATGCCTTTAAACATCAAGCCATTGAACAACTGAAGTGCCAGGATTAAATCGCTCAACAGGAACAACGCCGCGCCTAACGCTATCAACGCGAATCCGCCGGATTGTAACGCAATTCCAGTGGCAAACCCGGCAGTAGAGGCCAGCAGGAGCGCATAGGGCAACGCCGCGATGTGTAACGCGCTCTTGTGCGGTGCTGTGCGCCACACCAGCACAAACCACGCTACCGCCCCGATTGTCATCCATACCAGCCATGCGCCTGTTATCGCTGTGCCGTCATCCAATCCGGCAGAAGCGGCATAGCGCAATAGCCCGGTGATGTAAAACACATGCCCTAAGCCAAACGCGCCGATTCCACCGAGTACGTAATGGTCACTCTGGATGATAAGCCGCGCCATGAACAAATCCCCGATGAAACCAAGCGTCATGCCGATGGCGACGAAGAACGCGAAATCTGCCCAACTGGGCGGCACGAAGAAGACCGCCCACAGCCATGCCGCGCCTACCAATACCGCCGATGAGAGCATCCGCAATGGACGCGGGACTCGGTGCGTGCCTTCCGCGTTGGGTGTGCCGAAGGCAAAACCGCCGAACAAAGCCGCCGCCCACAACAAAGCTAATCCGCCCATGATGATATTTGCCATGTGTGTAACAATCCCCTCTAATGACAAAAAAGGGCACGGAGATAAATTCCCCATGCCCTTTGGTTGTGGTTAAACTTAGATTGCAAAAGCGAGTCGCTTACTTGACGGCGACTTTCGCGCCTTCGGCTTCCAGCTTGGCCTTTGCATCTTCGGCGGCTTCCTTCGTCACGGCTTCTAACAGCGTGCCGGGTGTGGATTCCACCAGTTCCTTAGCTTCCTTCAGGCCGAGATCGGTCAGGCTACGGACAACCTTGATGACGTTAATCTTCTTGGGGCCAGCATCTTCGATGATCACGTTGAATTCAGTTTGTTCTTCTTCCGGCTCTGCGGCGGCGCCAGCGCCAGCCATCGCGGCCATCATGGACGGGTCAAAACCGCCACCACTGGAGGCCTTTACGCCCCATTTTTCTTCTAACAGGGTCTTCAGTTCAGAAGCCTCGAGCACGGTCAGGGACGAGAGTTCTTCTACAATCTTAGCTAAATCTGCCATGAGAGATATTCCTTTCCTCAATCAGGATAGGCGCGATTAACGCGCATGTTTGGTTAGATGATATTCAAGTAGTGATTGATTAAACAAACTTTCAGTTTAAAACGATGCGTCGGCGGGTTAGGCCGCGCCCTCTTTAGTCGGCGGCGTCCACATACGCTTGCAGAACGTTGACCACCTGCCCGGTTGCGGCGTTAAGGATGCTGACCACGCCAGTAGCGGGGGCAACAATCAAGCCTGCGATTTGGGCACGCAGTTCGTCCAGCGACGGGAGCTTGCTCACGGTATCGACTTGCTTGGCGGAGATTATATTGCCCGCCATCACGCCGCCTTTAACAGCGACTCTTTCCTCAAATAACTTGTCGCCTGCAAATTCCAGTACGGCTTTTGCTACACCCGGCATATTTTCCAGGCCGAAGGCAATAGACGTTGGGCCTTTCAGCAGGTCATCCGGCACCGGCCAGCCTTGTTGCTGTAACGCTTTGGTTAACAGCGTGTTTTTGGTGACGGCATAGTAACCATCTGCGGCGCGGATTTTTGCGCGTAGTTGGTCAACAGCCGCAACCGAAAGCCCGGCAGACTGGATGACGACAAAGCCATTGGAGCGTTCCAGCAGGTCTACATACTGCGCGACCAACTCATCCTTGCGTGCTTTTGTAATTGGCAAGGGCTACTCCTTTCAAATAGGCTGTATCCGAATAAAAAAGCGGCCCGCAGACATGCGAAGGCCGCTATTGTTGGCAATAGTGGGGTATCTTCACCTCGGCAGGAGATTAAGCGATAGTCAATCGCGCCTGCTGTCTGTGGTTGGGGACGCTATTCATTTGACCTGTGAATTATAACGGACTGCGTAAGCGCGTCAAGGGTCGGAAAAAATGCCGGAAATTTCCTATAGTGCGAAGGCCAAAAACGGCGTTTTTGCCATGTAAAACAATTTTTAAGGCACTTATCCCAATATATCCCAAATTTTTTGGGATATATTTTTAACGAGGTCATTTGGGATATAATCGCCTTATGTGTAAATATTGCAGTCATGTGTTTATATAAACAAACGAGCAAAAAACAAACAAAAAACAAACACTATCAACACAAGGAAGTATCATGGCGAAAATTGTACTCAGCAGGCACGCCTCAGAGCGAATGTTTTTACGCGGTATATCAAAATCACTGGTTCATAACACCGTCAAGAATTATGACTTTATCAAGTATGAAGAAGATGGTGACATCTGTTATATCAAGAAGTTGAAGAAGAATGGCGCAAAGAAGCGACAAGTCTATGTCGTCACAAAGCAATTGCCGCATGAAGGCAAAGACACCTGGCTTGTGAAAACGGTGTGGATACGCGGTGAGGAAGACCCCGGCCCAGTGATGAAGGCAATCCGCATGTTCCTGATGCGTCTTTGGCATCGTCGTTGATGATGCGCGTGGCCGGGTTGCTGGCTTAAGGTGGCACGGCGGACACTAACGCGGCTATAAATATTCAATCGGCGGGATGTAGGCCAATGCACGCAGTAATTGCTTATACTGTAGCAAAAACTGTTCGCGCTGGTCGGGCGTGGCATTGACCGCACCATAGACCGCGAACGGCGGCAGAACATCGAAGCCGCAAAAATATAACGTTCCGCGTTGCAGATAGTCCAGCATATCGCTAAGGGTGCGCTGTTTGTCGCTGGTGAAGGGCAACGGCTCGCCGCCTGTCGTCATGACCAGCATTGCCCGCCGTCCACCCAGATTCCGCCCTTGCCCGTAGGCAAAGCCGTAAGTCAGCACACGGTCTAGCCAGCCTTTCATGATGGCTGGCGTACCGTACCACCACATCGGAAATTGCAATATCAGCATCTCCGACCACAGTAATTTGCGTTGTTCGCCTAGAATATCCGGTGTGTAAGTGTGTGTTTCGGCGGCGTGGCGTTGCTCTGCCAGTATGTTGAGGTTAAGGGCGTCCAATGGGTCGGTGAAGTCGTCTGCATCTACCTGTGCTTTAAAGCGCATCGCGTACAAATCAGAGACTTCAACGGCGTGCCCCTCTTGGGTCAGGTGTTCAACGGTTGTTTCCAGCAGGGCGTGGTCAAATGATTTAGGGTCGGGGTGCGCGTAGACAATCAAAACGCGCATTAAGTATTCTCCAACAACCAATTAATCGCGGCATCATATTCATTCGCGTTAAAGAAGCGGCGCCGGGTATCTTTATTAATTCTGATAAGCTGATCGTAAATTTTCATCTGCGGGATAAAGTTGGGTTCCGGGTGCATCACATAACCAATTCTTGCCGGTGGCACCTTATCTTTAATATAGGGCAATGCTTTTTGGGCAAATTTATACAACGTCGCCGCCGGGATGCCGCCGGAACGCCGCATATCAATCAACAAGCGCAGGATGCCGTCGAAGTGCGGATTGTTGTAGTAAAAAGGGGGCACATGCTCTATCCATGTATCAATATAGCTTTCTGCCGCGCTTTCACTGTTTTCCATCAATGTAAATTGGTGAACTTTATCCAGGAACAGGGTGTAACGGCATAACATGGCCGCACCTATAAATTCTATGTTGAGTATATCTGCCATAATATACCAGATTATCACACTAAAAACATGCCATGAGTTAAGACGTTCGCCCAAAGTACATGGCACAAAAATTACCATGTCCTCTACCTAACGTGATTCTGCGGGTGCGGCACGCTCTAGTTGATTAATTATTTGCTGAGTGCGAGCATCCGGCGGTGCATCCAGCCAGCGTGCATAAATCATTAAATCTAGTAGGGCACTTTGGCGGATTGAATCGCCACTATAGATGCGCCAACGATTGAAGAAGATTAACCCGCGTTGGTAGTAGGCATTGGCAAAATCCGGCTGTAGCGTAATCGCCTGTGAAAAATCATCCACAGCAAAATCATTGTTCCTATCCGCAACCCCTAATGCCATCTGTTGATAGGCCAGCCCGCGCAAAAAGTATAAATCTGCGTTTGGCGTCAGTTCTGCTTCGGTTCTTTCGCTCTCGTTCAGCGCCAGGCTGAATAATTCCACCGCTTGCTGATAGTCGTTCTCATCCATAGCGCGGATGCCATCCAGCATCAACACTTCTGCGGCGGTGGTCGGCTGTGGCGGGATTTGCAATGCGTAGGCTGTGGCTTCGATGCGGCGATTTTGCTCTACATTTTGCGCCTGCTGGACGACTTCATCCCCTCCCCACAACATGCTGTTCACGGTAACCTCACACAAGAATAGCAGTGCAATCATAAAGAACAAACTCAGGCCGATGCGCTTTGTCAGTTCACTAGGGTCTGGGCCATAATCCGCACGATTGCGGCGGGTGCTGGCGGGGGGTGGGCGGCGTGGCGTATCTTCGGCGTAGACGGTGTACGCTTTGCCTCTGGCATCCTGCCCGGAATAAGTCGTCGTGGTTGGCTTGGGCGGTACTGGCGGTTTGGGGCGTGGCAATGTTGCGTCATACCGCCGCCGTTTTTCCGCATCGCTGAGTGTGGCATACGCCTGGTTAATCAATTGCGTCTGGTGGTGGGCTTCGTGCAGACGGCGCTCTATAATGTGGCGGTCTACGGGGGTTTGCGCCTGTGCGCGTTCTGCCGCCAGCGTATCGGGATGATAACGCCGGATGAGTTTACGATACGCTTGTTTAATTTCGTCGGTGCGGGCATCACGCCGGATGCCTAACAATTGGTAATAATCTTGCTGGTTCATACAATACCGTCGCTTATCTGTTGGTCTAAAAGATAACCGACGCCGTGCTGAATCGCAATGATGGGTAGTAACTAATCAACGTTAGTTGACCAACGTTAGCTGACCAATACCCGCGCATTCCGACTTTCCCACATGAGGTTCACAAATTGGTTGGATTTAAACCCTACCCCACGCTGATAGTCCGTGTTTTGTACGCGCACGGCCACTTCCGACCCATTAGAGGGCGAGCCAACACGCACAATGTAGCGTGTATCCGTGCCGATATAGTAGGAATCCACGACTTGCCCCCGCACGACCACAGCAGAAGCGGCGGCAGGTGGGGCGGCATCCAGCGCATGGATCGTAATACGCTCTGGACGGATGGCGACGGTTACGGTCTGGTCGGTTGCAACGTCTAGCTTGTCGCCAATGGTGGCGGTGATAGTGACATCGTCCCCGATGCTTACATAGCCCGTCCCCGCATCCCGGCGGAGTAGGCGGCCTTCCAGAAAATTTGTCTCGCCGATGAAATCCGCGACAAAGCGTGTGCGCGGCGTTTCGTAAATTTCATCCGGCCTGCCGACCTGTAACACCTTGCCGCTATCCATCACCGCGATGCGATTTGCCATCGTCATCGCTTCTTCCTGGTCGTGTGTAACAAAGATAAACGTAATGCCTAATTCGGCCTGCATCGCCTTAAGTTCAATCTGCATCTGCCGCCGGAGTTTGAGGTCTAACGCGCCAAGTGGTTCATCCAACAACAGCACGCTGGGTTGGTTGACCAACGCCCGCGCTAAAGCAACACGTTGTTGTTGCCCACCGGATAGCTCACGTGGTTTACGGTTAGCGATGTGCGGCAAGCGCACCAGTTCCAGCGCTTCCTGGGCGCGTTCGCGGGCTTGTTTGCCGTTAACGCCGGCCATCTTCAGCCCGAAGGCCACATTTTGTAAGACGCTCATGTGGGGAAACAGGGCATAATCCTGGAATACGGTATTCACCGGGCGGTGGAAAGCCGGGACGCCGGCGACTTGCTCCCCATTGATGATGATGTCGCCTGCCGTTGGTTGCTCGAACCCGGCAATCAAGCGGAGTGTAGTCGTCTTGCCACAACCGGACGGCCCCAGCATCGCAAAGAATTCACCGTCATAGATCGTCAGGTTCACCTCATCCACAGCGCGGACGGCTTCTTCGCCACGTTTGCCGGGAAACTCCTTAATGACGTTTTTCAGTTGAACTTTGATGTCACTCATGGTTGTTTGGGTTCTCATCCTACATTAGGCACGGCGTTGGTAAAACGAGTGCGGGGCATGACGCATCATGCCCCGCGTGAAATCTGCTTGATGATGCTATAACAGGGCTAATTTCCCGCAAAAATCAGGATTTCATCCCATGCGTCATTGTAGGCCTGTTCCGCTTCGGCCACATCTTGCAGGAGGAACAAGCGGTCTTGCAGTTCACTCGATGGGAAGATCAACGGATTGTTGAGGATTTCCGCCGGAATAAAGCCGGACTCAACGGCGGCACGGTTGGCGGTGGGGTACAGCACATCCATCACGATGAGCGCGGCCACTGCCGGGTCGAGAATGTAATCCATAAAGACCAGTGCTAATTCTGGATTGGGTGCGCCATCCAACAAAACCATCGCGGCGACATCGGCAATAGAGCCTTCATCCGGGATGACATAAGCAAAGTCTTCACACTCACAGTCCTCGATGATTTGGTAGACATCGCCGCTATACTCCAGCGCAATATCCACATCGCCGCGTGCGAGTTGGGCTTGCCCATCGTCAGAAGCGAACGCGACCACATTCCGGCTATTTTCCAGGATGTATTCCGCCGCTTCAAATACTTCATCCGGGTCGTCGCTGTTGGGGTCGTAGCCCAGCAACAGCAGGCCGATTCCCAAAATGGAACGGGCGTCATCCACCCACACCACCGGGCCGATGTGTTCCCAGACTTGCTCCCAACTGGTGATGGGTTCTTCCACACGGTTGACGTTATACGCCACGCCGAACGTGCCCCATAGATACGGCACACTGTATTCTTCATCCGGGTCGAAGTACAGCCCTAGCCATTGCTCGTCAATGTTGCCGTAGTTGGGGATGCTGGCGGTATCAATCTGCTGGAGCAACCCATCCCGTACTAAAATCGCAATGGCATATTCGCCTGGGAACGCGACATCATAACCGGGATTGCCCTGACGCAGACGCGCAATCAGCGCCTCGTTGCTATCGTACACGTCATAGACCACCGTCACACCGCACAGTGCCTCAAATGTGCTGATGGTGGTTTCGCCGATGTAAGTTGCCCAGTTCCACACGTTGAGCGTCTGCCCTTCAAACCCTTCGGGGCACTCCCACGCGATAACCGGTTCTATATCTTCGTCGTCCTGTGCAAAAGTGGAGAAGCCCCCCACTAGCGCCAGCAGAACCAGCAATGTGATGAATTTACGCATCAAAACTACCTCCTCACTATGTTGTTCTGTGTAAAAAATAAGAGTGATGAGTACAAAGCAACGAATGAGATTGCACTCGGCACTCTGCACTCACCACGCTTAAGGTGTCGCTTTAACTGCGTGTGCCGAAGCCGCGTTGCATCAACAGCGAAAACCCGACAATCAAGCCGGATGCCACCAGCATTAACGCGGAGATAGCGTTAATCTCCGGCGTGATGTTGGTCTTCAACATGCCATATACAAAGATGGGCAACGTGGTAGACCCCGGCCCGTTGTTGAAGAACGTCACGACATAATCATCCAGGCTGAGCGTGAGCGCCAACAGCGCACCGGCCATAATTCCCGGCAGAATTTGCGGGAAGGTGATACGCCAGAAGGTCTGCCAACCGTTTGCGCCTAAGTCATAGGCGGCTTCTTCCAGACGCGGGTTCATATTCGCCATGCGTGCCCGTACCACAATCGCCACATAGCTGATGTTAAAAGCCACATGCCCGATGATGATGGTGGTAAAGCCATAGTTCCAGGTTGGGCCATCCATACGATGCAGGAAGTCGAACATGACCTGAAAGAACATCGCCAGCGAAACACCATGCGTAATCTCCGGGATGACGACGGGCAGAAACAGCAGGCTATCCACAAAGCGCCGACCCGGAAAACGCCCCCGCGCCAGGCTTAAAGCGACCATCGTGCCTATCGCGGTGGCAATCACTGTGGCGGTGATGCTGACCAGCAAGCTATTACGCACCGCTTGCATCATCTGGCCGGTGCTAAAGCCTGTGCCCGTGCCCGCGATGTTGTTAAAGATGTTTTGATACCATTGCAACGTAAACCCGCGAAACTCATTGAGCTGGCGGCTATCGTTGAATGAGTAAAAAATCAGGATGAAGATAGGCAACCACAGGAACAAAAACCCGCCGATGGCGATGATGTTAAAGCCTGCTTGCCCGCTCTTTTGTGCGATGACTCCGCGCCGCATCCGCGCACGGTCTATGCTCACGGCGTCACGTTCACGGAAGGCTGACCGGGAAAGTACCTCATTTGCCATTCGTTAACGCTCCTCTCGTGCCGCAAAGCGGATGTAAACCAATAATGAAAGCATCACGGTAGCCATCAATACCATACTGGCCGCCGCCCCCAGTGGCACGTTACCTGTGCCTTTATATTGCCGCGTGATGAGGTTGCCAATCATGAAGCCTTCACGCCCGCCCAGTAAATCCGGCGTGACATAAGCCCCAATCGCCGGGATGAAGACCAGAATGCACCCGGCGACAACGCCCGGTAACGTCTGCGGCAGTACCACGCGCCAGAAGGTATGCCAATCATTCGCGCCCAGGTCGCGGGCGGCTTCCACTTGACGGAAGTCGAACCGTTCCACAGAAGCATAGATGGGCAACACCATAAACGGTAAAAATGTGTACACCATGCCGACAATCACCGCGAATCTTGTGTTCAAAAACACAAGCTCTTGCTCGATGAGTCCAAGCTCCAATAGCAGTGTATTCAATGGGCCACTTTGCCCCAAAATCACACGCCAGGCATAGGTACGCACCAGGAAGTTCGTCCAGAAGGGCAGGATAACCAGAAACAGCGCCATATTCCGCACGGCTTGCGAACGGCGTGTCTTGATGTAGAACGCCAATGGATAACCAATCAGCAAGGAAATCACCGTGCTGATAAATGCGATATTCACGCTCCCGGTGAAGACCGGGCGGAACGTGGTGAAGACGCGCTCGTATTGTTCAAATGTGAAGGGTAATGTGCCCCTGCCGGTGATGTCGCGTGTCATGAAGCTCATCACCAAAACCAGCAAAAGCGGCAGGATGAAGAAGACTAACAGCCACACCAATGCGGGTAAACTGAGGACAAAAGCGTTGTATTTACGAAAGATGTCAGTCAGCCGGGCCACCATGGCAGGTTCCCATCTACTTCAAAGCAAAATAAAGCGGTCATAGTTCCGTCTCCATGAGTGACAAAATTTAGGGCGATTCTTTGAAGTGTCTGTCTGATGTTTCAATCAGCAACGTGCTAATCAACACTTCGATAACCGCAAAATGTGGTTCTTCCACCAGCAAATTTCACAGACGTTATTGAAGTTATGCCTTTGGCCCGACGTTGCTGATTACGGCGTCTTAGGGGTGCGCCGATTTGTGGCTTGCCGAGTTATTGACATAGATTAATTGTAAAAGCCATTGGAAGATGTTTCAAGTACCATCGAAATAATATCGCGGGGTGGAGATTTTACAGTTCTGTGAAAAAAACGGGGTATAAAGCCTCATACCCCGTGTGATGTGATGACTGAAGGCCGGTTTTTAGCCTGGTTTAAAAGAACCCGCGCCGTCCGTGCCGTTCCTCTTTGAAGGGGTCGCCGTAGTTGTGATACCCTGCTTTTTCCCAGAAGCCCGGCTTATCAATCGTGCTGAATTCCAGCGCCCGCACAAACTTAGCCGACTTCCAGAAATACAAATGCGGCACGAGCGTCCGCACAGGGGCACCATGATCTGGCTCCAGGAATTCACCATCATATTTGTAAGCCAGCAGGACATCATCGCGCATCATATCCGCTACCGGGACGTTGGTCGTGTAACCGTAGTCACAGTGGGCGATGATATGCTGGGCGGTGTCCTTCATGCCTGCTAGTTCCGCGATGTGCTTAAACTGCACGCCTTCCCAGTCTGTGTCGAACTTGCTCCATTTGGTGACACAATGAATATCCCGCGTGATTTTCGTGGTGGGCAGGGCTAAAAATTCTTCCCAGTTCCACGCTAAATTCTGCTCAACTTCACCAAACACCCGCAAATCCCATGTATTGGGGTCAAACTTCGGGTTGGGGCCGTAGGTCAACACCGGGAATTTATTCGTCAGCGTTTGGCCGGGTGGCAGGCGACCTTGCTTCCGCATTTCTTCCTCATCGCCCTCACGCTTCCGTATGTTATCCAGAATACTCATTATCTGTTCCTTATCACTCCGTTACATCCGTTATTATACCGTGATGCACGGTGTGATGGCACATTCTTTAAGCGGATTCTGTGTTTTGTCAGTCAATATCCTGTACACAGTCGTCAAAATCCTCTTGCGCGTCTGCGCGACATTCTGCGCGTCGGTCTGAATCCCGGCG
>DAIMZF010000014.1:0-44649 GCA_036734085.1 Aggregatilineales bacterium
AGGAAGTTGAGCATTTGCCCATCAAAGGCATAACTAGGGAAGTAATCCGCCGCACAGTGTCCGCGTCCCAAGTTGCGGGGTGTGCAAGGGTCGTCGGATGCTTCCGCAAGCGGTGTCACACGGCGGATGTCGCCTTCTGGCGTGATGATATAAATACCCCATTGGCCGTTATCCCGGTTGGACATAAACGCGATGTCGCGGTTAATCTGGGCAAGGGTGACTGTCTCTGCCGGGTTTAATAAACGGAACACAAAGAGCGCTCCCCCGCCGATAAGAGCGACTAAAACACCCACGATGATGATGAGCAATATACGACGCTTAGACATAGGTTGGAAATCCCTTTATGTACCGTAAGACTCTGATAAATACGTACCTTGTCATACAAGAACAATGCTACAATGAGTCATTATAGTCCGAAAACATTGGGATACGCTAAGATGAGCAACTTTCAACTTGAGGTCGAAAACGCCAGTGCCAGCTACGACGAAGCAACACAAATCGCCACGATTACGTATCGTGGTGTGCTGGATAGCACCGTGACCATCCAGGTTTATGATTGGCTGGACGCACTGTATAAAGACGTTGGCATCGAAAAAATTTACGGGGAAATCTTCGACTTCCGTGCTGTTAAATCCTTTGATGAGGGCAATTTAACGACTGCCCGCAGAACCAGCAACCGCATGAATATGAGCCTGGATACCAGCCAGTTCCCGGTGGCGTTGGTCGTCGCAGACCCGGAACAGGAGGAAATCCTGCGCGGGCCGATGCGTATTCCCGAAGGCCACCAGCGTAAGCGCATCGTCCGTACCGTTGAAGAAGGCTTGCAGTTCATCCACGCATGGAATAAAGAAAAAGAAGAAACCAAGTAACACAGGTTAAACAAGACAGACCAATCATGCAAAGGGCGCAGATGTTACCCGCGCCCTTTAAACCTATTAAAGTGTTAGTCTGCTTCTTGCGGGGCGTATTGCACCAGCCATTTGTACGCCAGATAGTCTAAGTAACCATCTTCGCGCATGGTTGCCAATGCCGCGTTAACGGCTTCCACTAATTCTTCGCTACCTTCCAACGGGAAGATGACGCCGAAGTTATCGGTAGACAGCACATCACCCACCAGCTTAACCGGTGCGCCGATGGCGTTGACGAAACCGCCCACGATGGAAGCATCCGCCGGGATAGCGTCGATGTCACCGTTGACCAGCGCCAGCACGCCTTCCGCAAAGCCGTTATACACAATCACGCGGTCTTCGGTCAGCAAGCCTTCGGAGATGTAGCCCTGTGCCAGCCAGTAGTTCGCGCCGCCACTCATCACGCCCAGCAGATTATCAGAATCCGCCGCGAAGGTTTCCAGGTCTACGAAGGTATCTTCGCTATCACGCGCCAGCAGGAAGACTTCGATTTGCACGTAAGGATCGCTGAATTCAACGAATTCGCGGCGTTCCTCGCGGATGGAGATACCGTTCAGGCCGAAGTCATATTGACCTTGCCCGACTGATGCGATCTGAACTTCCCAACTGGTGATTTCCAGAACAGGGGTGAAGTTCAGGCGGTAGGCCAGTTCGTTGATGATGTCGTGGTCAAAACCGATGGCGGCCTCTGCACGGGGGTCTACAAACTGGAAGGGCGCGTATTGGTTTTCAATAGCGATGACGAATTCCTGCCCGCCAAAGTCCGGTAAATTGGAATAGACCGGGTGTTGGGCTTGTGCTGGTAGGATGGACGCAATCAGCGTTAAAATCCCGGCCAGCACGAAGAACTTGATTGACTTCTTAAACATGGGCATAGCTCCTCTAATAATCATAAGCAACCGAACGTTTATATAACAAAAAAACCCCAGCGTTTCGCCAGGGCTTATTGTTGATAAATCAAGACCACCACCAACCCGCAGGCGAATTTAAGTTAGACTGAGAGTCTGACAACAAATCGCAAGGTGCATTCGTTGATGATGTGGCACGCTGTTTTTCCTGAGGAATTTTTATAACAACAAGAAAAATTATACAAAGTCCTTAGTCTAAAGTCAAAAATTTGGTTTCTTGACAACCGTATTCAAACTGACATATGCTCATATCAGACAGTTTCGTAAGCAAGAGTGAAGGAAGCCGTAGTTATGGCGGACAGTGACGCAAGTGCAAATTTGCAGATTCCCGTAAACATTTGGATTGAAATCCATTCCGATGACCCCGATGCCCGTGATGTGCTTGTTAAGATGGAAGATGGCAACGTCTACACATCGCTCTTTGTGACCCAGAGCTACATCCTGCGGCAGATGGAACTGACGTTTGAACTGAGCAAGCAAATCGAAGACACGATCCCCACGCGCTTCTGTACGTTAGATGTCGCGCATATCGTCGTGGACGCGCTCGATCGTGAATCTATCGAAGACACGATTGATAACCTGCTGGCGATGGAAATTTTTGAAGGTATCTTCACCCAAGTAACAGACCCCCCCCAAGAGAAGGCCAACACCACAACTAGCAACGGCGGCACCCGCGCTACCCAAGAGGTTGCGGCTGTCGTCCTGTCAGATGTCCTCGTGGTGGAGGGCTAAAACGGCCATCAGCCGGGCGTAACAACAACACGCTAAAGCCCATCCGCTAGCTCATCAACGCGCAAATGCACGGGGACACACAACATTCACTTGTGTGACCATCCTGTTTTTGCGCGTTTTTGTTTGGCTTACACCGTTGAACATCTATCTCGTCAACGTCATAATCAACCCATGTTTATTTGGCTTACAACCAACGGAGAAATCATGTCTAAAGAAAATTATGCAGAAAGCAAGCTGTATCGCCTGCGGCATAGCCTGGCACACATCATGGCGGAGGCGATGATGGAGCGCTTCCCGGATGCAAAAATCGCCATCGGCCCGCCCATTGAAGACGGCTTCTACTACGACTTTGACCTGCCCCAACCGCCCACAGACGAAGACTTAAAGTGGGTGGAAAAGCGTATGAAGAAGCTCATCGGCGGCAACCATAAATTCACGCGGCAGGAAGTCAGCGCGGAGGAAGCCCGCGCCCTATTCCACGATCAACCCTATAAGCTGGAACTCATCGACGACCTGGTGAATGGTCGCGTGGACGAAAACGGGGAGCAAATCGCCGCGCCTGCACAAACGCTGACGATTTATACACAGAGTAAGTTCACGGATTTGTGCCGTGGGCCGCACGTAGAAAGCACCAAAGAACTCAACGCGAACGCCTTCAGCATCCAGCATCGGCAGGTGGCCGGTGCGTATTGGCGCGGCAACGAGAAGAACAAACAACTCACGCGCATCTACGGCACAGCATGGGAAACGCCGGAAGAATTGCAGGAGTACCTGCACCAACTGGAAGAAGCCCGCCGCCGTGACCATCGCGTTCTGGGTGAAAAGCTGGATTTATTTATCATCGAGCCGCTTGTGGGCAAGGGCTTGCCCCTGTGGAAGCCCAACGGCGCGATTCTGCGCGATACGCTGGAGCGCTGGCTAAGGCAACTCCAGATTGATAACGGCTATCAGCCTGTCATCACGCCGCACATCGGCAATCTGGAACTGTACAAAACGTCCGGCCACTATCCGTATTACAAAGAGAGCCAGTACACGCCGATTGATGTAGACGACGAGCAATATCTCATCAAGCCGATGAACTGCCCGCATCACATCATGATTTATAAAAGTGATTTGCGGAGCTACCGTGATTTACCCGTGCGCTTCGCGGAATTTGGCACGGTGTACCGCTACGAAAAATCCGGCCAGCTTAGCGGCCTGATGCGTGTGCGTGGCTTCACGCAGGACGACGCGCACTTATTCGTGACGCCCGACCAATTGCTGGAAGAATTTAAAGGCGTGGTGAAGCTGTTCCAGACGGTATTCGCAACGTTAGGCATGACGGACTTCCGCGCCCGTGTTGGCATCCGTGCGGAGGAGAGCGACAAATATCAGGGCAGTGATGACCTGTGGCAAAAAGCGACGGACGCCATCCTGACGGCCTGCCGCGAGATGAACCTGCCGCACAGTGTCGAAGAAGGCGAAGCGGCGTTTTATGGGCCAAAGTTGGATTTTGTCCTGCGGGATACGCTCAAGCGCGAGTGGCAACTGGGCACGGTGCAGGTAGATTATAACCTGCCGGAACGCTTCGAGTTGGAATATGTGGGCGAAGATAACAGCCGTCACCGCCCAATTATGATTCACCGCGCGTTGTTCGGCAGTGTGGAGCGTTTCGTCGGCATCCTTATCGAGCATTTCGCCGGGCACTTCCCGGTGTGGTTGTCGCCCGTGCAGGCGGTGGTCATCCCGGTGGCGGACGGGCATAACGATTATGCGTACAACGTCGCGGCGGAACTGCGGGCGGCTGGCCTGCGGGTGCAGGTGGACGACGGACGCGGGCGGATGACGAAGAAAATCCGTGATGCCCGCGAGTTACACATCCCCTATATGCTGATTGTGGGCGATAAAGACGTGGAAGCGCAGACGGTCAGCGTGCGCTTACGCACGGATGAGGACTTAGGCGCGATGCCCCGTGCGGAATTCCTGGCGCACATCACGCGGATTGCGAATGAGCGTGCGCTCGGCCTGACGTAAGGACGACGCGGTAACAAAAGAGCAACGAATAGCAGTGCGTCGTACACACCCCATTCGTTGCTCTCCGGCGTTAGGCGTTTATGACCATCCCCGTGACGGTTGCTTATTTGGGCGCCATGCGGATAGCGCCATCCAGTCGGATTGTTTCGCCATTGAGCATGGGGTTTTCCAGGATGGCCTGCGCCAGTTGCGCGTATTCCGCCGGGTCGCCCAAGCGGGGCGGGAAGGGCACTTGCTGGCCGAGTGAGGCTTTCGCTTCTTCCGGCAGGGCGGCTAATAACGGCGTATCGAACAAACCGGGCGCTATCGTCATCACGCGGATGCCACTCTTGGCTAAATCGCGCGCGATGGGGAGCGTCATGCCGACGATGCCGCCCTTAGACGCGGAATAAGCCGCCTGGCCTATCTGCCCATCAAACGCGGCGACAGAGGCCGTATTGATGATGACGCCGCGTTCCCCGTGTTCGTTGGGCGTGTTGGCTTCCAGCAAGGCCGCGCCCAGCCGGATGCAGTTAAACGTGCCGATGAGATTAACCCGAATCACAAACTCGAAAATATCCAACGGATGCGAACCGCCTTTGGGGTGATACGTCCGCATGGCCGCGCCGACTCCCGCGCAATTGATAACCGCATTCACCGCGCCGAACTCACTTTTTGCTACGTCGAGCGCGTGCTGTACGGCCTGTTCACTGGTGACATCTGTTTCCACGAAGCGGGCGTTAGCGCCTAGTTTGGCCGCGTGCGCCTTGCCGTTGATGTCGTTCACATCCGCGATGAGGACATTCGCGCCCTGTGCGGCGAGTCGCTCTGCCGTTGCGCCCCCTAAACCGGATGCCCCGCCCGTGATGAATGCCGTAAGACCTTTAACTTCCATGTGTTTAAAAGCTCCTTATTCGTAAAAAATCTTGTCATTGTTTATGTCTGGCTTTGTGTCAGCCTTTGCCTAAGCTTTTGCGCCAGCCGCCCGCCCATTGTAACACCTGTGCGCTTTTGTGGCCTATTCCGCCTGGGCATAATGTTGAACCAATTGCGGGATTGTCCAGCCGGCATACATCGCTTGTGCCTGTGCTAATTGTGCGGACGTTACACGTGCTTTTAAAGCGTCATAGCTGGCCGATACCTGCTGAGGCAGGGCGTCATCCGCTACGAGGTGGGATTGTACAGTTTCGTACACGGCCAATGCTTCTACCAGCTTGTTTTGCGCGGTCAGCACTGTTGCGAGCGTGTATAAGTCTTCCGTGTGGCGTTCCCCTGCGGATAGATTAGCGACGGCGTTGAGGGCATGGCGGATGTTTTCTCGTGCTTCTTTGATATTCCCATGCTTAAGTGCTAGCTCCGACAGCGCGTTGTAGGTCGCGGATGTGCCGACTCGGTTGCCAATGGCTATGCGGATTTGCAACCCTTCGCGTAAAAATTCATCGGCACGGGCGTAATTGCCTCTGTTCATATATATAATCCCCAATGAACTCAGCACGGCAGATAGCGCGTCCCGTTGCCCGGAAATACGCAATAGGGAGCGCGCCTCTAACATCATTGGCTCTATGTCGGACGGGTTCACATCTATACGGTTAAACAGTTGGGACAGGTTGAGCAGGCTATAGCCGATACCTACCCGGTCGTTTATCTCCCGCCGGATTTTTAGTGCGCGGCGGTGGAAGTCCTCCGAATTGGCGTAATCGTCCATCATGTCATAGATGATGGCAAGGTTGTTCATGGCGCGGGCAATAGCAATTGGCGCATCCACTTTTTGCATTGCGGCGTAACAGTCCTCAAAGTAGGCTTTGGCTTGTTCCAGGTTGCCGGTCTGCGCGGCCACAACGCCCAGATTCATCAACGTATAGCCCACTTGCTCCGCCAGATTATGCCGTTGGCGGATGTCCAGCGCGGTCATCAGCAACGGTTGGGCGTCGTCGTTTAACCCTTGCCGGAAGTAAGACTCGCCGATGTTATTGATGGCATCAGCATAGCCGACTTCATCGCCCAATTCCTGAAACAGCGTCGCGGCTTGTTGCGACCATTGGCGGCATGTCTCGTAATCGCTGAGGGCATAGGCGCATTTACCCATACCCAGCAAAATTTCCGCCGCTTGGTGGGCGGGGTCTTCCGCGTTTAGATGCACCTGTAGCGTGTGCGCCCGCCCGTAGAAGTAAGCGCCTTCCTGATAGTTGCTAAAGCTATAGGCACGGTGCGCGGCACGGAGGACAAAAAGGGCTTCCTGTGCTGGCTCATCGGCGGCGTGGTAGTGGTTGGCGATGGCGGCGGCGGCTTCGTCGAGATTATCCGCGTAGACCGTCTGTAGCGCGTCCGCGATGCGGCGATGGTGGCTTTGTCGTTGCTCTGTGGAAAGCGCAGTCAACACACCCTCACGCAGTTTGTCGTGGCTGAAGCGATATTGCCCGTCCTGTGTGTCGAATACGGCGGCGTTCATGCACACGTCCAGCCAGGCGTTGATGTCTGCTTGTGGCGCAAGGGCTTGCATCAGGGCGATTTCCACACTGCGCCCGACGACGGCGGCCATATCCACCAGTGCCCGCGCCCAGTCCGGCACACGCGCCAGCCGATAATCCACCACACGCTGAACACCATCCGCAATAATGTGTGTGGGTAAGGTGTTTAAGCCAATGTCCGTAATGCGCCCAGCGTCTTCCGCCAGCACGCGCACGACCTCAATCAGAAAAAACACGTTGCCTTCTGTATGTTGATTAAGGAAGTTGACCACCTGCGGACGACTCCCGGCATCACCAAGCATAGACGTACTCAGGCGGGCGATTTCCTCCGGCGTCAGGCGGCCTAGCTGGAGCGTCTGGGCGGCGCTGAGGGCTTGCGGCAGGTCGGGGCGTTCGTCGTTGCGGTAACTGCCCAGCACCATCAACGGCAGGGCGGCGCTGAGGTTGACCAGTGTATTCATCAGCCGTATCTCGTGCGGGGCATCCGCCACCCATTGTAAATCCTCGATGATGAGTATGATGGGCTGAAGCGCGGTGGCACGATGAAACAGGGCATCAAACAGCATCGGCAGGCGTTGGTCAAGGTCGGTGGCTTCTGCGTCCGGGATGTGACGCTCTAATAAGGTATCCAGCGCTGGCAGGATGGGCTTGAGTATGACCGCTTCATCATCGCTGATTTCCACGAACAAAGCCAACCGCCGCAGGGCATCGCGCCACATGCCATAACCGGATTCCGCCTCCGACTTAGCTTGACACCGCAACACCAACGCGCCACCCACCAGCGCCAGCGTAGCAACCTCCTGGATTAAGCGCGATTTGCCGACACCGCTTTCTCCACCAATCAACCATGCGGAGCCTTGCCCGCGCTTGGTGGCCTGCAATCCTTCCAGCAATTGGTCGTATTCTGGCCGCCGCCCCACAAAGGCCGCCGCCTGCAAAAAGCTCTCACGGATTTCTGATGTCTCTGGCGGTATAGGGCGGCCAGCCGCCGCGCATAACGCCGTAATCACATCCTCTGCGCGGCTGTAACGGTCTTCCGGGTCTTTGCTTAACAAGCGATGGAGCAAGAGCATTATCTCCGGCGTGGTATCCAGCGTGCTAACATCTACTGGCTCTTGCAGGATGTTATTCATCAGGACAAGCGGGTTGTCGTCCCAGTAGGGATGATGCCCCGCTAAAAGCTCGTACAACATGACTCCAACCGCGTATAAATCCGAACCCGGGCTGACATGCCCATGCGCGAATGTCTCCGGCGCGATGTAGGCCAGCGTCCCGGCAATCTCTTGTTTATCGCTGTTGGGACGCTCCGCGATGGCAAGCCCAAAATCTACAATGTGGATGTGCTTGTTCTTGACTAAAACATTGGTCGGTTTTAAATCCCGGTGGAGCAGGCCGCGCTGATGGATATAGGCCAGCCCTTGCAATAGCTGAAGCGTCAACGTGATAGCGTCTTCTGTGGTGTCCGGCGCGGCGGTGAAGGGTTGCGCGTCCTCTAATATCTGCATGGTAAAGTATGCGCCGTCTGCGTCAAAGCCGTAGTCCTGCACGCTGACGACATGCGGATGCCGCAGAGAGGCTAATGTCTGGAATTCGTGCGCGAGTTCCAGATGTGGGTTCTGTGAGGAAATGGTATTGCGGCTATTAAAGGCTAATGTGCCGGGCGACTTGAGTAATCGCTTGAGCGCGACGGATTCCCCTGTGAGTCGGTCATGGGCGCGATAGACCGCGCCCATGCTTCCTTTACCGAGTTGCGACTGCAAGCTATAGCGGTTAGCGATGCGTTGTTGTTGTTGAGCCATAGACTATTCCCTGTGAGCTTATACTCATAGGATGATTCTAAGCCTTTTAAGGGGTACTGGCAAATAAAAACTTATCAAGAAAACGCCTCGAAGACTTTTGGTGTGATAAGCCACACCAATACACCGCCCATCGGCTTAACCTGACCCACGTCCACCCGCGCAAGGCCGCCCTTCTTCATGACGATGCGCGCCCCTGTTAAATCGCGGATGGTGGTGCTAAAGGTTGGCTCGTGGCCGACGAACATCACATTGCTGTGGTCGGGCAGTGGCCGCACCAGCCCGGGCAAGGCTTTGATGCTGAAGTGAAAATTAACGTCCTCGTGGATGGTGGGTGTTAAACCCAATGCTTCGGCGGCGATTTCCGCTGTTTGTACCGCCCGCACACGCGGACTGGTCAACAGGTGGGTAACGCCCAAATTCAGTTTAGCCATGACGTGCGCGGCGATCTTCAACCGGCGGATGCCATCCGGCGTCAGGGCGCGTGCATGGTCGGATTCTGCTGTGTCCTGTGCGATACCATGCCGCAAAAAGTAGAGTCTCATCATCGCTATTCTCCTTCCATAAATGTGCCGACATCAGCCTTGAGTTTGGCTAATGCGCCGACCTCTAAATAAAACATATGCCCGGCTTCGTAAGTGGCGGTTTGTACGTTGTCGCGCAGTTTGGGGTCTAGCGCCATGTGGTTGAGTGTGTAGAGTGTAGCGAAGTGCGGCGTCGCCAGGTCATAGTAGCCCATCGCTAATAATACACGCATAAATGGGTTTTTGGCGAATGCGCTCCGTAGGGCTTCGCTGGTATCCGGGTACTTGCCGCGTTCGTATTCCCAACCCGCGAAGACATCAAAGCTGAGGATGTTGTATTCGCGGTCAGTCTGATACCCCAGCACACGGCGCACATAATCATTCATCATGGCGGTGTAGGGGGGCATAATGGCGGAATACGACGGGTCGTGGTCGAAGGTCATGCTGGCGGCGCTGGCGTCGATGCCCTGAAAGCGACTATCCAGCCGACCGACAGAGCGTTTTTCATCGCGCAGGAGTTCCTTACAGAACAGGAAAATATCCACACCCAAGCCGCTATTTTCCACAAATTTTTGGCTAAGGCCAGTATAGCGGGCTAATTTGCGGACGACCGCGCCGCGTTCCTTATCACTCAGTTTATCGCCCTTCATCAGCGCGATGGCGTAATCATTCTCCGCCCATGTTTCCACTTCATCCAGCACATCACGCAGGGGTTTTTCCTGCAAATCTTTGGGGAGCTTGCCATGATACCAGGCTGTCGCGCTGTAAGTGGGCAGAAAGAGCGCATAGGGTAGGCTGTTGCCTCTGTCAAAGTTCAACGTCTGGAAGTTCAACACGGTGGAAATTAACATCAGGCCGTTAAACGCAATGCCTTTATCCACCAGATGCCCGGCAATCCCGGCGGCGCGGGTTGTGCCGTAGCTTTCTCCGGCCATGTAAAGCGGGGACGCCCACCGCGCATAACGGGTTAAAAATAGCCGGATGAACGTACCAATGGACTCAATATCGCCTTTTAAGCTCCAATATTTTTTATTGTCGTCCGGCTTGGCGGCGCGGCTAAACCCGGTGCCGATGGGGTCGATAAATACCAGGTCGGTGCGGTCTAGCCATGTGGAGTCGTTGGTCACGAGTTGGTACGGCGGCGCGGGCATCCAGCCTTCATCGTGCATCTTGACGCGCTGAGGGCCGATTGCGCCCAGATGCAACCACACTGACGAAGACCCCGGCCCGCCGTTAAACACAAACGTTAAGGGGCGCTTGGCCGGGTCGCTTTCGCCTTCCAGCAGGTAAGCAGTGTAAAACATCTCCGCTTCAATCTCGTTTTGGTCATTTTTTAAGGGCATTAACCCGGTGTGGGTGATGTACTTTAACTTCTTCTTGCCCAGTGTTATCTCGTGTTTGGCCTCGATGGGGGCTGTTTCTTCCAGCTTGGGGGCTTCTGCCTTGTCGCTCACGGTCTGTCTGCCTTTCTTGTGGTGGATGAGTCAGGTTAATCTATTGTGGTCTTATTTTAGCACGCGCCAGCCAGATTAATTGCGCGTTCTGTTGAAAATGACATAATGGTATAAAGTATTAAAGAAGCACTCGCATTAAAAACAGAGCGCATACAGCCTATGCGACTCTACAGCGACACAGAAAATTATGTTCGCGCTTGAAATTACAGGATTTTTTCCATGATTAATCTGCTTGCCAGCCTGCGTGATACCGAAGCACCCATCCTGACCGTGATTGCTAAATTCTGGGGGGTGGATGCCGCCCGCCTGCAACCCGATGAATTACCCGCCGCGCTGGAAGCCGTCATGCGTGATGCGGATTCCGCCGCCCGTGCTTGGGATAAACTGGACGACGCCCAGCGTGGGGTCTTGCAGACACTCATTGGCGCAAAAGGGCAAATGCCCGCCGCGATGTTCGAGCGCCTTAACGGAGAAATCCGCAAATTGGGGCGTGGCGCTATTGACCGTGAAAACCCATTGGAACATGCGAAATCTCATGCGGAAGCCCTGTTTTATCGGGGGTTTATTTATAAAAGTTATCAGAAGGCGGCGACTGGCGCACAGGGCGTTATTTACATCCCGGCGGATTTTTTGGCCGTCCTGCCCACACACAAGACGGGCTATGATAATCTGGAAGCGCTGGCGCAGGATGTAAACGCCGCGCTATCCGGTGGGCAGGGCATAAGCCGGGAAGATGCCCGCGTTGACCCTATCGACGCGGATTTTCTGGATGCTGTTCAACCTGCGGATACCACCATTGTTGATGATATGACGACGCTTCTGGCGTATTTGCAGGTCTTCGGCGCGGACATTGAAGGCGATGCGCTTTCCGATGAAGATGTCCGCCGCATTACCCCCCACCTGATGCACCCCGACGCGGCACGGCTGGCATTTTTGTTTGAAGTTGGCATCAGCGCGGAACTCATCGACGCGCACGAAGCCCAAGCCCGCCCGCATCGCGCCCCTGTTAAACGCTGGCTGGAGGCCAAACGCGCCGCCCAACTCAAAACCCTTGCGGAAGCATGGTACACCAGCACCGTGTATCGGGAATTATGGCATATTCCCGGCTTGTACCCGGAGCCTACCGGGTGGCCGTATGAGGCGAAAGTGGCGCGGGAAGCACTGGCCGCTTTCCTGCGGGATTTTACGCCGCCGGGTGAATGGTGGTCGATTGATGAATTCATCATGCTGGTCAAGGCCGTTGAACCGGATTTTCAGCGTCCGGGAGGGGATTATAATAGCTGGTACATCCGTAACGCGGACGGCGAATATCTGCACGGCTTCGAGAGTTGGGACGCGGTAGAGGGCGCTCTGCTGGAATTTTATCTGTTCGGGCCGATGCACTGGCTGGGCATGGTAGATTTATCCGAAGATGCCGCCCGCCTGAACGCTTACGGACGGGCGTTTGCGCTGGCCGAAGCATGGCCCGCGCCACAGGAACAGGAAGACAAAATCAGCGTGCAGGCTGACGGTGTGCTGACGGCTTCGCGCCGTGTGCCGCGTATGGATCGCTTTCAGGCGATGCGCTTTACAACGTGGATAAGCGCGGCGACGGATGCCACGCCCTATACCTATAAAATCAGCATGGAAGGTGTGCGTCAGGCCGCGCAACAGGGGGTGAACACCGGGCACATCAGCGCATTTTTAACGCGCATGATGGGCACAGACGCACTCTCGCCCACACTGACAAAACTGCTGGAAACATGGGGCGAAGGCGTGTCGCAATCTGTCACGCTGGAAGAATTGCTCGTCCTGCGTACTACCGCGCCGGAAACGCTCGACTACATCCTGGAACAGCCCGCACTACGGCGGTACTGTGGGGCACGGCTGGGGCCGATGGCGGTGGCTGTGCGCCGTGACCAATGGGAGGAATTCCGCGAAGCGTTGGAGGCCAAAGGGATTGAGGTTCACCTCTAACACGCTATTAAAAGCTGGGGAAAGGGCTTTTATTTTATCATTTGCGTATTTTTTCACAATATGACGTGTTATAGTAAAAACACTGACATCTGTTACCACAACAAAGCCGCCGTCCCCTCTATAATCAGGGTAGTTCGTAAAACGATATGCCACAGGAGGCAACATGGTTTACCAAGAATTGACCACGACCGACCCTCAACAGATGCAATTTCCAGATTATGTCCGCAGTCAAAAGGTAAAAAGCTGGGTGCAGGAGATGGTGGCACTCTGTAAGCCGGATGCCGTGCATTGGGTTGACGGAAGCGAAGCCGAGAACGACCAACTCAACCAAAAGTTGGTCGATAACAAGACGTTCATTCCGCTTAACCCGGAACTTTACCCCAACAGCTTTTTAGCCCGTTCCGACCCCAGCGACGTGGCACGGGTGGAAGACCGCACCTACATCTGTAGCTTGAACCGGAATGACGCCGGGCCGACGAATAACTGGATGAACCCCAAAGAGATGCACGACACGCTGGACGGGCTGTTTGATGGCTGTATGCGTGGCCGTACCATGTACATCATCCCGTTTTCGATGGGGCCGTTAGGCTCACACATTAGCTACATCGGCATAGAGATTACCGACTCGCCGTATGTGGTGGTCAATATGCGGATTATGACCCGCATGGGCAAAGCCGTTTATGATGTGCTGGGCGAAGATGGCGATTTTGTGCCTTGTATGCACACCGTCGGGATGCCGCTACAGCCCGGCCAGGCGGATATTCCGTGGCCGTGCAACCCGGATGTGAAGTACATTGTTCACTTCCCGGAGGAGCGTTCCATCTGGTCTTACGGCAGTGGCTACGGTGGCAACGCGCTACTGGGTAAAAAGTGCCTGGCCTTGCGGATTGCTTCCGTGATTGGGCGCGATGAAGGCTGGCTGGCGGAACACATGCTGATTTTGGGCGTGGAAGACCCGCAAGGTGAAAAGACCTATGTCGCGGCGGCCTTCCCGAGTGCCTGTGGCAAGACCAACTTTGCTATGCTCATCCCACCGGCAGGTCTGGATGGCTGGAAGGTGACGACGATTGGCGATGACATCGCGTGGATTAAGCCCGGGCCGGATGGCCGTCTGTACGCCATCAACCCGGAAGCCGGTTACTTCGGTGTTGCGCCTGGTACATCGGAAAAGACAAACCCTAACGCGATGAAATCCCTGGCGAAGAATACGATCTTCACCAACGTCGCGCTGACGCCGGAAGGCGGTGTGTGGTGGGAAGGGCTGAGCGCCCCGCCTGCGAAAGCGATTGACTGGCGCGGGAACGAATGGACGCCGGAAAGTAACATCCCTGCCGCGCATCCTAACGCACGCTTTACATCACCGGCGGAACAAAACCCCGCCATCGACTCCCAATGGGAAAACCCGGACGGCGTGCTGATTAAGGCTATCGTGTTTGGTGGACGCCGCAGTAACATCGTGCCGCTTATCTATCAATCGTTTAACTGGTCGTTTGGTGTGTACGTCGGCGCGACGATGGGTTCCGAGATGACCGCCGCCGCCTTTGGCAACATCGGCCAAGTCCGGCGCGACCCATTAGCCATGCTTCCGTTTATGGGCTACCACATGGCGAGCTACTTTAACCACTGGCTGAATATTGGCCGTCAAATCAACGATGCGCCGCGCATCTTTAGTGTGAACTGGTTCCGCAAAGATGAGGACGGCAAGTTCCTGTGGCCGGGCTTCAGCGAGAACATGCGCGTACTGAAATGGATTGTGGAACGTGCCAACGGGCGCGGGCAGGCGACTGAATCGCCATTGGGCTACATGCCGCACTACGAAGACCTGGACTGGACGGGCATGGAGGGCTTCACGAAAGAAGACTTCCAGAACCTGATGACGGTTGACCGTGACCTGTGGTTGCAGGAAATCCTGTCGCACGAAGAACTGTTCATCAAGCTGTATGACCGCCTGCCGAACGAGTTCCTCGCCATGCGCGAATTGCTACTCAGCAATCTGTGGCGCTCCGGTGAGCATTGGGACGTGGGTGTGGGCGGATACAACACCTAGATAAGCGCATCATCCAGCAAACCAGCCTCTGGTTCTTAACCGGAGGCTGTGCTTTTGTGGTATATTCCCCGCAATAGTCAGTAACCCGAAGACAAACCACCATGACCAACCTACAGGCCATCCAAGCCGCACAAACACGCCTGACACATTATCTAACGCCGACGCTCTTAGAACCTGCGCTATTCGGCCAGAACTTCTATTTAAAGCTGGAAAACACCAACCGCACGCACTCGTTTAAAATTCGGGGTGCGCTGAACGCGGTGTTATCGCTCAACGCGGAAGAACGCGCACGCGGCATCATCGCCGCGTCATCTGGCAATCACGCGCAGGGGGTCGCCTATGCCGCGCAACTGGCCGACGTGCAGGCAACGATCTTCATGCCCGCGCACACGCCAGAACGTAAAGTGAACGCCGTCCGGCGGATGGGGGCATCCGCCCGGCTGGAAATGCCCAATTATGACGCCTGCGAAGCGGAAGCCGTGCGGCTGGCGCGTGAAGATGGCCTGACGTACATCTCGCCTTACAACGATGCGCGTGTTGTGGCCGGTGCAGGCACTATCGGGCTGGAGATATGCGCGGCATTGCCGGAGGTGGCGCGGGTGGTGGTGTGTGTGAGTGGCGGCGGGTTGATTAGCGGTGTAGCGTGCGCGGTGAAGTCGCTTAAGCCGGAGGTGGAAGTGATTGGCGTGAACGCGCTATCTGCGCCGTCCATGTATAACTTATTCTACGGCACAAACCATGCAGAAAATTGGGACACCTTAGCGGAAGCACTCTCCGGTGATATTGAAGACGGCTCTATCACGGTGGCGTTGACGCGGCACTATGTAGACCGTATCGTTCTGGTCGATGAGGGTCAAATCGCCGCCGCAATGCGTTGGATGCTGGATGTGCAGGGCTGGCTGGTGGAAGGCGGCGGCGCGGTGGGGGTGGCCGCCATGTTGCATAGTATCATCCCGGATGATGGCCGCCCGACCGCGATTGTGGTGAGTGGGGGGAATGTGGATGGTGCAACGATACGCCGTGTTTTATAGGGGGCGCATCGTCTGTGCATCGTCCGCGCCCCCTGTACGCAACCCCGCTTAAATGATGTGGAATTCCTCTTGTCGTCCGTCCAGCCAGTAGACGCGGCCACCCGTCAGCAGGATGTCTTCCTCTAGTGCGATGCGGACAATCTGCCCGCCCCATTCCGCTACAGCCTGCTTGATGTTGAGTTCGTTGGAATAGGCCGTGTCATCATAAACGGGATAGTCTCCCGCGCCGGGTACGCCCTCCTGAGCATCCCATAAGCCGATGGTCGGCCCGGCGGCGTGCCCGTGATGGCCTAAGGGATGGCAGTAGATATGCGGGTCGATGCCTTCCGCCCGTGCTTGGGTCAACGACTCCTTGAGTACTTCGTTCCCGGTGCGGCCTACGGTCAGGTTCTCGTTCACGATGTCCTGTAGGCGGTTGCCGGTCTTCAGCGCGTCTATAAGCCCTTGTGGGGCGTTGGTTTCGCCGGGACGTAGCACATAGGCGTGTTGTTGCTGGTCGGTGGCAAGGCCGAGATAGTAAAAACCCATATCGCAGTGCAGTAAATCGCCCGGCATGATGACCTGACGCATCCTGTTTTTATCCTGCAAAGCGTGGAAGGGTTCGCCGTGTGCCTGTAGCTCTAGCGTCGGCTGAAACCATGCCTGCAAGCCCATATCCTGCATCGTCTGGCGCATCCACCACACGACATCCGCCGTTGTGGTGATACCGGGTGTAATCACCCGGCTGGAAAACGCCTGCGCGATGATGGCATGGCCGATTTCCACAATGGACGGGTAGACGGTCATCTCCGCCGGGATGCGGCGTTCCAGCCACCCGACACATACATCCTGTGCGCTGATAATCCGCGCCATGTACTCCGCGCCCAGTGCGGCTTCCAGCTTCTGGTGTTCACCGTGTGATAGACCATCGGAAAATGCGAAGGTATCCGACGTGTTGACCGCGATACGCGCCGGGTCATATTCTTTAATGACCCGCGCTAAACAGGCGAATTGTTCCTCGCGCTCTGGCTCCCAGCCGCTTTCGTAAAAGCCGTCCATCCCATAACGACTGAGTGTAAAACGGTCAAGGCCGCCATCCGCCTGCCGCGCAAACACAAGAATCGTCCGCCGCCGTGCGGACATCGCCGGAGCAGGAAGCAGGGATAGGATGACCGGGTCTTCGTTGTATTCACGGGCGATGACCAGCCACATATCCACATTCGCACGCGCCATCACATCCGGCAGAACAGTATCCAGGCGTTCTTTAAGCCAGGCATTCCGAACGTCCAACTGGGCGCGGAGTGGCAAAACCTTGTCCTGGTAGGCGGTCAAGGGTGCATAAATTTTGTGGGTCATAGTTTGTTCCTTCGTTGGTTGGGTTAACAATCACGCCTGATTCTAATCGGTTTGTGTGAATGCCTCAATAAATTGGCCTGCTGTGGCAAAGCGGGCGCTAGGGTCTTTCGCCATCGCCCGCATAATGGCGATGGCCGCCGCATCGTTGATAGACGATATTTTGTGGCGGATGTCCGGTACAGGGTGCATCAGGTGTGCCATAATCATCGCGCCCGGGTTGCTGTGGCGGAAGGGCAATTCACCCGCCAGCATCTGATAAGCCAACACGCCGAAGCTGTAAACATCGGCGCGGTTGTCGATATTATCCGCCCCTTGTATCTGCTCCGGCGCGATGTAGTCCAGCGTGCCCAACATGCCGCCTGTTTGCGTCAAGCGTGTGGCGGAATCCAGCCGGGCGATGCCGAAATCCATCAGCACGGCGCGGCAGTCCGGCGCTTTTTGGTCTAGGATGATGTTGCCGGGTTTTATATCCCGGTGGATGATACCGCGTGCATGGGCGTAATCCAGCGCGGCGGCAATATCGCGCAGGATGGGCAAGGCTTCATCCAGTGGGATAAACTCGCGTGCCTTCAGCACCTCCCGCAGGGACTGTCCGGCGATGTACTCCATAGCGATATAGGGCATTTCACGGATCATGCCGACTTCGTGCAGGCGCACAATGTTAGGGTGGTTAAGCCCCATCATAGCGCGGGCTTCCCGATGAAAACGCGCAACCGTGTCTTTATCGTCGCGGTCAGCTTCGCGCAGGAGTTTAACGGCGATGTCTTCCCGCGTGGTGGGATGCTTGGCGCGGTAGACAATGCCCATGCCGCCGCGCCCGATGGCCTCCAGCTTGCCATAAACGCCGAAGGTATCGCCTTCTTCCGGCGTGACGACCTTAATCCGTTCCGCATGGCGTTGGGCGATGTCGTTATAATCAATTTCGATGCCATAAAATTTGCGATCAACAAAGCGGCGGATACGGTTCCGGGTGGGCTGGAACAAGCCTAAGACCAGCACGATACCCATGATTGCGGACAGTGTGGGCTGGGGTTCGCTGAGAAGCGCGTTTACCACGCCTTGCACAATAAAAAACACCAGCAAGAACACCCCGCCCAGCAGGAGCGTTAGCCCACCATACACCAGTGAGCGATTAATCACAAAGTCAATATCCCACAGGCGATGACGCACCACAGCGAATAACATCGCCACAAGAAAATTGACGTAAGCGCACAGGAACATGACTTCCGCGATGATGGTAAAAATACCACCGCTTAAATCCAGCCCGCCGCGCTGACTGTAGAAAATGAGGGCGATAAGCTGGAATGCGAAATATCCGGCGACGCCGACGATGAAGAATTTCACCTGTTGGCGCTGGGTGCTGGATGCCTGACGGAAACGTTTGACCTGTAGCCATAGCGCCGCAAAGACAATGATAAAAACAATAGCGATAGCGTTAAATGGCAGGGATTGTTGTGCCTGGAAAGACAGGCCGTAATAAAACGACGCGAGAGTGGTAAATGGCATAAGCCAGCGCCCCCAACTGGGCACAAAGCGCCCATCCGGGTAAGTGAGGACAACCCACATCGCAATATTCACGGTGAATATGAGTACAGCGGTCGTGGCCGCCTGCCAGAAGGGAGGGATGTTGATCAAATTGCTGGTGATGTCGAACAAGCCCGTTGCTAACGGAAATGATCCCAATGCCAAAAATGTTAAAGAGGCAATGAGTACAACCCGATCGTTTGACCGCCGTGAGAATAATAAAGCACTCGCGCCATAATAAAACAGGATAACGATATAACGACGTATAACTCCTGTTGCCCCTAGCAAAAACGGAAACCCCGAACCAGTTTCCGCATGGATGGCTTCAAATGTGGCGGGGAGTGTCGTCAGGCTATAGACAAAAACCGCCAGCATGATCAAGGCACAAAAGCCCCAGACTATCCGCCCGACAATTATCCATAAGCCGGTTAGCTGTGTGTTGGTGTTGGTGCTGGTCATCATATGCTGGCCTTTCTTTGTTGACTTCTGCAGACCTGCGGTTTATGTATGGGCAGGCGTTTGACTTCGGCTTCAACAAATAAATTACAGTATACGATATTCGTGCGAAAGCGTTGTAAAAGATTTTGTTTGACGCGGGTAGGATATGGCCGCCCTGAGGGTTAAATCCAGGGCGGCCACAGGGGATGAGCTAGTTGTCTGTTTCTGTTGATTCTGGGACAACCGAGTCAAAAAATTCGCTGAAGTCGTCGTCGAAAGCACTGGGAGCCTGGAAGTCCGGCTGGGAGGCCGGGAGGCCTTGAATGCTGTCGAAGTCGAACAGGAACGGACTGTTGGACGGGATGAGCGCCAACGACACGTTATCTGACAGACGTTGAATGTACTCATACTGGATCAAAATGGGGTTCGCCGCAATTTGCTCACTGATGAGGGCTAACGCCTGAGCTTGCGCCTGTGCCTGGAGTACGATCGCCTGCGCTTCACCCTGTGCTTCTTCTACGCGGGCGCGGGCGACACCTTCCGCCTCAATCCGGCGTGTTTCGGCTTCTGTCTGGGCGCGTTGCTGGCGTTGCTCTGCGGACACTTTCGCCTCAATTTCGGTGATGAACTGCTCACTAAAACTGATGCTACGGATTTGCAGGTCGTCCAAAATCAAACCTTCGATGGCAAAACGTTCCTGCACGCTAAGCTCTGCGGCCAGTTCCAGTTCTTCACGGCTGACGCCGTAGATGGATTCCGCATTGTAGTTACTGACTGCATTGCGGACGAGGTTGCGCACGGTAGGCCGGACGAAGCTCTCGCGGAAACGGTTTTCCCAGTTACGGTGAATGAGGTTCACCTGTGCCGGGTCAACGGAGAACAGCACGGTCACGTCGAGGTCAACTTCCTGACCATCCAGTGTACGGGCGCTGATGGCGTCGTCATTCCGTTGGACGGCTTCTTCCCGCCCGCTTGCCATCGTGTATTCCTGACGGCTGATGTCATAAATTGATGCCTGTTGCAGTACCGGGATGATAATGTGCGTCCCTTCGCGGCGCGGTTCGCTCAGTTCACCGCGAATGGTCTCGAACACAACCGCAATCTGCTGGGGCGCGACAACAATCACACCCTGACTAACGACAAGTAAAATGAGGCCAGTGACCAGGCCAAATGTTCCGATGCCGATACCACTACGCACCGGACGATTTTGTGATGCGGCAACAACCACCATGCCGACGCCCGCCAAAAAGACGATGAACGCCATCAAAGCGACTGTTCCGATAAGTGCGCTAATTCCACCACCCATAATAGAGTAGACTCCTTTTTGTCGATGTTCGTATGAAACAATATACGTTATATGCCGCGTGATTGTAGCACAGAACTATTTGAGGTTTCTTAACAAGTGGGCTAACACCCCTAATCATTAGGGGTGCTCTAATCTACGGGGTATTGTACCGGGTATTTTGCCTGCCCGTAGGCGGAGCTTAAGCCCTGATGCATCTACGGAGTGATGAATTGCTTCAGGTACTTTACCGCGTCCGCATGGTTGGTAAACACCTTCGCAGTAATCCCCTCTGGATGTGACATGCCAATCGTCACATTGGAGAAGATGCGGATGGCTTGCCCGATGATGTTGTTATCAACAATCATCGCGTAGCTGGTGCGTACACTATGCTCTTTGCAATAATTGAGGATGTCCTGAGCGCGTTTGCGGCCATAGGGGGTAATTTTGGCATTCACCAGATTATGCAGAATAAGCGCCGGAACGCGATCTTCTTCGCGGATAACCTGTATGACGGCATCCGCCCATACATCCGACGCATGGCGGTTAATGCCCTGACTGCTCATGGTTAAATCAAACAGGAAGATGCGCCCGTCTTCTATGGCTTCCACAAATACGCCATGTCCTAAATCTTGCTTTCCTGTCTGGATGCGCTCGATTAATTTCTCGGATTCGGTTGTTTGTGTGTCCGCCATATCTGCCTCCCGTTTAATACAATTTAACACCTAAAGTGTAGGGTATTTTATGCCGGAGTGCAACGAAATGTGTAAATTTCGGCATAAAATAGGCTAATCTGTCAGATTAATCCGCCGCGAATTGCTTAAGATACCGGATGGCATCCGCCTGATTCGTGAATACTTTGCCATCGATGCCGTCCGGGTTGGACAAACCAATCATCATATTGGCATAAACGCGGATGGCCTGTCCGACAATGTCGCTATTAACCACCATCGCATAGCCCACACGAATTTTATTTGTCTTCGCAGATTCGACAATGTCCTGCGAACGTTTGCGGCTATGGGCACTGATGCCAGTCTTTGTCAAATTAAACAGGATTAAAACCGGGACGCGGTCTTCCTCTGTCAATACTTGTATTGTAGTGTCAGCCCACACATCTACTGCCTTGCGGCTGAAGCCGAGAACATCAAAGAAAATAATGCGGCCATCTTCTATCATTTCCGCAGAAACACCGTGCCCAAAATCCTGCTTGCCGGTGCGGATTCTATCAATTAACTTGGTGGATGTTGATGTAGGTGTGGGTTGGGTTTGTGGTGTATCCATTAATCGTTCTCATATATGCGTACATACAATCGATTTATACATCCTATAACAGGCTGTCATAGGGCGCAAGCAACGTAATATTTCTTAACAAAAACAGGGCAACTCATCACCATGAGCCACCCTGTAAAAAGCGTGGGTTGTATGGGACTTTTAGACCAGCAGACGCATCGGATTTTCTACGATGTTCTTCAGGTCTTCCATAAACTGTGCGCCCTCTGCGCCGTCGCTCACGCGATGGTCAATGCTTAGGGTCGCGCCCATGAGGGTTGCCACGCCTATCGTGCCATCTTCCAGCACAACAGGCTTCTTCTTGCCTGCGCCCACCGCCAGAATACCAGCTTCCGGCGCGCTGATGATGGCGCTGAACCAATCCACGTTATACGGCCCCAAATTGCTGATGGTGAAGGTAGCGCCTTTGATGTCATCCGGGCGGATTTTGCCTTCGCGGGCACGGTCGAACATGGCTTTGTTCTCGGAAGCAAGGTCACTTAAAGAACGCTTGTCGGCGTCGTGCGCGACCACGTTGACAAGGCCATTGTTGGGCAACGCCACGCTAATGCCGATGTTAATACGCTTGTGCCGCACGATTTTGTCGCCGTAATAGTGGCTGTTGAGGTTGGGGTAACGGCGTAATGTCACCGCGATGGCCTTCACCAGCATGTCATTTACGCTGATTTTAACGCCATCGTCGCCCAGTTCCGCGTTGACTTGCTTACGCAAATCCAGCAACGCATCCAGCGCGATTTCTCGGTTGACGTAAAAGTGTGGCGTATTGGTGAAGCTGGTCACTGTGCCATCCGCAATGGCGCGGCGCATCCGCGTGATGTCTTCCACTTCCACATCTTCTTGCGGGATTTTGCCCCATGTCTGGCCGGAGGTTTTGGCGGCGGGTGCGGGCGCGGCCGCTGTCCGGGCTTTTTCCTTCGGCGCGGCTTTGCCCGGCTCGAAGCCTTCAACATCGGCTTTGGTGATGCGTCCACCCGGCCCCGTGCCGGATACCTGCCCTAAATCAATGCCTTTTTCTTCCGCGATGTTGCGTGCTAAAGGCGACACCTTCACGCGGCCATCTTCCGTGACAGACGATGATGCGCCGTTGGATTTAGCAGGGGCGGCTTGCGCTTCGTCGTCTGTGTCGTCGTCGTCTGCCTCAGCTTCTTCTTGCTCGGCTTTGGCATCCGCGTTTGCGGGCGCTTTGGGCTTGTCGGCGGAGTCGCTGGCTTCGCCTTCCGCGCCAATCTCACCGATGACTGCGCCTTCGCTCAGTTCTTCGCCAACTTCGGCGGATTGCTTGGTTAGTACGCCGTCGGCGGGGGCTTCAATTTCCACAGTGGCTTTATCCGCCTCAATCTCCGCGACGACCTCGCCCTTTTTTACGCTATCCCCGACTTCTTTTAACCAGTTGAGGAGTAATCCTTCTGTTGTTAGTGTAATTGCTTGCGCCATGACGTTCCTTTCACGGGTCACAATAACTTTCTGGACTCTGCGATGGTTCATCCTGCATCATGATGCAAGACACCCTATCGCATGTTTAAACAATCTCTTTGACCGCCGCAATCACCTTGTCTTTATCTGGCAAGGCCATTAGCTCTATTTTACGCGCAAACGGGAGCGGCACATCCATAGATGTTACCCGCTTGATGGGCGCATCCATATAGTCAAACATATGCTCTTGCAGGTTTGCGGCTATCTCGCTACCGAAGCTGTACATCGGCAAGGATTCTTCCACAATTACGGCGCGGTTGGTCTTCTTGAAGCTGGTATACACTGTTTCCATATCCAACGGACGCAACCAGCGCATATCCACTACTTCACATTCTACCCCATCTTTGGCTAATTCTTTAGCCGCCGCCATGCACCAATCCAGCCCGCGTGCATAAGTGATGAGCGTAACATGCTGGCCTTCGCGCTTAACATCTGCTTTGCCGATGGGCAGAACAAATTCCGGGTCTTCCGGGACGGGGCCGGGCTTGGGGTACTGCGCGATGCTTTCCGTAAACAGCACCGGGTTTTCGTCGCGGATGGATGCCTTTAACATGCCTTTTGCATCCGCAGGGGTGGCGGGTGTTGCCACATACAAGCCGGGAAAGTGCGCGAAAATCGGCTCTGGTGTGTGGGAATGGGTGGCGGTGGCCTGGTTGCCCCAGCCACTTGCGGCGCGGAAGACTAACGGCACTTTGAACATACCGTCGAACATATAATGGATTTTGGCGGCATGGTTGATGATGGCATCCAGCGCCAGAAACGCAAAATTGATGGTCATAAATTCCGCGACAGGGCGCAAGCCGGACATCGCCGCGCCGACGGCCAGCCCGCCGATAGCCATTTCGCTGATGGGGGTATCTTTAACGCGCCTGGGGCCGAATTCCTCTAAAAACCCGGCGGTGACACGATGCGTACCCTGCCATTCGCCGACTTCCTGCCCCATGATAAACACCCGGTCATCGCGGTGCATTTCTTCTAACAGCGCCTGCCGCAAGGCTTCGCGCATAGGTAAATTCTTGGTAGACATAGTTGCTCCCTAAGTTGAAAAGAGCTAACAGCCGACAGCTATCAGCTTTTTTACTGCGTCATGTGTTGGTTGAGTAGGCAGTTTTTCCGTCAATTGATCAACTCTTGATGTAAGTTGATGGGCTTTTTGCCAGACTTTGAGATTCCTGAAATCCTGCATCTTCAAATGAACCTTAACTAACTCCGATGGTGGGTAGCGTTTGCCTACTCCACATAGACATTACGGATAAGCTCGTCGTAGCCCGGTTCCGCGCTGGCTTTGGCAAATTCCACACTTTCCGCAACTGTTTTGACCGCCGCTTCTTCATATTCCTTCAGCGTCGGTTCAATGTTCTTGTATGTCTTGGTCAGGTGACGTTGTAACAGCGTAATCGGGTCGCGGTTCTCTTTATAGTCTTTTAGCTCTTCGGCAAAACGCTGGTCGTAGCTTTTATCGGACACCCCATGCCCGCGATAGCGATACGTCAGGCTTTCGATAAGCACGGGGCCATTGCCAGCGCGGGCGTAATCCACCGCGTCCTGTACTGCGTCGTAGACCTTCAGCACATCCTGGCCGTCGATGCGCCCGCCGTCCTTCATGCCATAGGCGATGGCGCGTTTGTGCAGTTCCGGCTGGCCGGATGAATCTTCAATGCGTGTTCCCATGCCGACGAAGTTATTTTCAATCACCCAGACGATGGGCAACTTCCATACGGCGGAGAGGTTCAGCGCCTCGTGGAAGTAACCGTTGTTGGTCGCGCCGTCGCCGATGAAGGTCAACGCGACCGCGCCGGTTTCGTTATATTGTTGGGTGAAGGCCAGCCCCGCCGCAAGCGGTAAATGCCCGCCGACGATGGCGTACCCGCCCCAGAAGTTATGATCAATGGAAGCCAGGTGCATACTGCCGCCCTTACCGCCGCTTACGCCATCCACACGGCCTAACATCTCGGCCATCAGGGGCTTGGCGTCCACACCCCGCGCCAGCGCGATTCCGTGATCGCGGTAGGCGGTCATCACATGGTCGGAGGCTTCCAGCGCGCCGCACGCGCCCACCCCCGTTGCTTCGTGGCCGCTATACAGGTGCATGTAGACGCCGGTGATGATCTTCTGTGCATACAGGTCGTCGCACACCGTTTCAAATTCGCGGATGAGCACCATCTGTCGATAGAACTCCAAAAGTTGTTCTTTGGTTGGTTTTTTTGCCATACGGACTCCTCATTATGCTTCATCGGCCAGTTAGACTGCCATAAAGCTCTGCTAAACTCTTTGCGTGGTAAGTGTACATCATGGGGTAGGGGTTATCAAATGTGGGTGCGCTTCCTGCCTATGTGGAACAAGTCCACCTCACCTATCGACAAATCATCATCCATGTGACACAATAAGAGTGTGTTAAAAAAACCACCTTCTTTGTAAGCAAAAAATATCCAATTTTTGATAGCACAAGAGCCTGAACCAACCTTTCGAGGCGGGATTCTGGCAATGGGAGGTGGATGTCATGGAACTATGTGTTATTCCCGGCGATGGTGTCGGCAAAGAAGTTATCCCCTATGCAGTACGTGTGCTACAGGCCGTCATGCCGGATGTCAAACTCCACTATGCGGATGCAGGTTACGAACATCTACAGTCACACGGAACCCCCTTACCCGCCGAAACCTTAGAGCTTGCCCTGCGATGCCGGGCGGTGTTGTTCGGCGCGGCGGATTCGCCATCCTTCCCGGTAGAAGGTTACTATTCACCCATTATTGAATTACGGCGTTGCTTGCGGACGTATGCCAACGTGCGCCCGACCCGTCATCTGCCGGTGGCAACATCACGGGCGGGGGTGGATTTGGTGGTGGTGCGCGAGAACACCGAAGACCTGTACGTGGTGGAGGAGCAAACCGACGAAGGCGGCGGGCGCAGTACCGCGCAGAAGATTATCACCCGTGATGCGACTGCACGCTTTGCCCACCTCACTTATCAACTGGCACGCCGCGCCGGGCGCGAAAAAGTGACAATTGTGCATAAGGCCAATATCCTGCCGCAGTCCGACGGCCTGTTCCGCCGGGTGGCGCTGGAAGTCGCGGCGGAATACCCGGACATCCTCACAGACGAATTACTGGTGGATACCGCCGCTTATTGGATGGTCAAAGAGCCGACACGCTTTGACATGATTCTCACCTCCAATATGTACGGCGATATTTTATCGGATATGGCGGCGGCATGGGGTGGCGGACTGGGCATGGCCCCCGCGCTGAACTTAGGCGATGATGCCGCGATTGCCGAGCCGGTTCACGGCTCCGCACCGGATATTGCCGGGCAGGGCATCGCCAACCCGACGGCGGCCATCCTCAGCGTGGCGTTACTGCTACGTCATCACTGGGGCTTGCCGGAACTCTCCGATAAAATCCGTGAGGCGGTGCGCTTAACCCTGCAAGAGGGCGACCATACCGCCGACATTGCGATGGAAGGGGCGATGAATACCGAAGCCTTTACGGAAAGCGTGCTTGCACGGTTATAGACGTTATCCCCGATTTTTGCAGGCTATCAAATGGCTTTAGGTTGATAGCCTGTGCTATGTCCTCCGCCGTTAAAACGCCGTTTTGACGCATATCTCATCAAAATTTCATGCTCGTGCGCTATGATTGCACCTAAACAAACACACACAAATTGAGTGGAGACACACAGACGTATGAGCGACAATACCGATGGTATGAGCTATCAACAGGATGAGGACGGCGTGCATGTGTTCCGGTTTACGGGCACGGCTCGTGATGCTGTGGACGCCTTCATCGTCACGTTACAGCGCATCTATGGTCAGGCTCCAGCAGATTCACACATTCATCTTTACATCGACATGACCGATGCAGAAACAAACGTTTCGCTCCGCACCCTGGCGCGACGCATCCAGCCGTTTTTCTCAGAATATCCGGATCGTCCGGCGGGTAGCCTGGCCGTTATCACCAAACAGGGGAGCGCGTTCACGTTGCTGAATAACTTCCTTGTATTGTTCAGCAGGGGCAAAGACCGCTTTCGCTTCTTCCGGGATGGGCAACAGGACGAAATGCGGCGCTGGCTGTTACTGGTGCGTTAGTTACCCTTTTAATCCTTATTTATCCATGTGGCAACTTTGCCATAGTTTTTATTTTGTAAACAATTCAGGAGAAACACATGGGGAGTGGTGAGCTTTATGGATGTGATATGTTGATCTAAGTTCAGACGGAAAAACCATATCCATCTTATTCAGCACTCCCAAACACATGAATCAACTTGACATCCGCTTATTACAGTCGATGCGCGGTTATCCCGCCCTTTCTATTCTCATCCCCACCCATCGCACCGCGCCCGACAACCAGCAAGACCCCATCCGCGTAAAAAATCTGGTAGATGAGGCCAAAGAACGTGTAGCGCAAGAATACACCGCACGGGAAGCATCGTCTTTACTGGAACGGCTAGATGCTATCGTGGAAGAAATTGACTATAACTATACGCTGGATGGCCTTGCCATATTCGTGAACATGGACTTTGCGCGTAAGTTCTATATTCCGTTTGACGTGGAAGCCCGCGTAGTACTGGACGAAACATTCGCTACCCGTGATTTAGTGCAGGCCATGAACCGTACCAATCGCTATTGGGTGATTGCCCTCAGCGAACAGCCGACACGCCTGTTTGAAGGCACACGCGAATCGCTGGTGGAAGTGACCGAACACGCCTTCCCGATGACGATGGGGCGCTCCGGTGGTGAGCGCGGCGCACAGGCCAAGCGGCTTGATGACGGCGCACTGAAAGACCATGATCGTATCGCACTCATCACGCGATACTAGAATTTTAATCCTCAACGGGGCGCGAACCTTTGCCGCCCCCGTATTCCTGTGGGCGGCTACGGCTACGGCTGTGGCTACGCTAGCGTGGCCCGCCTTCATTGATGCTGGCCGGGAGCAGGTAATTAATGTTATCCGGCACCGGGAGCAATAAGTACACATCCACCCAGCGTGACCAGCCCACCCAATCTTCATCAGAATAGCCTAAATCCACCCAATAGGGCGACCGCCTTGGCCCGCCTGTATCCGCCGCGAATCCGCGCCCGTAGCCCGGAACATACATATTCGTCCGGTAGCCGATAATGCGTGGGTCGATGCCGATGATGCCTTTACGCAACGTTTCCCCGATGGAGGTGGTGGTACTGCCACCCACCGAGCCGGGATGATAGCTGGTGGCATACATCCGCAGATGCCGCCAATATTCCACCGGGCCGTCGGCGGTATCCAGCGTGCGGATGACAACTTGTGTGCCGTAACTGATGACTGCGTTTTGCGGGTTTTGTGTCACGCCTTCTGTCTCTGTCGCCCGGCTGACTTCCACGCCGTTTTCATAGCGCACACGCTCTGTACGCTGGTATAACCCCTCTTGCCCGGCCTGCAAGACAGCGCGTGTGTCCAGCCGCATTTCCGCATTGGCCTGGTACACGGTTTCATACGGGAGCGTTTCTTCATAAGTGAGGAGGTCTTCCGTCACACGAATTACGCGGATGGTGGTATTGGGCACCAGCGTGTTGTTTTCATCCGGGATACTATAATCCAACCCGTTGAGTGATATTCCGGCCTCCGCTAATGCGCCGCCGACGCTCTGCGCGTTGACCCGTGTTTCGATGCGGCGTTCATCCGCCAAAATCACCACCGAACGCGAACGGTCAATCGTGATATTCATGTTCGCGGTCAACGGGGTGTTCACAGACGGTTCCACACTATCGGAGACAAAGAGTTCAATTTCCGCCTGGAACAACGCATCGCCAACGGTCACGCCGGTTGTGTTGAGCGTGAACACGTCTTCGCCATCGGTGATGGTGATGGGCAAGGCGCGGATGATTTCAATGCTCTGCACGGGCAATGGCCACGCGATAATGTCCGCAGGGAGGATGCTCTGGCCGTCAATTTGCACGATGTCATACGGGTTAACTGTGATTCCGGCTTGCCGCAGAATATCAAACGGGCTTTCGTGCGTGGTACGGAGGGTCTGGCTAGTATCATCCACGCGGATTTCCACAGGTCGGGCGCGTTCTATGCGGATGCGATTGGCGGTAGTCAACGGAGAATTAAGCGGCGGCGTGATGAAGTCTTCCGGTGTAATGGCGATGTTCTGCTCGTCCAGCAGGTCGCGCACAGTACGCGCAGAAGTCGTCAATGTGCGCGTTTGCCCATCCACCTGCAAGCTGACTTGTAGCGGCTCACTCTGGGTCGTGCTGGTGTTACCCCTCAGCAATGCCCAGCCCAAAGCCGCCGTACTCAGCACTAAGCTGATGGCGACAAACGCCATAAACATCACCACCGGACGGCGGTTAGCGGGCGGCCTGGCGGGATGTGGGGGAGGTATCGGCGTAAAGCTGGAAGTGGGTTGGGTGTCTTCGTTGTGTATCACAGGTCAACCTAGATAGCCAACGATATATGAAAAAAGAAGAAGATGTACGGGTTGTTGGCAGTGCACTCTTGCCAGGCACTCCTGCGGCACCCAAGAAGTACCCCTTAGTGCTGCTACCTTCCGGTCCTGACACGGTTCGGAGGTCTTGCCGCGCAGGACCCAGCAAGAGCGTACTACCAACAACCTCAGTTTTTAAGCAATATTTATTGGGCTAAAGTTTTTTCGCTATAATCTTAATTTTTAACAATGTGCGAGGTAGTGTAGCATGTGGGAAAATAGGTGTCAACGGCGCACGTTGGCTAAAATGCACCAAACGCATTACAATTTGATATAAACGACAACCAGGCAAGCTGGATAGGCTATCATGCTAGAGCAAGGGCAACTCATCGGGGGACGTTATATCATCCAACACCTTATCGCGGAAGGCGGATTCGCGGCGGTTTATTGCGCCCGCGACACCATGACCGATAATCTGGTGGCACTCAAGCAGATGCACCGCGAAATCGCGGAGCTAGAGCCGGAGAACATCGCCCGCTTTGAGCGCGAAACCAACGCCCTGCGCCTGCTCAACCATCCCAACATCGTCACTATCTTTGATAATGTGCGCGAGGACGGCAACAGCTACGTCGTCATGGAGTATGTTTCCGGCGGGGATTTGGCTAACTTCATCGTGCGTTATCGGCAACAAGATATTCTTATTCCCATCACACAGGTGATGAATATTACACTCAAGTTGGGCGACGCGCTCACCTACGCACATACGCTCGGCATCATCCACCGTGACATCAAACCCGCTAATGTGCTGATGACCACCGACCACGCGCCCCGCCTGACGGATTTCGGCATGGCACGCCTGGCGGATTCCATCCGGTTAACCCGTAGCGGCGTGATGATTGGCACGCTGGGCTATCTCAGCCCGGAGGCCGTCAACGGGGAAGACATCGACCATCATGCAGATATCTGGTCATTCGGCGTGATGATGTATGAACTGCTGGCGCTGGAGCGTCCTTTTGATGCGCCGAACATCGCGGCAGTGCTGACGGGTATCGTCAGCAGGGAACCCGTGCCCTTAGCCCAATTGCGCCCGGATGCCCCGCGTGAACTGTGCGACATCATCCACACGATGCTGAATAAAGACATCGACAAGCGTCCGTCGGACATCCGCGCTGTCTGGGAGTATTTACAGAGCCTTGCATCCGTTAGCGGGGTTAATTAAAGCTATCCCACCAGCGATTTTACAGCAGTCAGTACGGCATACTTCCCCTGTTTGTCATTCTATATGTCTGCTATGACCTATAATACTATCCACCACCTGACCTAGCCGGAATCACGCCTCTAAGACCATCCGCCCCTGCCTGCATTGCTTTATAGTTATGTAGAGTATTATCTGAAAACCTAAAGGAGCAATTCAAATGTTGAACTGGGCAGTTACTTTCCTGATTATCGCCTTAGTCGCCGGTTTACTCGGCTTTTCTGGTATTGCGGGCACAGCCTCAAGCATTGCGTGGATTCTGTTCGTAGTGTTTATCGTGCTGTTCGTCGTTTCGCTCATCTTTGGTCGTCGTCCTCTGCGCTAAGCGCATTACAGTATAAACGGAGACAAACACGATGGATTTCATAACAAGCCTTTTGGCCGCACCGTTTATCTGTTTGGGATGGATTATCGTCGGAGCGTTGGCCGGTTCGCTGGCGCGCTCCCTGATGAAGTCGAGCAATAAGCCGTTCATCAGCGATTTAATTCTAGGGATTGTCGGTGCATTCGTGGGTGGCCTGTTGGCAGGCATCGTCGGGCTTGGCCCAGGCGAAGATGCTGGCGGCTTGCAACTGGTGCTTATCAACCTTGCTCTGGCGACAGTCGGCGCGGTGGTAATCATCGCGTTACAGCGTGCAGTCACGCGCTAGATAAGTTAACGGCATACCGCCAATAACCTCTTACTTCGACGGGAGCATAAACTTATGCTCCCGTTTTTTGTTGCCGACTATTCGTCCAGATGGACAATTTTATATTCCACCGCCAGCGCGACGGCCTGTGTACGGCTGGTTGTGCCCATCTTGCCTAAAATATTGCTGACGTGGTTCTTGACTGTTGAACTGCTGATGACCAGCTTTTCCCCAATTTCCCGGTTATTTAAGCCTTCAATCATCAGCAGAAGCACATCACGCTCACGCTCGGTTAAATCGTGGCCGATGGTGGGCGGGCGCGTGGTCGCGTGGATGAGCACTTGTGCGGCTTCCGGTGCGAGGGTGGATTGCCCGACATGGGCACGGCGGATGGCTTCCGCCAGTTCATCACCGGAAACATTTTTCATCAAATAGCCCACGACGCCCGCCTTCAGCGCGTTTTGTACGCTGTCTTCGTCGTTAAAACTCGTTAGCGCGATAATTTGTGTGCTGGGGTGGGCTGTGCGGATGTGGCGTGTCGCGGTGATGCCATCCATACGCGGCATAATCATATCCATGAGGACAACATCAGGCTTGTTTTGCTGGCAGAAGGTCATCGCCATTTCGCCGTCGTTGGCTTCACCAATGACGGCCAAATCGTCATAATCCTCTAGCAATACAGCTAACCCGCGTCGCACCATGTTATGGTCATCTACAATTAAAACCTTGATACGTTCTTCCGACATTTCAAAACCTCACTTATTGTCTGATGGATTCCATTGGATATGCACGCATGTCCCCGTGTTGGGGTCGCTCTCAATCTGGAGGGATGCGCCGATAGCCTGTGCCCGTTCCTGCATGATGTTCAGGCCCAGACTGGTGTTGCCCACTTGCTCGACATCAAAGCCGCCGCCGTTGTCGCAAATCTGCATTTTTAAGATGTCCTGCACCATCGTCACGCTGATTTCTACGGTGGTTGCATCCGCGTGTTTGTCGATGTTGTTCAGCGCCTCTTGTGCGATGCGGTAGAGCGCGATTTGCACTTCCGGCGGCAGGGCGGGCAGGTTATCCAGCGCCAGCGCCAGCGAAAATTGCCGTCTTTCCTGTATCGGCTTAAGGTACTGCTCGAATAACTCCTTCAGGCTGACCTGCGTTAAAGCGGTGGGGCGTAGCTCCAACAACAGCACCCGCATTTCCGCAAGCGCGGTCACGGTCAATTGGTGGACTTCTTCCAGCAGTTCAAAGGCGCGTGCCGGGTCTTTATCCCACCGGCGGAGCGCAGTCTCGGACATAGCGCGGCAGGTAAAAAGCGTCTGACTGACCGAATCGTGCAGGTCACGGGCAAGCCGTTGGCGTTCTTCCAGCGCGGCGAGTTCCTGCGATTGCTGATACAACCGCGCATTCTGGATGGCGATAGCGGCTTGTGCCCCAAATGCGGACAAACGCTCGGCGTCGGTAGGCTTAAAGAAATCCGGCTGGGCGCTGAATACGTTGATAAACCCGATGGTGGCCTGTTGTAAGCGGATGGGCGTGCCCATATAAGCGCGGGTATCGCCGCCGCCCATCTCGGTTGGTGCGTCGAAGTCCTCCAGAATAACGTGGTCATCGTGCGGCATACCGACATAAAACGGATGCTTAGTCTCCGACGGTGGCTCCAGGATGATAGCGGCATCGGGCGTGCGGCTATCACGACGCGCCACCCACAGGCCGCGCTGGTCATCATAAATGCTAATCATGGCGGAATCGTGCGGCACAACACGGTCAAGGTTTGCCAGGATGCGCCCGAGCACCTCCTCAAGATTCAAGGTGCTGGTCAACAGCGCGATTGTATCGCGCAGGGCTTCCGCAAAGCGCCGTTGTTCTTGCTCCGCAAGTTCTAAATGTTTGCGGTTGGTGATGTCCATATATTGCTCGATGCGCCCGCCCTCATACATGCCGGAGCGAATCGGCTGGCTCCAATGTTCCAACCAGCGTTCCTCCCGGTTTTCGCCGGGCATCACATGGCACTCGAAGCGATCGGTAAAGCTGAATTTATCGTAGGCGTCGAACAAGCGGAAGGCGTAATCGTCCGGGTCTTCAAACACACACTTTAGCTTATCGTCAATCAGTTTACGCTTGTCCTGCCCGATGATGTCTTCGCGGTCAAAGCCGAAGTAGATTTCGGTGGCTTCGTTGCACCAGACCACTTTGAGCGCATTATCCAGGATGATGACCCCGACCATTGAAGTATCGAACACATCATCAATCAGCGAGCGGTATTCCTGCTCACTGTGGCGCAACGCGGACTCGGTCGTGTGGCGCTCTACGGCATAGCGCAACGCACGTAGTAAGACTTTGCTGTCAACGTCCCCTTTGGGCAGATAATCCTGCGCGCCCATCTTCACGGCCTGCACGCCGATTTGCTGGTCATCAATGCCTGTCAGTACCACAATGGCGGTATCTGGCATCATTGCCCGTGCTTGTGTGAGCGTATCAATGCCCAGGCTATCCGGCAGGGATAAGTCGAGCAAGACGACATCATAGCGGGTGGCACGGCCTGTCGCCAGCCCTTCGGAAAGTGTCGTGGCGTGCTTTAACGTGATAGATTGTTGATGTTGTCGCTGGCGCAACATCTCTTGTATCAACCGGGCATCGCCGGGATTGTCTTCAATCAATAGCACGTTCATTAGGGTTTGCTCCACGTCTGGGTTAGGTGATTTGCGGCGGTAACTTGACGATTTGGAACCAGAAGTTTTCGATGGTTTTAACAATCGTAATAAATCGGTTCAGGTCTACGGGTTTGGTGATGTAGCAATTGGCGTGCAACTGGTAGCTCCGCAGGATGTCTTCCTCATCTTCGGAGGTCGTCATCACCACCACCGGGATAAGGCGCAGGCTCTCGTCTACTTTAATTTCTTCCAGCACTTCGCGGCCATCCTTGCGCGGCAGGTTAAGGTCTAGCAGGATGATGTCCGGACGGGGGGCGGCGTTGTATTTGCCTTTCTGCCGCAAAAATTCCATTGCTTCCACGCCATCACGGGTGATGCTGAGGTTGTTGTGCAATTTACTATCTTTAAGGGCTTCTTGTGTCAGGCGGATGTCGCCGGGATTATCTTCGACGAGCAGAATTTCAATGGGTTCACTGGTCATAATGATGTCTCCTATTTCTGGATATGGGGGGATGGTCGCCCCTAGCGGTTGGTTTGGTTAAGCATGAATATTGTGTTGAGATGATGGTAACGTAAAATAGAACGTTGTCCCAACGCCGACTTCTGACTCTAGCCAGATGCGCCCGTTATGCTTTTCCACAATCTTCTTACAGATAGACAGGCCGATGCCCGTGCCGGGATATTCCTCCCGGTTATGTAACCGTTGGAAGATAACAAAGATGCGCTCGGTGTATTCCGGGCCGATGCCGATGCCGTTATCCGCAACAGAAAACAGCCATTCGTTCCGCTTGCGTTGAACACCGATATGAATTTTAGGCACGCCTTCCCGCCGGAACTTAAGCGCGTTGCTAATCAGGTTTTGCAGGAGTTGGACAATCTGCGGGGCGTTGGCAGTCACTTGCGGCAGTTCATCATGGGTGATGATGGCTTGTGTATCCTCAATGTTAAGTTGCAGGTTATCCAATGCCTGATTAAGCGCGTCTGCTGTTTCCATCGGGTGGAACTCGCGCTTGCTCCGTTGCACGCGGGAGTAAAACAGCAGGTCGTTGATGAGTTGCTTCATGCGGGATGCGCCATCCACCGCAAACGCGATAAATTCGTTGGCGTCTTCGTCCAGCTTATCCGCATAACGTTGTTCGATAAGTTGTAGATAACTGGTGACCATCCGCAAAGGCTCCTGCATATCGTGTGAGGCAACATAGGCAAACTGCTCTAGCTCCTCATTGGAACGTCGTAAATCCTGAGTGTACTGTAGCAGTTGGCTTTCTGTCTGCTTGCGGTCACTCACGTCCATGACGACGCCGCATGTGCCCACACGCTCACCGTTTTCATCCAATATAGCGGCAGAATGCGCCTCTACGTAGATTGTTTCCTGTGCTTCTGTAATGCACCGGAACTGCACAACACCCGGAATTTTACTGTTGTAGATGTTGTCCGCTTCCGCCGTGGCGCGTTCCCAGTCTTCCGGGTGGATGACCTGTTGCCAAAAGTTATCATTCTCCTGCCATTGCGCCAACGGATAGCCGAACAGGTCTTCCGCATAATGGCTGATGAAGTCCATCTTTTGCACGGCGGCGTCCTCCTGTCCATAACTCACATAGACCACACCCGGCACACTGGCGATGATGCTATCCATACGGCGGCGTTGTGCTTCCATCAACATCGTTAACCGGAGCATTTCACCCTCTTTACGCTTACGGTCGGTGATGTCCGTAGCGGCAGGGATAAGCTGTGTCACAGACCCGTTTGCATCCTTCATGGGCGAAATCATAAAGTCGATGGTGCGGTAATCATCATCGCCTACGCGGATGGTGGCGTCGTAGCGCACAAGCTCGCCCTGTGCGGCACGCTGGATGGAGTCGCGCAACCGGGCTTGTGCGTCCGGTGAATGGCTCCACCAGTAGGTTTGCTCGAAGGGTTGGCCCATGACGGCTTCCTCTTTAAGGTCGGCAATCTCCAACGCGGTGCGGTTGGCTTGTGTCAAGATGCCATCGGTAGACATAACGCCAACCAGCAACGGCAGTGAGTCAATCAAAGTCTTTAACTCGTCGTTTCGTTGGCGGCTTTCGCGGTGTAGTTCGCGGCGGTGTTCTTGCGTCCAGCTAATGAGGAAGGCCACAACCGCGAAAATCAGAAATGCGATCAAGTCCGCCGGCATAGCATTAAGCCGATGGTAGGGTTCAATCAGGAAGAAATCTGTGGCGATGATGGACAAAACAGTGGCGAATAACCCCGGCCCCAGGCCCCCTTGCCAGGCACTGACAACCACTGCCAGCGTAAATAGCAGAAAGCGACTACCAAGGAGGACATCCCATAAAAAAGAGGAGAGCGCTAGAGCAATGAATACTAACAAGGCCGCGCCGAGATAGTGTGTGATGTTCGCGTTGGATAGCAGTAGTCTGCGGAAGCCTGTGCTTGTCAATGTAATACTCCGAATGTTTAGCTTTACTCGTCTGTCAGAACCTTATTATAGATGAAGTTGGCGCGAAGCGGATGAGACAGACGGCAATGCACAAAATCACCCACTTGGCCTATTTTGATTCAGGCAAGGTTACGCATGAACCCCGCTTGATAACGCGGTAAAGTGAATGCAGTGAAGGCTAAGTAAACAAAGGAGATAAACACATGGCTGGATTATGGGATCGTATTTCAGGCAATTGGAAGCAAGTCAAAGGCGAGGTTCGCTCCCGTTGGGGTGAATTGACCGACGACGAAGTGGAACAACTTGCTGGCGAGCGCGACAAGCTGGCCGGTAAGATCCAGGAGCGTTACGGCATTGCCAAAGACGAAGCTAACAAACAAATCGACGAATGGGCCGAAGGCCTGAAGCTCGACTAAAGTATCTCGTTTACCCCCCACACAACCAAGATGGCCGCCCTAGGCGGTCATTTTGTTATCAAATGGATAATATGTAAGGAGAAATATCATGAATGACCGTATTTATTACAGCCGCGAAGCAGAAAAACGTGCCCAAAAAGACCGCATCATGTTAGCGATAGCCTCTGCTGTGATGGGTGCAGGCTTTGGCGCGGTACTGGCGCTGATGTTCGCGCCGCAACCGGGCGACAAGACACGCCAACAGCTAGAGTCACAGGCGAAAGAATGGATGGAGCAAGGGAACGAAGCCGCCCAAGCCGCCGCCCAGGACATCAAGAAAACTGTGAACACCGTCCGCGATAACATTTAAGGCTCGTCGTCAGATGTCGCATTCATGGGATATTAGATGTTAGACTATAGCGCCGATGATGACGATGAATAACAACATAACTTTCCGGCCAAAAATCTAACATCTAAACTCTTGTGTAAGCATATATGGATGGGGCATAAAAATGATGATTCGTTCATTGGTGGCGATGATCCATGATGAAACTGAAGAAGTCACCGTGCGGCGTAACCTGGAAAAAGAAGAACTGGCCTTGAGCATCCGCGAGGGGCAGGCACACCTATGGATTGACATTGTAGACCCCGACCCGGAAGAAATCCGGTGGTTGGCGGACTGTATGGAACTAAACCCGGCAGTTGTGCAGGATTTACATCGTCAGGATCAACGCCCGGCGTTGCTCGTGTACCCGGCGTATGTATTTTTATCGCTTTTTCAACCACATTTACGCACAAAAAGCACGGATAATAGCGAAATTCATTGCATCATCACGGATAAATGCTTTGCCACCGTGCGCCGTTCGGAATCGTCCACAGTGGATGACGCCTACGACCGCGTCGCGCAAAACCCGGATACGTGGCGTTCTGGTGTATCTTACTTTTTGTATCTCACATCCCAGAACGTGATTGATGCTTACTACCCCCTGCTTGACCGCATCAACAATCAACTGAATACTATAGAGGAGAAACTGCTTAACGGGGATTATGTCGCCGACCAACCCCGCAAGCAGGTTTACCGCATTAAGCAACAGTTGATTCGCCTGCAACAGATGGTATCGCCTCAGCGTGAAGTTTTCTCTAACTTAATTGGGGAAAAGCGCCTGACAGGTGCGCCGGAAACACGCGACTTGTTCCGCCATTTGTACGAGCGTTTGTTGCGTGTGTATGATGTTATCGCCAGCCACCGCGATTTATCCAGCGATATTCTGGACATGATGCAGAGCCGTGAGGCGCGGCAATTGGTGGAGACAGTGAACCGACTCACAATTTTCTCCATGATTTTTCTGCCGTTAGCGTTCTTCACGGGGTTATTCGAGCTTGGCTTCGCCACGACTTCCGACCCGTTTGAATTGCCAGTGAGTGGTCAGGTGTTATTTATTGGCATCATCGTTTTGATGGTCGTATCCGTAACGACGATGATTGTTATTTTTAAGCGGCGTAATTGGCTGTAAAGCGACCGCTAACGGTTAAGCGGAATTTCCGTTGAAAACCGCCCTAATGTGCCGCGTCCATCAATCGCGGCGATGGCGAATGCCTCAAACTCCCACCATCCGTTCCAGTCTTCGGTGCGGTTGGTTTCTATGATGAAGTGACGGTCAAAAATGAGCGAACCAGGCCGCCGCAACGCGACCACATACCGCGCCGCGCCTGCGGGCGGCTCCCATGCGGCGGCGGCTGTGCCGTCCGCATTACGGCGGAACGAGATGTTATCCGGCGGCAAAATGCCGTCTGCTAACGATTCTAACGTCCCCAGTGCGGTGCGTGTAGCGGCGGCCAGATAAGCGGACTCAACGTGATTGATGGTATCTGCCCCTTCACGGTTGGGCGTGTCTTCCAGCGCTTCGATGAATCGCACCGCCGGGTATCCGGCTTCCTCAAAAGAATTATGATCGCCGAAGCGTCCTTCGCGGTCGATGGCGTCCTGTAGCTGGATGTTTAAATCCAGATTATAGAAGTAACCGATAAAGTTAATGGTGCGAGCTAAATGCCGGGATTGGCCAGTATTGGGTGGCGCGGAATACAACCGAATGTCTGTGCGGTTGATGTTGCCGCGCTCGTCGTTCCAACTGCCGATAGTATCCAGGTTCAACATCATCACATCGCCAATGTCGAACGCCCGCAGATAATCCGCGACAAACGCGATGCTTCCCTGCCGCCCGGTTTCCTCCGCGCTGAACAGCACGAACAACACCGTCGCCCGGCGTGGGCGCTGGCTCAGGATGCGTGCCATCTCAATCACCGCCGCCACACCGGATGCGTTGTCGTCCGCGCCGGGTGCATACCCTTCCGCATCGGTCAGGTTCCATGTGCGGCTGTCGTAGTGCGCGCCCACGATAATAACTCCGGCGTCCGCTTGTACGCCCTGCAACACGCCGACGATGTTCCGTTGTTGTGTGATGATATTGTTGTAATTTGAGACAAAAGGGTGGTCAAATACGCTGAAGTTGCCGTTGGACGCATTTTGAATAGCCCGTAATTGCCCGGTGATGTAATCCGCCGCCGCGCCGATGCCATAGCCGTTGACATCCTGCGGCGAATTGACATGGCGGGTTTGTACGCCAACCAGCGCGGCGATGTGCGCCATCAGGCGGTCTTCCTGCACCTGACCCAGCAGATTAATCAAATCCACTTGTGCGCCGATGGCCGGTGCGGGGGGGGCGGGTGACGGGGTATTTACGGGGCGTGGCTCTATGATGGGGGGTGGTTCACCGCCGCCCAGTGTACATGCACCCAGTACCAGCAGGGTAAAAATTATTAGGGTGCTAACCGTTTTTTTCATCTCACTCCAGGGGTTAACGGTCAACGTGCCCCTATTGTAATGGGCTTGGGGCGCAACGCAAGCGCGGGATAAGGCACAACACACAAATATCTGGTAGGTTTTTTGACAATATGGAAATAATTACAAACTGTTCCGCGTGATATAATCTTACAGCATTAACGTTATCACTTTGTAGTTACAGTTATTCGACAGGGTTACTTCAATGATGCCCGTTTCACTCTTTAATCACATCCAGGATAGCACCAACGACAGCTTGCCAATCATCCGTTGCACCAAGCGGACACTCGTACACCTCTCTCATGCGCTGGAAAATATCGTGTTACAAGATAAAATCCCGGCGCTGATTTTTACAGGCTTTCAGGAATCATCCCACTGGCGCGAAGAAACAAAGCGTTATGAAGAACTCAGCGGGGTTGTAAAGCAGATTTGCATCTTTGCGGGGCGCTCACTGCCACCGGAGGCCAACGCCCGGCAATTGCACATTGAACTGGCCGATGGCGACCCGATGCGCCAGGAATGGTTTCTGGCGATTTTGTCGGAGCAGTTCACAGTGTTACTGTGCGGACAAGACACACTCCTCCCTGCGGAGGAAGAAGCCACACGCGAATTTGATACGCTGTGGACGTTCGAGCCGCAGTTCATCAACCCGGCGTTAGATGCGCTTGAGGACGCTATCCGCCTTTATCGCCCGGAAAAACTGGCACAAATTCAGGAAGCACGCGGGCGGTTTGCGTTGCCGTCGCCGGATACCGCATTCGTCACGCGCTTGATGGTGGATTTATTGTTGCACGAAGAGGCGCTCAACAATGTGATGATAAGCAGTCAAAAGATGATTGATACGGTGTTGGCGGCGGTGAATCATGTTGTTGTCGTGCTGGAAGGCAAGCCGGACAGCTTATCTTTTAACAGGGTCTATAGCTCTGACCGTTATCGGGCATTACTCGGCAGGGACATCCCCGATGAAGGCCGCGCCCCCGTGCTAAACCAGGATTTACACCCGGAAGACCGCGACCGGGTGACCAAAGCATGGCGCGAACAGCCCTTTGACGAACCTCTGCGCCTGGAATTCCGCCTGCGTCATGCGGATGGTAGCTACTTGTGGATTGAAGACACCATGACCAAACGCTACGATGCGCGGCGCGGTGTGGTGATTGTGTATCTGGTTTTACGAGATATAACACGCGAGCGTGAGATGCGCGAAAACCAGCACCGCATGAAACAAGAGCGTGAACTAGACGCGGTAAAAGCCTACTTCATCACCAATGTGATGCACGAGTTCCGCACGCCATTAGCCACTATTCTGTCATCGGCGGAGATAATCCAGCGTTACCGCGAGCGCGTGAGTGAGGAACGTCAGGCGGAACACATCAGCCAAATCATTCAAGAAGTGGTGCATCTGCGTGATGTGCTGGACGATTTAAACATCATCTTAGGCGGGCGCATCGAGGGCATGGGCTTTCATCCGCGCCGATTAGATGTGGCGGAGACATTCCAGAATTTAACGACGCATTTTATCGCACAAGTGCCTAAGCCCTACCGTGTGAGCGTGACCTACGGGGAAAATCTGGGTGAGGCCAACCTAGACCCGCGCTTACTGCGCCACATCATCCTGAATCTGTTGCAGAACGCGGTCTTGTTTTCCGGCGAAGATGCCCCTATTGAGATAAACATACTGGTGGATGAGACCGGGTACATCCAGCTAACCGTAAAAGACTACGGCATCGGGATTCCCGTGCGGGATATACCGCACATTTACGACATCTTTTACCGGGCGAGTAATGCGCTGAACCTAGCAGGCAGTGGGATGGGCTTGCATGTCTCGGCTATCTGCGCCAAATTGCACGGGGGGCGGCTGACCTGCGAGTCGCAGTTGGGGGTGGGTACAGTGATGGCGTTACGCATCCCGCGTGACTACCTGCCCGGCATTAGCCCGTATTAATTTAAGGGCACGAACAAGTGTCGTGCCCGTAATAATCAATGGCTTATTCTGATTCCGCCGACCAGATGCGTGTTTCTGGCCGGAAGGCCGCCCACGCAAACCAGAAGTGCGGCCCGCCAATTTCCTGGAACAACACCGTTTCCGCTAATTCACCCTCAACCGCACGCCCGAACGTATTCCATGCACTATCGGTCTGCTCATCGCGGATAACGCCCTCAGCATCCACATAAAAATCCAGCACGCGCCCGTCGTCTAAGGTGCGGTTGTACAGCGCGGCTGTGCCTACATCGCGGGAAGTATCAATCACGTCGGCATCCAGCGCACTCGGGACGCCACCCTGCCAGAAGGCGACAACGGGCGTTTGCGCGATGGTATCATTCACAACGCCCACCTGAGCAAGCGCATTGTAAGGGTAGGCAACGGCTTCATCCAATACCAGCACGCCGAGAACATGCGCTAGTGCGGGCAAACGGTTGTCTAAATCGCCACTGAATAAAAACGGACGACTGCTGGTATCGTACCCGGTGTAAGGGTTTTGCCCATAGCGCCGGATGTAGCCTGTCTCGCGTGAAAGCACTTGCCCGTCGGGATATTCTGCGGCGAAATCCGCGAAACCTACCACAACCGACGGTATGAATTCCAATTGCACATCGGTATATGTGCCAACAATGCCTTCGCCAGTAAGCTGTTGCCACCAGCTTTCAGTCAAGGAATCCCACATGATGAGGTCACTGTTACGTAACAGGCCACTCACGCCGAAGCGCAACACATCGCCTTCCACCACGCTATTAAAGACAATCGCACTGTTGCACAAAGGGCAAAACGTGACTGCGATAGGCTGACCCCCCACCACATCATTGACGATCTCGTGCCATGTTAAAATCGCTAAGGGGTAGGCGCGGGCGTCGCCGTCAATTTCCAGCGCGATAACGGGGGACTGGGGCTGAAGCCATGTTGTAGCGGCGGCGATGTCTTCGTAGATGGGGTCATCAATCGGCGGGATGCCATCGCGTCCTACACCACCGGAGCGTACCTCATTAAATTCGATGTTTCGCAGGCAAAAATCCGTCTGCCAACCCATTGTAATTTGCGGACGCGGCCCGTTAAAAGCATCATCACAGGATGCCCCTTGTGCATGAATCGGTGTGTGTTGGCCTGTCATCATCAACAGCACGCTTAATAAAAATATAAATCTCATTTTATCTCTCCCAATATCCATCTATCGCTTTTATGATAGTGGCTGAATACAAGGTCTTACCGAAGAAATCATAAAGGTTTATGGAAGATGTGGTTTGTGTGGCTGGTAGTTGGGTGGTTTATAGCGACGGATGCAATCCCGTTATATGACGTTCCCGGCGCGGATGGCGTCGCTGGGGTTGTATTAGAGCCTGGCGCTTCGTTCGAGGTGATAGGCCGCACGGATACCGCACTCTGGCTGGAAATCCGCACAGAGGACGTGACCGGATGGGCATATGCCAACAATCTGCGCGGGATGCTGGATGCGCTAGACCTGTTCGCGTTGCCTATCACATCTGTGCAGATTACCCCGCTAGACCTCAGCCGCTATCCGCCTTCCGCCGCAGACTATACCGAACAACTAACGCGGCTGATGCAAACCCCCATCCTGCATAATTTTGACTCGCCCGGTCTGGCAGAAATCTATGCGGAAGGGCAGGCACGCGGCAACCGGGATGGCGTGTTCATCAAAGTGGGGGATAGCAATAGCACCAGTGGCGACTATCTGCGCCCGTTTGGGATGCGCTTCGGCGGGTGTGATTATGGCCTGTATACGGATTTGCTGGATACCGTCGCGTTCTTCAGCGCGGAAGCACCATACCCTACATTCCCTAATTCATTTGATGTGAGCAACGTCACCGCGCAGAATGGCCTTAATACCTTCGGCATCTTCGATCCATTCTGGGCGTCATCGGCGGATTACTGCCGCGCTGGGGAAAACCCGCTTGAATGTGAATATCGCGTGTTACAGCCTGCCGTCGCGCTGACGATGATAGGCCTGATGGACTTAGAGCAAATCCCGGTGGAGACTTATGAACGCAACCTTGACCGCCTGATAAGCTGGCTGGTGGAGCGCGGCGTTATTCCTGTGCTAAGTACCTTCCCGGTGTTGAACGATTACCCGGAAGCAGGGGCGCGCTCCTTGTGGGGCAAATCCGTTGAGCTTAATACAGCAATGCTCCATGTGGCGGATGCTTATGGCGTTCCGTTGGTCAATCTGTGGGCGGCCTTCCAGACCTTGCCGGATTACGGCATCGGCCCAGACCGCACCCACATTCGGCACGAACTTGGCGCGTTCTGTGATTTTACAGGCGCAGAAGCGCGGGTGGGCGGCACATTGCGTAATTACTTTATGCTCACCGCGCTGGACATCCTGCGGCGCGAAGTCATCGCGCCATAGTCGCATTTAGCCGCCGTCTTTGTTCCGGTCGGCGTCAGTCTTCGCGTCCATCAGTTCATACAGTTGATGCAATAGCGCACGCTTACGCATCCCTACGCTGACAATCAGCGATGCTAAAAGCCATAACACCACAACCAGCGCGGTGACGTTCAACGGCGGCCAACTGAACTCGAATACATCCGGCAGAAGGGTGGCAACCGCTAATGTGCCACTGGTCAAAAACCCGGTGATGGCCGTTGCCAATGGATATTTGCGGTATGTGCTGGGCCGTGTGATGTCCACCCCGCATACATACCAGAAGATGGTCAGGCTGTATAAGATGAAGAACAGCGTTGTTGCGCTCCGTGCCGTCAGTAAATCATCCGTGACATGATAGGCCACGCCAAACGCGAGCGCCATACATACCGCCGCCGCAAAACCACCCGTGATGATGTAATCCAGCACATCCCGGCGGAAGCTGGAGATTTTGCTAGGCCGCAATAGCCCTAAAGCCATCAGGCCGCTTGGGACGTTCACCGTGCCGAAGGCCGCCCAACTGATTTGACGTGG